>NZ_JAXCIA010000040.1:0-23922 GCF_035985025.1 Flavobacterium sp. PL11
GAAAAGAATTTATTTTCTTTTCTCTCTTTCTGTAAAAATTTAATCTACTTGCAACTCTTTTCTCAAAAGTTGCATTTATAAGTTGAATTCAAGATTTGTTTCGGCTATGGTAAATATTTTATGGTTAAATTTATTCAAAAAAATGGAATTTTATGAATTATTAAAAATTTTATTAGGTATTGGAAATGATTTTGAAGTATAAAACGTTGAAACCAATGAATCAAAAAAGCTAATTGCTATTTATCTTAATTATCTCCCCAAATTTTTTAATTAGAAGGTGTAGATTTTCCAATTTATGACCATGCTCCGAAAAGAAAATGGCAACACTTGAATTGGTTTGAATATCAGTGTTACCTGGATTGTTCCTTTCCACGCTATGTGAATTAAGAAGGGAAAGTCACTACTATAGACATTCCTTTCGCACCCAAATAAAGGAGTTATACTAATAAATTTAGCCACCAAGCTATTTTCAATCTTCAAAGAGTTCGCGTCCAAAATATGGCAGCTAACTTATTAAAAACTACGCCTTATATTATTAGAAGTATTATGGAAGAAGCAGTAGAAAAGGCATTGGAACACAGCGATTTTATTACTGACTTTAAAAATGTTAACTTGGATGAAAAGGCATATAAACCTGGACACGAATATGCTACCATTTTAATTGATAGCGATAAAGAATGCGTTTTGAATTTAGTTGAAGGACGAAAAGAAAAAAGCGTTAAGACACTTTTTTTTGAATTAAATGAAGAAGAAAAACCACTACAAATCGAGCTTGTTAATTTTAATATGTGGAAACCATTTATGAATGTAATGACGGAAATAGCACCTCCTGCACTACTAGTTCACGGTAAATTTCATCTGGTAAAAAAGTTATCAGAAGCCATTGATAAAACTAGAAAAAGTAAAATAAAAGAGAACCCAATACTTACAAAGCAAAAAATATTCCGTGATGAAAAATGAAGAAAATAGAACCGAAAATCAACAATAAATATTTGGCAAATGACTAAAATAAATTTAAAAATATCAGAGGTATGGGTAATTAGAGAGAATTTTAAAACTATATTTAGTCATAATCACTGGTCGTATAAATTACAGCTTTTTAAAGTTTGGCTTGAAGAAACGCCCAAAAAGAATTTAAAGCATGTAAACTAATTAGTGGAAACCTTTAAAAGACACGCAAAAGGAATTGAAAATGCAATAATTACAGAAACCACAAGCGGTAAACACGAGAACTTAAATGGCAGGATTCAATCCATTCTAGCAAAAGCCAGAGGGTTCTTAAACTTCAAGAGATTTAACATAAACGTAATGTTCTATTTTGGTGATTTAGACCTAAAGCCATTAAACTTTTACTAAAGCCTCATTTATATACTTTATTCTAAAAATTAGCTAGGTATTATGTTGGTACTACTGATAATGTATTCAAGAGGCTGAGTGAACATAATTCTGGATTTTATGACAAATCATTAACTGTCAAGGGAATTCCTTAGGATTTAAAATTAAGTTTTGAATGTGAAACTAGTGAGCAAGCCTATTTCTTAGAACGATTTTTAAAAAGAATGAAATCTAGAATTTTTTTAGAGAAAGTAGCGGCTGATCCCAGTATATTGGTAGATTTTCTTCGTAAATTATGATAGACTAGCTGGTTCGACTCCGAAGTTTCGGAGCCGCTCTGAGTACTAAAAAGCTCCAAAATATGTTTGGGGCTTTTTTATTTTAAAAAAATTTAGTTTTATTTTACATATTTTTAAATCCTGTCAATAAAAATTACCTACCTATGTATTTTATTAAAAATTGTAGTATTGTTAATCAAGTAAATCTTTATTGAATCTCTATGGGCGCTTTTGTAATTAGTAAAAGATATAATGACGAATATAAATTTGTTTTTACATCTAGAAAAGGTAAAATTGTTTTTACAAGTTTAAGTTATGAACTTAAATTTGAATGTGAGAATGATATTGAGAAGTTTAAACTGGAAATAGAATCAGCTAAATTTTTAAAATTCAAGTCTTCTTCAGGAAAGTTCTTTTTTAAATTAATGATCGCGGAGATTCATTTTGCCACCAGCAGAAAATACACTACTGCATTGCGTTTACAGAAAGGGATTGATGAAATCGTTAAATATGGATCAAGCGCCGAAATATTAGACTTCTCTACCAATGATTTTATTTTTATAGATTAATCTTAGTTAAAACAAAAAAAACGTGGCATATTTTGAACTTTCAAAACATGCCACGTTTTTTTAATTCTTTACAGGACTAAAATTACTACACATAAAAAAAGCCATCACGCTAAGCGGATGACTTGATTTTTTTCTGTAATTTAAAAATTACTGAGCTGGAGCAACTTCTGGAGTTACAGCAGTAGTGTCAGTAGTAGTAACTGTAGAGTCAACAACTATTGCAGTAGTATCAGTGATTACAGCAGTTGTATCTACAGTAACTTCGTCAGCTGCAGCATCAGCTTTTTTACATGATACAACAGTTAAAACAGCAACAACAGCTAAACTTAAAAATACTTTTTTCATCTTAATTTAATATAAAGGTTAATTATTAATTCGTCGCAAAGATATAAATTTTTTAATACGTAAATTATTTTTTTATTTTTTTTTTGAAAAATAATCTTTTTGTTAATTACAACTATGTTTTTTTACAATTAGGTCTTTGCATTAGTTTACGTAGTTCAAATTTCATTTTAGTACTTAATGACTGTATACGAGAACGTTTTGCTGTTATTATTTCTTTTTTGCAGCGTTCTTTTTCTTAGGGTGAACTAACTTTAATTCGCTGATTAAGTTGTTTGCTCCTGCATATTTATCCATGATAAATAGTACATATCTTATATCAACCATAATGTTTCGACATATACTTGGATCATAATAGATGTCGCTCATCGTTCCTTCCCATACACGGTCAAAATTAAGACCAATTAAGTTCCCATAAGCATCAAGTGCTGGACTTCCAGAATTACCGCCTGTAGTATGATTAGTACCTATAAAATTGACAGGCATTTTACCGTTTTCACTGTATGCACCATAATCTTTAGTTTTATATAATTCTACTAGTTTCGATGGGACATCAAATTCATAATCTCCAGGAACATATTTTTCCATTACTCCTTCTAGATAAGTTACTGGCTCGTATAAAGTAGCATCTTTTGGCTCATATCCTTTTACTTTTCCGTAAGTTACTCTCAATGTACTATTAGCATCTGGAAATATACGACTATCGGTATTAAGCTCTAATTGCGCCTTCATATAAGTCCGTTGTAAGGCTGTAATATTCAAATTGATTTCATCGTATTTAGGAGCAATCTCCTTTGCATAAATTTCACCTAATTCTTTGACTAATTTAAATCCAGGATCTGCATTTAAATTTGAAACTACTGTTTTTGCATCACCAGAGAGTAATTGCTTTAAACTATTATAATCTTTCAATTTTGATTTGCTATACACTTCCGCAGCTAAATTTTTAGGATTTACATTAACTAGACTTTGTGGCAAAAATTGCTTAGATGATTTAGTAGCATACAATTCTATTAGTTGTTCAAAAACTTTTTCATCTACGGCGGCATTAAAGTTTTTATAGAAATCTGCTAGTCCATTGATTAGATTAGTTTTTCTGTCGTTAAAGGCTTGTTCTCCTCTAGCATTATAAACTTGCTCTAGTTGGTATAATTTGTACGCGGTGCTTAACATTTCAGTATTACGCAGTACAATTTCCATAAAGTATTCCCGTGCAACAGCATAAGGAGCGATTGCATTATAATTTTTTTCAAAATCAGCCAGTAGCGTTCCGTATTCTTTTTCTTTCCCTACTTTAACAATTTTTTGTTGAAAAGCCATTTCTGCATCTTTCTTGATTGCAACAGCATTTGATTTTTTCAACCCTTGTGTTTCACCAATCCATTTCTTCCAATAATTAGCAATACTGGCATATTTTGACGCATATTGAATTTTGATTGCATTGTCTTTTCGCATAAAACCATCAGCAACTTTTAAAGCTTTATCTCTGATTTCTATTTTTGCTGGGTTAAGTTCGTTTACAATTTGTTCAATTGCAACTGCTGGCAAATACTCATTTGTTTTTCCTGGATAACCAAATACTAAAGTAAAATCATCTTCGGCTACGCCATCAAGCGAAATTGGTAAAAAGTGTTTGGGTGTATAAGGAACATTATCCTTAGAATATTTAGCAGGACGATTGTTTTTGTCTGCATAAATTCTGAATAATGAGAAATCACCAGTGTGACGCGGCCAAACCCAATTGTCAGTATCGGATCCAAATTTCCCAATAGATGTTGGTGGCGCTCCAACTAATCTCACGTCGCTAAATGTTTCGGTTACAAATAACATATACTGATTTCCTTCATAAAAAGTACGGATTTTATTTTCTTGCCAATTTTCCTTTGGTAGAGAATTACTCAGTGCAGATATGTTTTCTTGAATTTTTTTCTGTTTGTCAACTTCGTTTGTAAGCCCAGTAGTACCATTTAATACAGCTGTAGTTACATCTTCGATTTTTATGATAAAAGTTACTGTCAAATTCTCATTTGGCAATTCATCTTCCATTTTATAAGCCCAAAACCCTTTAGTAAGATAATCGTTTTCAACTGTGGAATGCGACTGAATTTGAGAATATCCACAATGATGGTTTGTTAAAATCAATCCTTTAGGCGAAATCACCTCTGAGGTGCAACCACCATTAAAATGGGGAACCGCGTCTTTGATGCTTGAATTATTTACATCATAAATCTCTTTCACAGACATTTTCATGCCTAGATTTTTCATTTCTGTTTCATTCATTCCCTTCAATAGCGAAGGAATCCACATTCCGCCTTGTTGCGCTTGTGTCTGAATAACAAATAATAATAGGAATAGTTTTAAAAATTTCATGTTTATTTATTTAGTTTGCAATTTTATTTGAGTTTAAGTGCCATTAATTTTCGATTATGCAATTCAAAACCGCTTGCAATATACAATTTTTGTGCGTTTTGATTATGATTTTCTATTTCTAAGTAAATTAATTTCAAGGCTAGTTTTTTGCTTTCTGCTAAAATAAAAGATATTGTTTTTCTTCCTATTCCTTTTCCTCTAGCTTTTTGAGATAAATACAATTCGTCTAAAAATGCAATTTTACCTTGATACTCAAAACTGAAGATAAAAGTTAAAATCACATACCCTACGATCTTATTATCTAAAAGGATCAGCCAAGCTTTGCCAAGATTTTTATCGGCAAGAAATTCGTGAAATAAAGATTTAGAAAGTTCGATGTCA
This sequence comes from Flavobacterium sp. PL11, assembly GCF_035985025.1. Taxonomy (NCBI): domain Bacteria; kingdom Pseudomonadati; phylum Bacteroidota; class Flavobacteriia; order Flavobacteriales; family Flavobacteriaceae; genus Flavobacterium; species Flavobacterium sp. PL11. Next base: position 5,276 of record NZ_JAXCIA010000040.1, read on the forward strand.
ATGGGATAATTATCGATTGCATAAAAATCCTGCATCATTTCGATTATTGTTTCTATATCCGCTATTGCTAAGCATTTAAACTGTATCATTCAAAATGTGATTTATTATTATGGAGGTTGCGCCTTTATTCATTTGTACAAAAGTGGAGCAAATATGTCCTTTCTCATGCCGAATATCATCATTTATAATAAGGTTTGTGAAAGTTTCTGTTAATTCTTGTTCATTTTTAATAACACTGCAACCTTCCATATTTACAAGTGCTACCGCTTCCGCAAAATGAGAATAATTAGGGCCAATAATAATTGGAACTCCAAAAGTGGCTGGTTCTAATAAATTATGTACACCAGGATTACCAAAACCACCACCTACATACGCAATGTCAGTATAACTATATATTTTTGTCAATAAACCAATAGCGTCAATAATAAAAACGTCAAATTCACCTAAGTTTTTGTTTTCTTTTTGAGAGAGTAAAATAGTTTTTTTAGAGATGCTATTTTGTAATTCTATTATTTGTTCCTTTTTAATGTTATGTGGAGCAATAATAAATTTAATATTTAATGGGTTTGAATTGATAAAATTGACAAGTAGTTTTTCATCCTTTGGCCATGAGCTTCCCACAACAATAATTAATTTGTTGTTTTTAAACTGAGAAATGAAATCTAGTGTATTGTCTTTTTCTAAGATGTTTACCACACGATCAAATCTAGTATCGCCTGACACTGCTACATTATTTTTTCCAAGCTGCTGCAAAAGCTTTTTAGAATTTTCGTTTTGAACAAAAAAGTAGGTAAAAGTATTTAGTGCCTCTCTATAAAAACCACCATACCATTTAAAAAACAGTTGGTTTTCTCTAAGGATCCCTGAAATTAAATAGGTTTTAATACTTTGCTTTTTTAATTCAGCTAAATAATTTGGCCAATATTCGTATTTTATAAAAAACACTAATTCAGGATGAACAAGGTTTATAAATTCTTGAGCATTTTTCTTAGTGTCCATTGGTAAATAAATCGTAACATCAGTAATTGTATTATTTTTACGAATCTCAAAACCTGATGGAGAAAAAAAGGTGAGCACAATTTTATGATTAGGAAATTGATTTTTGACTGATTCAATCACAGGTAAACCTTGCTCGTACTCTCCTAAGGAAGCGGCGTGAAACCAAATAGTATTGTCTGTACGTTTTATTTTTTGTTCTAATGTCTGAAATACACTTTTTCGCCCTTCTATGAAAAGATTCATTTTTGGATTAAAAAGGGCAACGATTTTTAATAAAAAACCAGCAAGGCGAACCACTAAATTATAGAGAAAAAGCATCATTTATATTTTGTCGCTAAAATACGTTTTCTTTATTTTATTTTTTGACTATCAATAATTTTAATTTATGTTACAAAATAACACATCATTACTGATCAATATTTTCTTTTTTTAATAATTGTGCGTTGGTTGGAATTCATTAAATAACTATTTTTGTTGCTCGTTTTAAGGAACTGTCTACATAAATGGGCTTTTCTAATTTTAAACAAAAAAACAGATGAACAAAATTCAAATGGTTGACTTAAAGAGTCAATATGATAAAATAAAAGAGACTGTTAATAATTCTATTCAAGAAGTTTTAGAAACCAATACCTACATTAACGGTCCACAGGTACATCAATTTCAGAAAGCATTAGAAGAGTATTTAGATGTAAAACATGTAATTCCTTGTGCAAATGGAACCGACGCGTTACAAATTGCAATGATGGGATTAGGTTTAAAACCTGGAGATGAGGTAATTACGGCCGATTTTACCTTTGCAGCAACTGTTGAAGTAATTGCATTATTACAATTGACTCCCGTTCTTGTTGATGTTGATATGTACAATATGAACATATCGATAGAGGGAATAAAAAAAGCAATCACAGCAAAAACAAAAGCAATTGTGCCGGTTCATTTATTTGGCCGTGCTGCTAATATGGAAGCGATTATGGCTATTGCAGAAGAACATAATCTTTATGTTATTGAGGATAATGCCCAAGCAATTGGGGCAAACTGTAAGTTTTCTGATGGAAGCAAGAAAAAGGCTGGTACAATAGGTCATGTAGGAGCTACTTCATTTTTTCCATCTAAAAATCTTGGATGTTACGGCGATGGTGGAGCAATTTTCACTAATGATGATGCCTTGGCACACAAACTTCGTGGCATTGTAAACCATGGTATGTATGAGCGTTATCACCACGATGTTGTAGGTGTAAATTCACGTTTAGATAGTATTCAAGCAGCAGTTTTAAACGCTAAATTACCATTGCTGGATCAGTACGGAAGAGCGCGACAAGACGCAGCACGAAAATATTCAGCAGCGTTAGATGGACATAAAAATATCATTGCACCATTTATTTGTGATATTTGTGATTGTCACGTTTTTCATCAATATACTTTACGTATTATTGCAGCTAACAGGAATGGGCTGATGCAACATTTATTAGATAAAGGCATTCCATGTGCGATTTATTATCCAATTCCATTGCATTCACAAAAAGCCTATACAGATAGTAGATATAAAGAAGAAGATTTTCCGGTAACGAATCAACTAGTTACAGAAGTGCTTTCTTTACCTATGCACACTGAACTTGATGATGAACAAATTAAATACATAACAGATAGTATTCTGGAATATTTACAGTAATAATAGTGCCATAAAAATCAGCAAATAAAATGAAAGTATTAGTAACAGGTGGTTTGGGTTTTATAGGATCTCATACAGTGGTAGAATTACAAAATGAAGGATTTGAGGTAATTATTATAGATAATCTTTCTAATACTTCGTTGAGTGTTTTAGACGGAATTCAAAATATTACGGGTAAAGTTCCTCAATTTGAAAATATAGACTTACGTGAAAAAGAAAAAGTTCAAAATTTTTTTCAACGTCACACGGATATTTCAGGCGTTATTCATTTTGCTGCATCAAAAGCAGTAGGTGAAAGTGTCGAAGATCCACTGTTGTATTATGAAAATAACATTAGCGCTTTGATTTATGTTTTAAAAGAATTACAGCAAAAATCAGAGGCGAATTTTATTTTCAGTTCTTCTTGTACTGTTTACGGTCAAGCCGAAAAAATGCCAATTACGGAAGATGCCGCATTGCAACAAGCTATGTCTCCATACGGAAATACTAAAGCTGTAGGGGAGGAAATTATAACTGACACTGCGAAAGTCACTAATATCAATGCGATTTTATTGCGTTATTTTAATCCTATTGGATCTCACCCTTCCGCAGAAATAGGCGAATTACCATTAGGTGTTCCGCAGAATTTAGTGCCTTTTATTACGCAAACAGGTTTTGGATTAAGAAAAGAATTAGCTGTTTATGGAGATGATTATCCAACGCCGGATGGAACTGCTGTTCGTGATTATATTCACGTTGTAGATTTGGCGAAAGCCCATGTAATTGCTTTGCAACGTTTATTACATAAAAAAAATATTTCAAAAGTAGAAATTTTTAATTTAGGAACAGGAACAGGAAGCTCTGTTTTAGAAGTAATACGTAGTTTTGAAAAAGTGAGTGATAAGAAATTACCATATAAAATTGTGGGACGTCGAGAAGGAGATATCACTTCTGCGTACGCTAATACAGATAAAGCAAATGATGTTTTAGGGTGGAAAGCACAATCTACACTTGATGAAGCGATGGCTAGTGCTTGGAAATGGGAACAAAAAATTAGAAGTTAAATATAGAAGTTATTAAACATAAATCCCAAATTATCAAAATGATAGTTTGGGATTTTTTTGTAAATCTATTTTTAAAACCTTCGGTATAAAAAATAAAATACAGATAAAACGGATGATTTAATTATTTTATTCCATACAACTTCAAAACAAAAGGGTGTTACAGAGAATTTACAATTTGAAACGAAGTTTAGCATCAATTATACATCAAAAGAATATTTACCTGAAATAAATAAAAGTCAATAAGTATCATCAGAAAAATTAATTTGTGAAAATCTGTGTAATTTGTGTTGAAAAAATAAGTTATGTGCGTTTACATTTTAAAACAAAAATCCCCATAAACTTTTGCTTATGAGGATAGTATAATTATAATCATATTGATCTTTAGAAACTGATCAGTACGTCTAAGCGTTCGCAGTAACTGCTTCCTTATCTATTTTTCCAATTAATCCCGATAAAACTTTCCCAGGTCCAACTTCTGTAAAACTTGTAGCCCCATCAGCAATCATTTGCTGTACAGATTGTGTCCACTTTACAGGAGCCGTCAATTGAATAATTAAATTTTTCCTGATTTCCTCTGGTGATGAAACCGCACTAGCAGTTACGTTTTGATAAACAGGACAAATAGGATTAGAAAAAGTAGTCGCTTCAATAGCTGCTGCTAATTGCTCTCTAGCTGGTTCCATCATAGGCGAATGAAATGCACCGCCTACAGGTAATACTAATGCTCTTTTTGCTCCAGCTGCTTTCATTGCATCACAAGCTTTCTCAACCGCTGAGGTTTCTCCAGAAATCACTAATTGTCCCGGACAATTATAATTAGCCGCTACAACAATACCATCAATTGTTGCGCAAACTTCTACCACTATATTATCTGCTAATCCTAAAACGGCAGCCATAGTTGATGGTGTGATTTCGCAAGCTTTCTGCATCGCTAGTGCTCTTTGAGAAACTAATTTTAAACCATCTTCAAATGATAATACACCATTGGCAACTAAAGCCGAAAATTCTCCTAAGGAATGTCCCGCTACCATTTCTGGTTCGAAATCCTCTAACGTTTTTGCTAAAATAACTGAATGTAAAAATACTGCTGGTTGCGTTACTTTAGTTTCTTTGAGTTCTTCTGCGGTACCGCTAAACATGATATCTGTAATGCGGAAACCTAGAATTTCATTCGCTTTTTCGAATAATTCTTTTGCCAGAGGAGAATTTTCATAAAGGTCTTTTCCCATTCCTGTAAATTGTGCGCCTTGACCTGGAAATACGTATGCTTTCATTTATTTTATATTTATTTCAGTTTATCATTATTATTGTAAAACTTCGGGAATCTAAATTGAAAATTCTGGCGCAAAATTACTGTTTTTTACTGTATTTAAAAATTTCTATTTAATTTGGATACTTCCTTATAAATCAGAAACTATATTTAATTTAGTAGCGTATATAGAATTCATTTTACTTAATCTGTAACAAAATAGCATTTTTGATACTAATAAGAAAAAATTAGAACCATGAAAAAAATCTTGTCCATTGTAGTGTTGCTTGCAATTACTTTATTATTGTTTTATATCAATTTACCAGTTATAAACTATGGTTTTACAGGATTCACTTTTATAATTATAGTTGTTTTAATTATTGCGGTAATTTTGTCAACGGGTATCACTGTATCACAGAAAACAAATGAAGTGAAACTAGCCAGAATGCCAAGTAAGTTTTTATATATTTCTATAGCTATTCTATTAATCTATTGTATTATACTTCCGTTTTTCACCAGCTTAAAAATGTTTAGAAGTGATTCTTATCAAAAATTAATAGGTGAAGTAAAAAATGGTCAAAAAATCACTAATCATATTGCACCAATTTCTATAGATAAAATTCGAGTTGTTGATGAACAACTTGCCTACTTATTAGGTGAGAAAATATTAGGATCACAACCAGCCTTAGGAAGTCAAGTGGAATTAGGTGAATTTTGTATTCAGAAAGTAGGAAGTGAACTTTACTGGGTTGCTCCGCTATTGCATTCAGGATTCTTAAAATGGTTTAATAATAAGGAAGGAACTGCAGGATATGTAATGGTTTCTGCCACTAATGAGCGTGATGTAAAACTAGTGCAACAAGTTGGTGGAAAAGACATCAAAATAAAATACCAGCCTAACGCCTATTTTGGAAATCAAATTCATCGTCATGTTTATTTTAACGGGAACGCAACAGTGGGTTTAACTGATTTTAGTTTTGAAATCGATGATGATGGAAACCCTTTTTGGGTGATTACTAAATACATGAAAACGATTGGTTTTGCAGGCAAGGAAGCTACAGGAATTATTCTAGTAGATGCTCAATCAGGTGACATGTCTGAATTTACTATTGCAAAAACACCATTGTGGGTTGATAGAATTCAGCCTTTGGATATTATAGAAGATCAGTTAAATGATTGGGGAGAATACGTTCGTGGCTATTGGAATTTTTCTAATGCGGATAAACTACAAATTACTGAAGGGATGACGTTAGTTTACGGAAAAGATAATAAATCATATTGGTATACTGGATTAACTTCGGTGGGGAAAGATGAATCAGCAGTGGGTTTTGTACTTGTTGATACTAGAACTAAAGAAGCTACCTTTTATAAGCAAAGTGGTGCAACTGAATATGCTGCTCAAAGTTCAGCACAAGGGAAAGTTCAGGAGAAGGGATATCGCGCCTCATTACCCATTCCTTATAATATCAATAATATTCCAGCGTACGTAATGACGCTTAAAGATGATGGCGGATTGGTAAAGATGTTTGCTATGGTTGATATTTCTGATTACACAATTGTAGGAGTAGGAAATACGATGAGAGAAACGTTGACTTCCTTTAAGAACGTTTATAATATGGCGGATAATAAGATCAATCCTAATGCAGTTTCGAACAAAAAAATTGTGAAGTCAATAGTAACACGAATTCAAAATGATGTAAAAAATGGAAACAGTTTTTACTATTTTAAGGTAAAAGATTATCCAAATATTTTTGTAGGATCATCGCAAATATCAAATCAGTTGCCAGTAACGATTATAGGAGATAGTATTGCCGTTTCTTTTGATTTAGATTTAGAAGAAGTGATAGATATATCGAGTTTTGAAAATCTTAATTTGAAATCGAGTTTAAAAACAAACTAATAATAAAAACGGCTTGCAATAATCACTGCAAGCCGTTTTCTATTTAATGGGTACTAACTTGAAAGAGGTAACTTTATATCTATTCTCAACTATCTTTCCAAGCACTTCAGCTTTTCTTATCTTAGCACAAAATCCATCATTTGCATGAGCATCTCCGTGTGAATCAATTGATGTTCCATCTACAAAATATGCGTTTCCATCGATACGTACAGCTAAATCACAACCGTTTCCTTTCATCCCAAATTGACATTGTCCGCAAGCAGCTTCTACAATTTGCGGTTATATTTCTTCTTTAATTTTTTAAGCGCTCAATGTTACTGTAAAGAATAAGAATGTTAATATTAATATTTTTTTCATGATTAAGATTTTACGGTTACTAAATGAGCTGCTTTAATTGCTCGTTCAACTACAGTTTCAATAGCAGTGTCTAGCGAGTCATGAGTCAAAGCTACACCCATTCTTCTAAAGGGTCTCGCTGTTGGTTTACCAAAAATTCTAAAGTCGGTTTTTGACAAAGCTGCTATTTTTTCTACACCTAAATAAGAAGGATGAAACGAATTTTCCGAAGCTAAAATTACTGCGCTAGCTCCCGCTTTTTCTAATGTAATTTCGGAAATAGGCAAACTTAATATAGCACGCAAATGCAATTCAAACTCATTAAAGTTTTGTGTACCTGCTAAGGTTACCATACCCGTATCATGTGGTCTTGGTGATAATTCAGAGAAATAAACGCCATCATCAGCTAAGAAAAATTCTACTCCAAAAAGTCCAGCTCCACCTAAAGCTTCAGTAACTTTTTCAGCCATATCTTGAGCTTCATATAAATCCTTATCTGAAATTCTAGCGGGTTGCCAGCTTTCGATATAATCTCCGCGCTCTTGTCTATGACCAATAGGTGCGCAAAACAAAGTTGGATTGTTGTTCTGTACAACAGTTAGCAACGTAATTTCTGAATGAAATTTAACAAATGCCTCAACGATTACTTCTATAATGTCGCCACGAGAACCGTCAACTGCATACTTCCACGCTTTTTCAATATCCGCAACTGTTTTTATGGTCGATTGTCCTTTTCCTGAAGAACTCATTAGTGGTTTCACTATACAGGGCATTCCAACAGCTTTAACTCCTTCATACAATTCTGTAGCAGTTGTGGCGTAACAATAATTAGCTGTTTTTAGTCCTAATTCTTTTGACGCTAAATCCCGAATCGCTTTCCTATTCATGGTATAATTTGCCGCTTTTGCTGAAGGCACGACGGTAATTCCTTGTTTTTCGTAATCATAAAAGCGTTCCGTCCTAATGGCCTCAATTTCTGGTACTATAAAATCAGGCTGATGCTTGGCAACGATCATATCCAAAGCTTCACCGTCTAGCATATTTATTACTTCAAAATCATGCGCAACTTGCATAGCAGGCGCATTTTTATAACTGTCTACCGCAATAACAATTTGACCAATTCGTTGTGCAGCAATGGTAAATTCTTTACCCAATTCTCCAGAGCCGAGAAGTAATATTTTCATAATATATTTTTCTAAATAAAAACGTAAAAATAAGAAAATGAATTTTTATGGTACTAGATTATAGTTTATTTAAAGTAAATACTTATTATAGGAATCATGACAATAAAAAAATAGTGAATAATGACTTTCTCAAAGAACTTTTGAATTAAATAAGAGCATCAATTTATACTAAAAAATAAATCTTACAACAGTTTAAGTTTATAAATAGCGATAAAATAAAAAGACCACTTAATAAATAATTAAGTGGTCTTTATAAAATATATAGAATCTAATTAAGACATCTTGTGTGCTTTAATTTTCATCAATGTGCTTTGAATAGTACTTAATTGTTGTGATACTATCGCTATTTGATTTGGTTGAAGTTCTTCTTTTTTTAATGCATCTTGATATTTCTCAATTGCAGCTTCTTCTCCAGTTACACAAGCGTTTATTATAGCGTCAGTATCGCCACCAGTAAAAGTAGATTTAATATCAATCCAAGTACGGTGCAAAGCTCCTAAAGCACCTCCACCTGATTCGTCAGTTGATTTTCCTAACCTATTTATTTCGTCTTGAAGTTCAACTATAAAAAGAGAACGTTCACGTGCATAGTCAAAAAATTCAGCTTTCATGGTGTCATTTTCAACATGTTCTGCTGCATTTGTATACCCTAATTTACCGTCTTCAAGAATTGAAATTAATCCTTCTAATGTGCTAACTACTTCTTTTGTGGTTTCATCTGTATGTAACATAATATTATTTTTAATTGTTATACCGCAAATTTGACACTTTTATAAAGCTTTTTTGTTATAGAATTAAATTGATTATTTGTATTATTATTAATAATCATCTCATTAATAATGGATTAATCCAAGATTAAATAAATGTAATATAAAAATGAAATTTTATTTTCACAACAAGTCATTTTTTTCTGATCAAAAAAAGCCTCAAGAATTTATTGAGGCTTACTATTATACATAGCTTTATATTAAGATAATGCATCTTTTATTCGGCGTAAAGCCTCTTTTAATATATCTTCACTTGTAGCATAAGAAAAACGAATACAGTCAGGGTTTCCAAAAGCATCACCTGTTACAGTAGCAACATTAGCTTCTCCTAAAAGATACATAGAAAAATCATTTGCATCTTTAATAAAAGTTCCTCTTAGCGTTTTTCCAAAATAAGAAGAGACGTCTGGGAATACATAAAATGCCCCTTCTGGAACATTAATTTTAATTCCTGGAATCTCTTTTAATAAACCCACAACTAAATCTCTACGGCTGTGGAAGGCATCTACCATATGTTTTAATACGCTTGGGTCAGCGTCAACGGCAGTAATCGTAGCACGTTGTGCGATACTATTAGCGCCGCTTGTGACTTGGCCTTGAATTTTAGTACACGCTTTTGCAATAAATTCGGGTGCGCCAATGTATCCAATTCTCCAACCTGTCATCGCAAAAGCTTTTGCAACTCCATTTACAGTAATAGTTCTTTCTAACATTCCCGGAATTGAAGCGATACTACAAAAAGTTCCAGAGAAATTAATATGCTCGTAAATTTCATCTGCAACCACATAAACATGCGGATATTTCTCTAATACTTTAGCTAATGCAGTCAATTCTTCGCGATTGTAAACTGTTCCACTTGGATTACAAGGAGAACTATACCACATCATTTTTGTTTTTGGCGTTATTGCTGCTTCTAATTGTTCTGGTGTAATTTTGAAATCGGTTTCTACGGATGTTGGTACTACCACTGGATTACCACCAGACAATTTTACGATTTCGAAATATGAAACCCAATATGGTGCTGGCAAAATCACCTCGTCACCATCGTTTAACATCACTTGTGCAATATTATATAAAGATTGTTTTGCTCCTGTTGAAACTACAATTTGAGAAGGTTTGTACTCTAAATTATTATCTCTTTTAAATTTTCTACAAATCGCTTCCTTCAATTCCATATAACCTTCAACTGGAGAATAAGTGCTATAATTTTCATCTATAGCTCGTTTTGCAGCTTCTTTAATAAAGTCAGGTGTGTTAAAATCAGGTTCGCCTAAACTTAAACTGATGATATCTTTACCCTCTGCTTTTAATTCTCTGGCTAAAGCTGCCATTGCTAACGTTTGTGAAGTAGCTAGATTGTTGATTCTGTCTGAAAGTGGATTGCTCATTAAAAAATTGTTGATTGCCCTAAAATTTAATAGGGAGGTTAGTAATAGTTGTGTGTTTATAACGCGGGTTTCATCCCTAGTTCTTTCAAATGTTTAAAGTGAGCAACAACAGCACTTCTCATTGTTTTGTATTCATAATATGGCAAGTTGCATTCTTGAGCTGTTTCCTTCACAATTTTTGCAATTTTACCATAATGTATGTGACTAATATTTGGGAAAATATGATGCTCAATTTGGTGATTCAGTCCACCTGTGTACCAGTTAATAATTGCATTTTTAGGAGCAAAATTAGTTGTGGTGAATAATTGGTGAATGGCCCAAGTATTATCCATTTCTCCTAACTCATTAGGTGATGGATTTGTAGTTTCTTCGACAACATGTGCTAATTGAAACACAACACTTAAGATTAATCCTGCAGTATAATGCATTACAAAAAAACCAATAAGAACTTTCCACCATGCAATTCCAATAACAATAGGAAGAACGATCCAAATTGAAACATAAATTATTTTTGTAATAATTAAAGTAGTCCAAAGTACTTTTGGACTCTTAGGTTCTCCATAAGATAATTTTCTTTTAAGATAATTTCTCATTTGTCTAAAGTCGGTTGTTATTGCCCAGTTGAAAGTCAATAAACCATACAAGAAAACAGAATAATATTGTTGAAAACGGTGAAAATTATACCATTTTGCATCTTTAGTAAATCGAATAACACGTCCAGCATCTAAGTCCTCATCATGTCCAGGAATATTAGTGTAGGTATGGTGTAAAACATTATGCTGTACTTGCCAGTTATGTACATTTCCAGCAAGAACGTAAATTGTTCCTCCCATAAATTTATTCACCCAGTTTTTATTAGAATATGAACCGTGGTTACCATCGTGCATAACGTTCATACCAACGCCTGCCATGCCTATCCCCATCACAATTGTTAATAGTAAATGTGCCCAAAAAGGCATACCAAGTGTTAAAATTATAAAGTAGGGAGCGAGAAAAACAGAAAACAAAATAATTGTTTTTAAGTACAATTTCCAGTTACCTGTTTTTTGGATATTATTCTCTTTGAAGTAATTGTTAACCCGTGAGTTAAGTGTTCTAAAGAACTTCAAGTTGTCTTGCTTTGCAAATATAGGAGCGTTGTTATTCATAAGATTTTAATAAAGGTCAAAGATAATTATTATAAATTTTTGGTTATACAAAATTGAGATAAATATTTTAACTGTAAAGTATTACTTTTGTTAAAAAAACAAGAGATGAATGAGATTCTTAAGTATTTTCCTAATTTAACCGATCTTCAGAAGCAACAGTTTGAAAAACTTGATTTTTTATACCATGATTGGAATGAGAAAATCAATGTTATTTCGAGAAAAGATATAGATGCCCTATATACGAAGCACATTTTGCACTCATTGGGAATTGCGAAAATTATAAAGTTTGAACCTGGAACTTTTGTTTTAGATGTTGGCACCGGAGGTGGGTTTCCGGGAATTCCTTTAGCAATTTTATTTCCTGAAACTCGTTTTCATTTGATTGATATAATTGCCAAAAAAATAAAAGTAGTTCAGGCTGTCGCCGAAGGACTAGAACTGAAAAACGTAAAAGCAGAACAACTACGCGCTGAAAATGTAAAAGGTGATTTTGATTTTATTGTAAGTCGTGCCGTTACGAATATGCCTGATTTTGTTTCTTGGGTAAAGACTAAAATTAAAAAGAATAACAAGCACGAATTGAAAAACGGAATTCTGTATTTGAAAGGTGGTGATCTAACTGAGGAATTGAAAGACTTCCCTAAAGCAACAGAATATAATCTAGCTAATTTCTTTGAAGATGAATTTTTTGAGACGAAGAAGGTGGTACATGTGCCGTTGAAGTTTGTGGTATAATGAGTCGTAAAGTTGAAAGTCATAAAGTCGAAAGAAGAGCCAAGGAAATAACTTAAAGTAAAAAGCCGAATCTAATTAGTTAGATTCGGCTTTTTATACTTGTATAGTGCTTGAAGACTTTCGACTTTCAAACTTTAAGATAATTAATTACTCTCCTAAAAACGGATATCTATAATCTGTTGGGGTTACAAAAGTTTCTTTGATAGTTCTTGCTGATGTCCAACGAAGTAAATTTTGCATAGAACCCGCTTTATCATTTGTTCCTGATCCTCTTGCTCCACCAAAGGGTTGCATTCCTACAACTGCTCCTGTTGGTTTGTCATTGATATAAAAGTTACCTGCAGCATTTTGTAGTGCTATTGTAGCTTCTTCAATTGCGTAACGATCTTGACTGAAAACTGCTCCTGTTAGAGCATATTCAGAAGTAGTATCCACTAATTCTAAAGTCTCAGCCCATTTAGCATCTTCATACACATAAATAGTTACAACTGGTCCGAATAATTCAGTTTCCATTGTAGTGTATTTAGGGTTTGTTGTGAGAATAACTGTTGGTTCAATGAAGTAACCTTTTGATTTATCATAATTGCCACCCATAATAACTTCGGCATCAGTATCTTTTTTAGCTTGATCAATAAATCCTGCTAATTTGTCGAACGAACCTTCAGAAATTACAGCAGTAATAAAATTGCTCATATCTTCTGGTGAACCCATTTTCATAGATTTCAAGTCGGCTTCCAACTGTTGTTTGACAGCTGGCCACAAACTTTGTGGAATGTAAACACGTGAAGCAGCGCTACATTTTTGACCTTGATATTCAAATGCACCGCGAGCAATTCCTGTTGTAACTTGTTTTGGGTTTGCTGATGGATGTGCAATAATAAAATCTTTACCACCTGTTTCTCCTACAATTCTTGGGTATGTTTTATACTTGCTAATATTGGTTCCAATTTTTGCCCAAATGTCATTGAAAACTCCTGTTGAACCTGTAAAGTGAACGCCAGCAAAATCACGACTGTTTAATAATGTTTCAGTTATCATTGCTGAATCGCCCATTACCATGTTGATCACACCATTAGGTAATCCCGCTTCTTTAAAAATTTCCATCAATAAATTAGCTGAATATACTTGGGTTGCTGCTGGTTTCCAAACTACCACATTACCCATCAACGCTGCACTTGTAGGCAGATTTCCAGCAATGGCTGTAAAATTAAATGGAGTAATTGCATAAACAAAACCTTCAAGAGGTCTATATTCTACACGGTTCCACATATCTGACTTCGACTTTGGTTGCTCGTTATATATTTGGGTCATGTATTGCACATTAAAACGCAAAAAGTCAATTAATTCACAAGATGCATCAATTTCAGCTTGATAAACCGTCTTGGATTGCGCAATCATTGTTGCCGCATTAATTTTAGCTCTGTAAGGTCCAGCTATTAATTCAGCTGCTTTTAGGAAAATAGCCGCACGTTGTTCCCAAGCCATTTTAGCCCAGTTTGTTCGCGCTGTTAGTGCAGTTGTAATTGCGTTTTCTATATGTGATTTTTCAGCGAGGTGATACGTGCCTACAATATGCAAGTGATCGTGAGGTGCTGACATCGTTTTAGTATTTCCAGTTCTAATTTCTTCGTTGCCAATATAAAGTGGAACGTCAATTTTAGCATTCCACATTTCTGTGTAAGCTGCATTTACCGCTGCTCTTTCTGGCGAATTAGGTGCGTAGCTTTTTACAGGCTCGTTTACTGCATCTGGTACGTGAAAAAATCCTTTTAACATATTTGTATACTTATAAAATTAAAAAAAATGAGTTGTATGTTTTTAAACAAAAAACAAAAGTACGAAGGTTTATTTAAAGAAAATACATTTCTTGACCTTAACTACTCCTTAATCTACTAGATAGTTGTGTTGTAGTCCTGATAGAAATGAAGGTCTTTTTATGCTCTCTTTATATTTTTTCTTATAAAATAAGATCGACATGAATGATTCCTTATCTTATTTAAAAAAATAAAGGAGCGTGCAAAAACTTGAAATGTCTCGAATCCTCGGAGGTAGGAATTGCTCTAAAAAAAACCTAATTTAAAGCAAATGGAGCACAAAGTCTGAATGAAGGTACAATCACTTTGAAGTTTCTTGTTGAAGTAAAATTGATCATATTAAAGTGGCCTTTCATAGCACCATAAGGAGATGACAATAAACAACCAGAACTATAAGTGTGAAGCTCCCCTGGTTTTAATACTGGTTTATTTCCAATAACACCTTCTCCATCAACAATTTCTATATCTTTGAGAGAGTCAAATATTTCCCAATGACGAGAAATAAGTTGTACTGAATCCTTACTGTGATTTTCAATTGTAATGTGGTAACTAAAGGCAAAGTGAATTTTGTAGTTCTTAAAGTACGTACCTTCAAAACTAGTTAAAACTGAAATTTTAATACCTCTTGTTATTTGAGAAACCATAATAAATGAGTAAAATAATGATTACTATTGTCAAAATTACAAAAAAATCATCTTGTTTAGCTCAATTTTGTGAAAGAATTCACTAATTAACAATGTTCACAGAATTTGCTGATCCTTTTCCAACTATTCTATCATAGCGGTCTATTCCATCCTTGTAGTATACTAAAATGGTGTACTTATTTTCAGTTTGATAAAAGTTTCCATCTATAGCATTTTCATGATCAATATTTGCTGTTTCATTAGCAATTATGTATTGAAAGTTAGTAAAGCCTTGTTTTATTAACATGGACTTTTCATAAACTGCTTTCTTAGCGTTATAGTCCATTTTATATTCTGGCAAAAGAGTATAATTGTTGAACATTCCTGTTACGTAAATATCTTTATTTTGTATAAAGGTTGGAGCCGAGAGCGTAAAATAAACCCATGTATAATCAGCTTCGATTTCGCTTTCCATTGAATTATAATTTTGAACAACAAAATTTCCATTAATATCTTGTGTAAATGAGTATGGATAATTTCTTCTGGCTTCGCTGGTATATAAATAAGCTCCGTAAATAGGTGTACTTGAATCGATTCTAGCTACGTTATTTGTTGCAGATCTAATGTCTTTGTTTTCGAAATATAAATATTCATTTCCTGCCCAAAACTGAGTTTCTGTATCGTATTTGTAAATTAATTCGTTCCCAATGGTATATTGTGGAATAACATTTTTTAGCGCAGTGCTAAATTGATCGTTTTGAAGTATCAGCACTTTTACATTTCTCAAGGGATTCTGAAACTGAATTTTATTAGACCGAATTGCAAAATCTAAATTCTGTTTCATCTCAATTGTACTAATGTTTCGAGATCGTTTTACTTGTATAGGAACTGAAACTAGATCTTCATATAAAACAAACATCCTAGTAAATACGATCTCTTTATTTTCATCCAAAATTAAAATTTTATAGTTCCCACTTATTTTTAAATATTTTGTAAATTGATTTGGAATCGATAAGTTATAATGTGAATAAATCTGGAGGGTGTTAAATGAGTTTTTATAATTCTGAATTCTTTGATTATCAAATCCTTCGAGGTACTCATTTTTTGCAATTGTAGTTGGGTTCCAGTTGTAATCGCAGTGGATGATTTCGTAATAATAATTAGCTTCACTACCAAAAAGGTCGTCAAACTGCAATTGAAATCCTTCACCTAATTTAAATATGGGAACTATATTTTGATCATTTTGAACAAACGAAATTGTTTTAATATTGTATGGCGGTGCCACTTCTTTTACTGCTTGAGCTAATAAAGTGAGAGAAAATAATAATAAAGAAAGCACACTAATAACTTTTTTCATCGAACAGATTTTTGAAAGTAAAGATACAAATAAATGATATTCTATATCAATACCTATTTACATCTATTTATGAATGCAGAAATTCTACACTGTAATTACACAATATATTAAAGATTACAAAGTTGTGTAGATTTTATTAATCAGTACTGTTTAGGTAATTAAATAAAATAACTGTAAAATTACTCTAATAAGTAGTTTATGTTTTCAATAATTTCTGAATCTAAATAATCGGCCTCCAAAAGAGAATCAGATAGAAATTTCTTTCTTTTTTGCAAATTAATGATCTTCTCTTCTACGGTGTTTCTTGAGATAAATCGCACTACATTTACTTTATTGAGTTGTCCTATTCGATGCGCTCTTCCAATTCCTTGTTTTTCCGAAAATGGATTCCACCATGGATCTAAAAATAATACCTGTGATGCCCGAGTAATGTTTAATCCTACGCCACCAGCTTTTAATGAAATAAAAAACAATAAAGGCTTTTCCTGCTCTTGAAAGCGATTTACTTCCACTTCTCTTTTTTCTTGTGATGTTGAACCTATCAGTTCACAGTATTCAATTTGGTTATCATTACACCACGTTTTATAAAAAGCTAAATTGGTCACAAACGAGCTAAAAATAATGGTTTTTTGATTTGCTTCTACTAAAGTCTTTAAATAAGAAGTGACAGCAAGATATTTCCCCGAATCAATTTCTGACGTTTTATCAACCATTTTTGGGTGATTGCTCAACTGTCGTAATCGCATTAAGGTATTGATGGTTGATAGTTTGTCCAATGGTGAATTTATTTTTAATAGCAAGTTTCTTGCTTTAGACTTTTCTAGCTCATATAATTTTTCTTGCTCTGGCTCCATGTCACAATAATAAATCTGTTCGACCATTTCAGGTAAGTCATCAAGCACCTCTTCTTTAGTGCGACGAAGTATAAAAGGCTGAATGATTTTTCGTAACGCTAATAAACAATCTTGATCCTTATTTTTTTCGATCGGGATCTTAAAATTAGTTTCAAAAAAACGATAAGTGCCCAATACATTAGGATTGACAAATTCCATTTGGGACCACAAATCACTTAAAGAATTTTCAATAGGCGTACCACTTATAGAAATTTTATTGCTGGCATTAATCCTGTTTATAGCTTTGAATGTTTCTGATTTTCTATTCTTAATATTTTGACTTTCGTCCAAAATTAAAAATCTAAAATTGTGCTTCTCAAATAGTGCTATATCTCGGCTGATAATCGAGTAGCTAGTAAAGACTAAGTCATAGCGATGTAATTTTTTAGCGATCAACTTTCGCTCGTTTCCCACGTATTGAATACAACTAAAATGAGGTGTAAACTTTTTAGATTCATTATACCAGTTGAAAACTAATGATGAAGGTAGTACAATGAGGACCCTCATTTTTTCCTGAGATACAGGCAAAGGCTCACCAAACAAGTCGATTGCTATTTCCTCAGCTGAATTTAAAAACTGCAATTGTTGCTGAACAGCCACTAACATCGCCAGAGTTTGAATCGTTTTTCCCAATCCCATATCATCCGCTAAACAAGAACCCATACCATTTTGATAGTTTTTTAAAAGCCATTTTACTCCTTCTTCTTGATAGGGCCGTAATGTTGCTTTTAGTAGAGGAGACGACTGATAAGGAATAGTTTCTTGTTGTATTACAGTTTCATTATTGTCTGTTAAGTTTTCTAAAAGCGTATAATTGATTTTGGGTAGTAAAATTTGATTTCCTTTTATTGTAGAAAATTTCAAAAGCGATTCATATTTAGACATCCATTCAATTGGAATCAAAAAAAAGGAATGATCTGGGAGCTGAAATAAACGATTACGTTGTTTTAAATTAGGGATGATTTCAGTAAAATTAATTTCGAATTGGCCACATGAAATAATGATTTTTAAATCAAACCAATCTGTTTTTTCCTCATTTAAGACCGACATAATAGCGGTTTTCGTTTGCATTTTTTTACCATCAATCGATAGCAAATCTAAACTAAATCCGTTTTCTATGAAATCAGCATGATGCTCTGTAATATATTCAACTGCCTCAAATGGATTGTTTGGATCATTTGGTAACTGCAGTTTGAATAGATTAGTCTCTGTTTTAACTAAACCTAATGCTTTTACTTTATTTACAAACAATAACTCTTGATTTGTATTTCTTTGAAATTGCACAACATGTATTTCGTTATCTGTATCTATTTGAACTTGTTTATTTTTAGTAGAACTATTATGGAATAGTACGCCGCCATAATCGAAAACAAGATCTAGATAATAGCTGTTTCTAAAAAAATCATATTCGAATTTAAGGGCACATGAAAAAAATTTGTCTTTTATTTCTAGGCGGATTCAAGTCATAAATGCAACTTTTTGCTGATTT
Organism: Flavobacterium sp. PL11; assembly: GCF_035985025.1. Classification (NCBI taxonomy): domain Bacteria; kingdom Pseudomonadati; phylum Bacteroidota; class Flavobacteriia; order Flavobacteriales; family Flavobacteriaceae; genus Flavobacterium; species Flavobacterium sp. PL11. The sequence goes on from NZ_JAXCIA010000040.1 coordinate 23,867, forward strand.
ATCAATTTATGTAAATATACTTGGTTTGGTGTTTTAAAACCAAATCTTTTTCTCGG
>NZ_JAXCIA010000041.1:0-21926 GCF_035985025.1 Flavobacterium sp. PL11
TCGAGGGAAGTCCCTCCGCCGGCTCAAGAAAAGGAAATGGTGTCGCAAATGATCTTCTTCTTTAAATCCGAAAGGACGAGAAGTTTATCCCGAGCGAAGTCGAGGGAAGTCCCTCCGCCGGCTCAAGAAAAGGAAATGGTGTCGCAAATGATCTTCTTCTTTAAATCCGAAAGGACGAGAAGTTTATCCCGAGCAAAGTCGAGGGAAGTCCCTCCGCCAGCTCAAGAAAAGTAAATGCGATTTGGAATTTGTTTTTTGATTTATTGAAATTTTAAAAAAATGGGGAGATACTCAAGCGGCCAACGAGGGCAGACTGTAAATCTGCTGTGTAAACTTCGCAGGTTCGAATCCTGCTCTCCCCACGAAAAAAGTTTAAAAGTTTCAGGTTTCAAGTTTTGCTAGCAACTTGGAACACAAAACCTGAAACAAAAAAAACTTTACCTGCCGACTTAGCTCAGAGGTAGAGTGCTTCCTTGGTAAGGAAGAGGTCACGGGTTCAATTCCCGTAGTTGGCTCAAATAAGTAGGTAATAAAAATTAATATATAACAAGATTAAAAATTAAGTAAAATGGCAAAAGAAACCTTTAACCGTAGCAAGCCCCACTTAAACATTGGTACTATTGGGCACGTGGATCACGGAAAAACTACACTAACTGCAGCGATAACTAAAGTATTATCTGATGCTGGTTACTGTCAAGCAAAATCATTTGATCAAATTGATAATGCTCCTGAAGAAAAAGAAAGAGGTATTACAATTAATACATCTCACGTTGAGTATGAAACAGCTAATCGTCATTACGCTCACGTTGACTGTCCAGGTCACGCGGATTATGTAAAAAACATGGTTACTGGTGCTGCACAAATGGATGGTGCTATTCTTGTAGTAGCTGCAACTGATGGGCCTATGCCACAAACACGTGAGCATATCCTTTTAGGTCGTCAGGTTGGTATTCCTAGAATGGTTGTATTCATGAACAAGGTGGATATGGTTGATGACGAGGAATTATTAGAACTTGTTGAAATGGAAATTAGAGACTTATTGTCTTTTTATGAATATGATGGTGACAACTGTCCAGTTATTCAAGGGTCAGCTCTTGGAGGATTGAATAGTGATCCAGCTTGGGTACCAAAAATTATTGAATTAATGGCTGCTGTTGATATGTGGATTGAAGAGCCAATCCGCGATACTGCAAAACCTTTCTTGATGCCAGTTGAGGATGTATTTACAATTACTGGTCGTGGAACTGTTGCTACAGGTCGTATCGAAACTGGTATTGCTAATACAGGTGATGCTGTTGAAATCATTGGAATGGGAGCTGAAAAATTAACTTCTACTATTACAGGAGTTGAGATGTTCCGTAAAATCCTTGATAGAGGTGAAGCAGGAGATAACGTAGGTTTATTGTTAAGAGGTGTTGATAAAGAATCTATCAAAAGAGGAATGGTTATCATTAAGCCAGGATCAGTAAAACCACACGCTACTTTTAAAGCTGAGGTTTATATCTTGAAAAAAGAAGAGGGTGGTCGTCACACACCATTCCATAATAACTACCGTCCACAGTTTTACGTACGTACTACTGACGTAACAGGAGTTATTACTTTGCCAGAAGGAGTAGAAATGGTAATGCCAGGAGACAACTTAACAATCAATGTAGCTTTATTAAGCCCAATTGCAATGAGTGTTGGTTTACGTTTTGCAATCCGTGAAGGTGGTAGAACAGTAGGTGCTGGTCAAGTAACTGAGATTGTAGGATAATTTCCTAAATAATACAAAGCCAGTTTTTTTTCTTAATTGAAATAAAACTGGCTTTACATACGGGCGTAGTTCAAGGGTAGAATAGCGGTCTCCAAAACCGTTGATGGGGGTTCGAATCCCTCCGCCCGTGCAAAAAATAAATCATAATGACAAAAGTTGTAAATTATATATCGGAAGCATTTGAGGAATTAAAATCAAATGTATCTTGGCCAGAATGGCCTGAGGTGCAACGTCTAACGATTGTTGTTGCTGTCTTTTCTATATTATTCGCCTTGGCAACTTGGGGCGTTGATGAGGTATTTGCAAAAGCTTTAGCTGGATTTTTTAACTGGATAAAAGCTTAAATTTTGTGTTATGACAGATAATAATATTAAAAAATGGTACGTCGTTAGAGCGGTAAGCGGACAAGAGAATAAAGTGAAAGCATATATCGAAACTGAAATCGCAAGATTAGAAATGACTGATTATGTTTCTCAAGTTTTAGTGCCTACTGAAAAAGTCGTTACTGTAAAAGAAGGGAAAAAAATAACTAAAGAAAAAGTTTATTTTCCTGGCTATGTTATGATTGAGGCAAATCTCGTTGGTGAAATTCCCCATATTATTAAATCTATTACCAGTGTTATTGGTTTCTTAGGTGAAATTAAAGGTGGTGAGCCTGTTCCCTTAAGAATATCTGAAGTAAATAGAATGCTTGGTAAGGTAGATGAATTAGCTGTTAATACTGATACTCGTGCAATTCCTTTTAATATTGGAGAAACGATTAAAGTTGTTGATGGCCCTTTTAACGGTTTCAATGGAACTGTTGAAAAAATAAATGATGAAAAGCGTAAACTAGAAGTAATGGTTAAGATTTTCGGAAGAAAAACTCCATTAGAATTGAGTTTTATGCAAGTTGAAAAAGTATAATTTTTGTTACAACTATAATATCCATTGCAGTCGCTTCCAATGATTGCGGTGTTAAATTTTTAAAAAATGGCTAAAGAAATTAGTAAGGTAGTTAAACTACAAGTTAAGGGAGGTGCTGCGAACCCGTCGCCACCGGTTGGACCTGCTTTAGGAGCTGCTGGTGTAAATATCATGGAGTTTTGTAAGCAATTTAATGCTAGAACTCAAGATAAAGCCGGCAAAATATGCCCAGTACAAATCACTGTGTATAAAGACAAATCATTTGAATTTGTTGTTAAAACTCCTCCAGCGGCAGTCCAGTTAATGGAAGCTGCAAAGCTAAAGTCCGGATCTGGTGAGCCAAATCGTAAAAAAGTAGCTAGTGTTACTTGGGATACTATCAAGGCGATTGCCGAAGATAAAATGGTAGATTTAAATGCGTTTACAATCGAATCTGCTATGAGCATGATCGCTGGAACAGCTAGATCTATGGGTATAACTGTATCAGGAGAAGCTCCTTTTTAATTAAGAGAAAGACATGGCAAAATTGACAAAAAAGCAAAAAGAGGCTGCTTCAAAAATTGAAAAGAATAAACTATACTCTTTAAAAGATGCTGCGGCACTTATAAAAGTGGTTGCTTCTGCAAAATTTGATGAGTCTGTTGATATCGCGGTACGTTTGGGTGTAGATCCAAGAAAAGCGAATCAAATGGTGAGAGGTGTGGTAACATTACCTCATGGTACAGGTAAAGATGTTAAAGTATTAGCATTAGTAACTCCAGATAAAGAGGCGGAAGCTTTGGCAGCTGGTGCAGACTATGTAGGTCTTGACGAGTATTTACAAAAAATAAAAGATGGTTGGACAGATGTTGATGTAATTATCACTATGCCTTCTGTTATGGGTAAATTAGGTCCATTAGGTCGTATCTTAGGACCAAGAGGTTTAATGCCTAACCCTAAAACAGGTACTGTAACTATGGATGTTGCAAAAGCTGTTCAAGAGGTAAAAGCTGGTAAAATTGACTTTAAAGTTGATAAAACTGGTATAGTGCATGCAGGAATTGGTAAAGTTTCTTTTGGAGCTGAACAAATTGTTGAAAATGCTCATGAAATTATTCAAACATTAATCAAACTTAAACCAACTGCGGCTAAAGGAACTTACATCAAAAGTATTTACCTAACTAGCACAATGAGTCCAGCAATTGCATTGGATCCTAAGGCAGTATAATTGGTAGTTAAAAATTTTTAGTATGACTAGAGAAGAAAAATCAATCGCGATTGAAGATTTAACTGCACAGTTAGCTGGTACAAATATTATTTATGTATCTGATATTTCTGGAATGAATGCAGTAGCTACTTCAAACTTGAGAAGAGCTTGTTATAAAGCAGGTGTTAAATTAGAGGTAGTAAAAAATACGTTGCTTGCTAAGGCGATGGAAGTTTCTGCTAATGACTATGGTGATTTACCATCAGTATTATCTGGTAACAGCGCTATCTTTATTTCAGATGTTGCAAATGCACCTGGAAAAATAATTAAAGACTTCAGAAAAAAATCAGCTACCCCAATTTTAAAAGGAGCTTATATTAATTCTGAAATCTATATTGGAGATGATCAATTAGATGCATTAGCGACGATCAAATCTAAAGAAGAGCTAATTGGTGAAATCATTGGGTTGCTTCAATCACCAGCTCAAAGAGTTATCTCTGCTCTTCAAAACCAATTCGCTAAAAGCGAAGAGGCTTCAGAGGAAGTAGAAGCATAATAAGAATAGAGTGTAACTTTGTTTTTATTATATAAAAAGCGCACAATAAATAAATTATATTTTTACAAATCATTTTAAAACGATAACAAAAATGGCAGATTTGAAACAATTCGCAGAACAATTGGTTAACCTTACTGTAAAAGAAGTTAACGAATTAGCAACAATATTGAAAGACGAGTACGGAATTGAGCCAGCTGCTGCAGCTGCTGTAGTTTCAGGTGGTGGTGAAGCTGCTGCTGAAGAAGTTCAAACAGAATTTACAGTGGTATTGAAGGCAGCAGGTTCTTCTAAATTAGCTGTAGTAAAATTAGTTAAAGAACTTACAGGTTTAGGTTTGAAAGAAGCTAAAGATGTAGTAGATAGCGCTCCAAGTAACGTAAAAGAAGGTGTTACTAGAGAAGAAGCTGAAGGTCTTAAAAAATCTTTAGAAGAAGCAGGAGCTGAGGTTGAACTTAAATAGTTTACCTCTCTTTTTAGAATTAGGTTTAGGTCTTAGATGTATGTCTAAGGCCTAAACCATTTTTCGTATAATAAAATTATTTTAAGTTTTATTATAAAATAGCATAAATACAACAGGTTTTTAAATCAATACGATGAAAGAAAATATGGAAAGAGTCGCTCTTAAAATATTTTTAAAGATGTATTGATTATAAAAAAAAAGTATAGATTGTTTTATAAATTAAACAGTGTTTTTGCACAAAAACTACTTTTTTTAATCAAAATTTCTCCATTGATGATCACAAATCAGACTGAAAGATTAAATTTTGCCTCTACTAAAAACATACCTCAATATCCAGATTTTCTAGATGTTCAGGTTAAATCGTTTAAAGATTTTTTTCAATTAGAAACTAAATCTGACGAGAGAGGCGACGAAGGGCTATACAATACCTTCATGGAAAACTTTCCAATTACAGATACTAGAAATAATTTTGTACTGGAATTCCTTGACTATTTTGTAGATCCACCGCGTTACACCATTCAAGAATGTATTGAAAGAGGTCTTACTTATAGTGTGCCTTTAAAAGCTAGGTTAAAACTATATTGTACAGATCCTGAGCATGAGGATTTTGAAACTATCGTTCAAGATGTATATCTTGGAACTATACCTTATATGACGCCAAGTGGTACTTTTGTTATCAATGGTGCTGAGCGTGTGGTTGTGTCTCAATTGCATCGATCTCCAGGTGTTTTCTTTGGACAATCATTCCATGCTAATGGAACTAAATTGTATTCTGCCCGTGTAATTCCTTTTAAAGGTTCTTGGATAGAATTTTCTACAGATATAAACAGCGTAATGTATGCTTATATTGACAGAAAGAAAAAACTACCTGTAACTACTTTATTCCGTGCAATCGGTTTCGAAAGAGATAAGGATATCCTTGAAATTTTTGACCTTGCTGAGGAAATCAAAGTGTCTAAAACAGGTCTTAAAAAATATATCGGTAGAAAATTAGCTGCTCGTGTGTTGAATACATGGCATGAAGATTTCGTAGATGAAGATACTGGTGAAGTAGTTTCTATCGAACGTAACGAAATAATCCTTGATAGAGATACTATTATCGACAAAGATAATGTGGAAGAAATCATTGATTCTAACGTTAAATCTATTTTGTTGCATAAGGAAGATGCTAATCAAGGTGATTATGCGATCATTCATAATACGTTACAAAAAGATCCAACAAACTCTGAAAAAGAAGCTGTTGAGCATATTTACAGACAATTGCGTAACGCAGAACCGCCTGATGAAGAAACTGCTCGTGGTATTATAGATAAATTATTCTTTTCTGATCAACGTTATAACTTAGGTGAAGTTGGTCGTTACAGAATAAATAAAAAATTAGGTTTAGATACTCCAATGGAAAAGCAAGTCTTGACCAAAGAAGATATCATAACTATAGTAAAATATTTGATTGAATTAATCAACTCTAAAGCAGAGATTGATGACATTGATCACTTATCAAACCGTCGTGTAAGAACGGTTGGAGAACAGTTGTCACAGCAATTTGGTGTAGGTCTAGCGCGTATGGCTAGAACTATTCGTGAGAGAATGAACGTAAGAGATAACGAGGTGTTTACACCAATAGATTTGATTAATGCTAAAACATTATCATCTGTGATCAACTCTTTCTTTGGTACAAACCAATTGTCACAGTTTATGGATCAAACCAATCCACTTGCTGAGATTACGCACAAGAGAAGATTATCCGCACTTGGACCAGGTGGACTTTCTAGAGAAAGAGCTGGATTTGAGGTTCGTGACGTTCACTATACGCATTACGGACGTTTATGTCCAATTGAAACTCCAGAGGGACCAAATATTGGTTTGATTTCATCTCTTGGTGTTTATGCCAAAGTAAACGGAATGGGTTTCATTGAAACACCGTATCGTAAAGTAACTAATGGAGTTGTAGATTTAGTGTCTACGCCTGTTTACTTAAGTGCGGAAGAGGAAGAAGGAATGATGATTGCTCAAGCCAATATCCAAATGGATGGCGTTGGAAAAATTACTTCGGAAGATGTAATTGCACGTCAAGAAGGTGATTTCCCGGTAATTGAGCCTACAAGAGTTGATTATACTGATGTTGCTCCAAACCAAATTGCTTCTATTTCTGCTTCATTAATTCCTTTCTTGGAACATGATGATGCGAATAGAGCCTTGATGGGATCTAACATGATGCGTCAGGCCGTACCATTAATTCGTCCTGAAGCTCCAATTGTTGGAACCGGTTTAGAGCGTCAAGTTGCTTCTGATTCTAGAGTATTGATAAATGCTGAAGGAGATGGAGTTATTGAATATGTAGATGCTAATATCATTACTATCAAATACGATCGTACTGAGGAAGAAAGAATGGTGAGTTTTGAATCTGATGAAAAGACTTATAATTTAATCAAATTTAGAAAAACCAACCAAGGTACAAGTATCAACTTAAAACCTATCGTAAGAAAAGGGGATAGAGTGGTTCCTGGTCAAGTTTTATCTGAGGGTTATGCTACTCAAAATGGTGAATTAGCTTTAGGTCGTAACTTAAAAGTGGCGTTTATGCCATGGAAAGGATACAACTTTGAGGATGCTATTGTAATTTCTGAGAAAGTAGTTCGTGATGATATTTTTACTTCTATTCACGTGGATGATTATTCATTAGAAGTAAGAGATACTAAATTAGGTAACGAAGAATTAACGAACGATATACCGAACGTTTCTGAAGAAGCTACTAAAGATTTAGATGAAAATGGTATGATTAGAATTGGAGCCGAGGTTAAACCAGGCGATATTCTTATCGGAAAAATTACTCCAAAAGGAGAATCTGATCCTACTCCTGAAGAGAAATTGCTTCGTGCAATCTTTGGTGATAAAGCAGGTGATGTAAAAGATGCTTCATTAAAAGCGTCTCCTTCTTTACATGGTGTTGTTTTAGACAAAAAATTGTTTGCAAGAGCAGTAAAAGATAAACGTAAACGTACGCAAGATAAAGATGCTTTAGGTGCTTTAGAAATGGAGTTTGAAACGAAATTTGTTGAATTAAAAGACAAATTAGTAGAGAAACTTTTCGTAATCGTCAACGGAAAAACATCTCAAGGTGTAATGAATGATTTGGGTGAAGAAGTTTTACCGAAAGGTAAAAAATATACTCAAAAAATGCTTTATGCTGTTGAAGATTTTGCTCACCTAAGTAAAGGTCAATGGGTTGCTGATGATGCAACTAATAAAATGGTAAATGATTTAATTCATAACTATAAAATTAAATTGAACGATTTACAAGGTGCATTACGTAGGGAGAAATTCACAATTACAGTTGGTGATGAATTACCAGCTGGAATTTTGAAATTAGCTAAAGTATATATTGCTAAAAAACGTAAGTTAAAAGTTGGGGATAAAATGGCAGGACGTCACGGTAACAAAGGTATTGTTGCTCGTATCGTTCGTCATGAAGATATGCCTTTCTTAGAAGATGGAACTCCTGTTGATATTGTGTTGAACCCATTAGGTGTACCTTCACGTATGAACATTGGTCAAATTTATGAAACGGTATTGGGTTGGGCTGGACAGAACTTGGGTAGAAAATTTGCTACTCCTATTTTTGATGGTGCATCTTTAGACCAAATCAATGAATTGACTGACGAAGCTGGAATACCACGTTTTGGACATACTTACCTATACGATGGTGGTACTGGAGAACGTTTCCACCAAGCAGCAACAGTTGGAGTTATCTATATGTTGAAATTGGGTCACATGGTTGATGATAAGATGCACGCCCGTTCTATCGGACCGTACTCTTTAATAACCCAACAACCACTTGGAGGTAAAGCACAATTTGGAGGTCAGCGTTTTGGAGAGATGGAGGTTTGGGCACTTGAAGCTTATGGAGCATCAAGTACTTTACGTGAAATCTTGACTGTTAAATCTGATGATGTGATTGGTAGAGCTAAAACTTACGAAGCAATCGTTAAGGGAGAGTCTATGCCAGAGCCAGGATTGCCAGAATCATTCAATGTATTGATGCATGAATTGAAAGGTTTAGGATTAGACATTCGTTTAGAAGAATAATATTTAGTATCACTGTAAAGACGCGATTAATCGCGTCTTTACGTGGTATTTACAAGTTTTTAGGATTTATACCCGTAAACCGTTCCGATTTTTTATAGAAATCAAATTTTTATAACTAGCGCTTCATAATCAGTTTGAAGTTTAGAGAAGTAACTCGAGGTGTTTTAATAGTCTTAAAGTCAAACGTCATAAAGTTTAAAGTCCTACGTGACTTTCAGCTTTCGGCTTTCAAACTTTCGACTATAATAAAAATCAATTTTTTAATTGCAAATAAATCAATAGTAAAAACTATGATCAATAATAGAAATAATAATAAAGATAAGAATCCTGTTAAAAGATTCAGCAAAATTTCGATAGGATTAGCTTCGCCAGAATCTATCTTGAAAGAGTCAAGAGGAGAGGTTTTAAAGCCAGAAACTATCAACTATAGAACTCATAAGCCTGAGCGTGATGGTCTTTTCTGTGAGCGTATATTTGGACCAGTAAAAGATTTTGAATGTGCTTGTGGAAAATATAAAAGAATACGTTACAAAGGGATTATCTGTGACCGTTGTGGTGTTGAAGTTACCGAGAAAAAAGTACGTAGAGATAGAGTAGGACACATCAATCTTGTTGTGCCAATTGCTCATATCTGGTATTTCCGTTCTCTTCCTAATAAAATTGGTTATATCCTTGGACTTCCATCTAAGAAATTAGATATGATTATCTACTACGAAAGATACGTAGTAATCCAAGCAGGTATTGCTAAAAATGCAGAAGGTGAATCAGTACAAAGATTAGACTTCCTGACAGAAGAAGAATACTTGAACATTCTGGATACACTTCCTGCAGACAATCAATATTTAGATGATTTTGATCCAAATAAATTTGTTGCCAAAATGGGAGCAGAGTGTATAATGGATTTATTAGCTAGAATTGATTTAGATCAGTTGTCTTACCAATTAAGACATAATGCAAATAATGAAACGTCTAAACAACGTAAAACGGAAGCTTTAAAAAGATTACAAGTAGTGGAATCATTCCGTGAGTCTAACTTAAACCGTGAGAATCGTCCTGAATGGATGATTATGAAAGTGGTTCCAGTTATTCCACCAGAATTACGTCCGCTTGTGCCACTTGATGGAGGTCGTTTTGCTACTTCAGATTTAAATGATTTATACCGTCGTGTCATTATACGTAACAACCGTTTGAAAAGATTAATGGAGATCAAAGCTCCAGAAGTTATTTTAAGAAACGAGAAACGTATGTTGCAGGAATCGGTAGATTCACTTTTCGATAATACGCGTAAAGCATCTGCAGTAAAAACAGAATCAAACCGTCCTTTAAAATCACTTTCGGATTCCCTTAAAGGAAAACAAGGTCGTTTCCGTCAAAACTTACTTGGAAAACGTGTGGATTATTCTGCTCGTTCGGTAATTGTTGTTGGACCTGAATTAAAATTATCTGAGTGTGGTATCCCTAAAGATATGGCAGCAGAGTTATACAAGCCTTTTGTTATCCGTAAATTGATTGAAAGAGGAATTGTAAAAACGGTTAAATCAGCTAAAAAAATAATAGATAAGAAAGAGCCAGTAGTTTGGGATATCCTTGAAAATGTAATTAAAGGTCACCCAATATTACTAAACCGTGCTCCTACATTGCACAGATTAGGTATTCAAGCATTCCAACCAAAATTAATTGAAGGTAAAGCGATTCAATTGCATCCTTTAGTTTGTACTGCATTTAATGCCGATTTTGATGGGGATCAAATGGCAGTTCACTTACCACTAGGTCCAGAAGCTATATTAGAAGCGCAACTATTGATGTTGGGTTCTCATAATATTCTGAATCCTGCAAATGGTGCTCCAATTACAGTACCTTCTCAAGACATGGTGCTTGGTCTTTATTATATGACCAAAGAGCGTTTGTCAACTCCAGAACTTAAAATTTTAGGAGAAGGAATTACATTTTATTCTGCTGAAGAGGTAAATATTGCTTTGAATGAAGGCAGATTAGAATTGAATGCTTCTGTAAAGATTAGAGCAAAAGATTTTAACGAAGCGGGTGAGTTAGTTTACAAAATTATTCAAACAACTGCGGGACGTGTACTATTTAATGAAGTAGTGCCAGAAGCAGCTGGATATATCAATGATGTATTGACTAAGAAAAACCTTAGAGACATTATTGGTCACGTATTAAGTTCTACTGATGTACCTACAACGGCGGCTTTCTTGGATAACATGAAAGATATGGGTTATAAATTTGCCTTTAAAGGTGGTTTATCATTCTCACTTGGTGACATTAGAATTCCGGATCAAAAACCGAAATTAATCTCTGATGCAAGAGAGCAAGTTCAAGGTATTTCTGCTAACTATAACATGGGTCTTATTACTAATAACGAGCGTTATAACCAAGTTATTGATGTATGGACTTCTGCAAATGCTCAATTGACAGAATTAGCAATGAAAAACATCAGAGAAGACCAACAAGGTTTTAACTCAGTGTATATGATGCTTGACTCTGGAGCAAGGGGATCTAAAGAACAAATTCGTCAGTTAACTGGTATGCGTGGTTTGATGGCTAAGCCAAAAAAATCTACTGCTGGTGGTGGTGAAATTATTGAAAACCCTATTCTTTCTAACTTTAAAGAAGGGCTATCAATCCTTGAGTACTTTATTTCTACTCACGGTGCACGTAAAGGTCTTGCTGATACGGCGTTGAAAACTGCCGATGCAGGATACTTAACAAGAAGATTGCATGATGTATCTCAAGATGTTATTGTAAACATTGAAGATTGTGGTACACTTAGAGGAGTAGAAGTTTCTGCTTTGAAAAAGAATGAAGAAATTGTTGAAAGTTTAGGAGAAAGAATATTAGGACGTGTTGCATTGCAAGATGTTGTTAATCCTCTTACAAATGAGGTTTTAGTTGAGTCAGGAATGCAAATTACTGAAGCAATTATGAAATTAATTGAAGCTTCTCCTATTGACAAAGTGGAAGTTCGTTCTCCCCTTGTTTGTGAAGCTCCAAAAGGTATTTGTGCTAAATGTTACGGTAGAAACTTAGCTACAGGTAAAATGACTCAAAGAGGTGAGGCTGTTGGTGTAATTGCAGCTCAATCTATTGGAGAGCCAGGAACACAATTAACACTTCGTACTTTCCACGTTGGTGGGGTTGCGGGTGGTATTTCTGAAGAATCTAGCATTGTCACCAAATTTAAAGGTAAGTTAGAAATTGAAGATTTAAAAACAGTTAAGGGTGAAGATAGCGAAGGTAATTCAGTTGATATTGTTGTCTCTCGTTCTACTGAACTAAAATTAGTGGATGAGAAAACTGGAATTCTTTTAAACACACATAACATTCCTTACGGTTCTAGCATCTTTGTAAAAGATGGTCAATCTGTAGATAAAGGAGAAGTTATTTGTAAATGGGATCCATACAACGGAGTTATCGTTTCTGAATTTACTGGTAAAATTGCTTACGAAGATTTAGAGCAAGGTCAATCGTTCATGGTTGAAATTGATGAGCAAACAGGTTTCCAAGAAAAAGTAATTTCTGAATCTAGAGCTAGTAAATTAATTCCAACTTTACTGGTTTACGGTAAAGATGGCGAATTGATTCGTTCTTATAACTTACCTGTTGGAGCCCACTTGATGGTTGACAACGGTGAGAAAATTAAAGCAGGTAAAGTATTGGTTAAAATTCCTCGTCGCTCTTCTAAATCAGGAGATATTACAGGAGGTTTACCTAGAATTACAGAGTTGTTAGAAGCTCGTAATCCTTCTAACCCAGCTGTAGTTTCTGAAATTGATGGAGTGGTTTCTTTTGGAAAAATCAAAAGAGGTAACCGTGAAGTTATAATCGAATCTAAATTCGGGGATATTAGAAAATATTTGGTTAAACTATCAAGTCAAATTCTTGTTCAAGAGAATGACTTTGTAAGAGCAGGTGTTCCTTTATCTGATGGAGCAATTACTCCTGATGATATTTTAAGAATTCAAGGACCAGCAGCTGTTCAACAGTACTTGGTTAATGAAATTCAAGAAGTTTACCGTTTACAAGGAGTAAAAATTAATGATAAGCACTTTGAAGTAGTAATACGTCAAATGATGCGTAAAGTAAGAGTTCAAGATCCAGGTGATACTTTATTCTTAGAAGATCAATTGATTCATACAAAAGATTTTATCGTTCAAAATGATAAATTATATGGTATGAAAGTAGTTGAAGATGCTGGAGATTCAGGTGCACTTAAGGAAGGACAAATTATTACGCCTCGTGAGTTGCGTGACGAAAACTCTTTACTGAAACGTAATGATAAAAATCTTGTTGTGGCTCGTGATGTTATTACGGCTACTGCAACACCAGTTTTACAAGGTATTACTAGAGCATCATTGCAAACGAAATCATTTATTTCTGCTGCATCGTTCCAAGAAACTACTAAAGTGTTAAATGAAGCTGCAGTTGCAGGTAAAATTGATTATTTAGAAGGATTGAAAGAGAATGTAATTGTAGGACATAGAATCCCTGCCGGAACAGGTATGAGAGAATATGACAATACCATTGTAGGATCTAAGGAAGATTACAATGATATGATGGCTAGTAAAGAAGAGTATATTTATTAATTAGTCCACAGTAATTAGTGATTAGTCTTTTGGCTAATCACTTTTTGCTATTGTTTAGTTGCTAATGACTATTTACTAACCACTAAGAACTAAAAATATGAAAGATCAACAACAAGAGCAAATCAACATAGAACTAGACGAAAAAACGGCTGAAGGAATTTATTCTAATTTAGCTATCATAAATCACTCTTCATCGGAGTTTGTTTTAGATTTTGTTAGTATTATGCCTGGAATTCCAAAAGCAAAAGTAAAGTCAAGGATTGTTTTGACCCCACAACATGCTAAAAGATTATTGAAAGCAATTGGTGAAAACATCCATCGTTTTGAAATCGCTCATGGTGAAATAAAAGATACGGAACAAACAGCAATACCGCTTAATTTTGGTCCTGCGGGACAAGCTTAATATAAAAACGTTCGCTTAGGTGAGCGTTTTTTTTTATTGACTGTTCTTTTCTAATAAATTGAAATTGACGAATTTTTTATGAACTATAATGCAAAAAAAAAACGCTACCTTGTTAGATTAGCGTTTTTTTATGTCTAAAGTTAAAATTGTCTTACTCGAATTCTGACGTAAAAAATAACTTCACATTAGGATATTTATTTTGAGTCATTTGAATTGTAAAATCTGAATCAGCTAGAAACACAAGCTGTCCATATTTATCATGAGCCAAGAACTTCTGTTTTATTCTTCTAAATTCTTTGAATTCTTCACTTTTAGGATCGCTCGGTTTTACCCAACACGCTTTATGCACAGGAAAATTTTCATAAGTACATTTTGCGCCATATTCATGCTCTAAACGATATTGAATTACTTCATATTGAAGCGCTCCTACAGTTCCTATAATCTTTCTGTTGTTCATTTCAAGTGTAAACAGTTGCGCTACTCCTTCATCCATCAATTGATCGATTCCTTTCTCCAATTGTTTGGCTTTCATAGGATCGGCATTGTTGATATAACGAAAATGTTCTGGCGAGAAGCTTGGAATTCCCTTAAAACTCATCAACTCACTTTCAGTAAGAGTATCCCCAATTTTGAAATTTCCAGTATCATGCAGTCCTACAATATCTCCTGGATATGAAATATCAACTATTTCTTTTTTCTCAGCAAAAAAAGCATTTGGACTAGAAAATTTTAAATTCTTTTTTTGACGAACGTGATAGTAAGGTTTGTTTCTCTCGAAAGTTCCAGATACAATTTTTATAAAGGCTAAACGGTCTCTGTGTTTTGGATCCATATTAGCATGGATTTTAAAAACAAAACCAGTCATTTTTTCCTCTCTAGGATCAACTAATCGCGTTTCTGATTCCTTAGGTCTTGGAGAAGGCGCTATTTGAATAAAACAATCTAAAAGCTCTCTAACTCCAAAATTATTTAAGGCTGAACCAAAAAATACAGGCTGTAGTTTTCCATCTAAATATTCTTGACGATCAAATTTAGGATACACTTCATCAATTAATTCTAATTCGCCACGTAAAGTATCAGCGGGTTTCTGACCAATTATTTTTTCTAATTCAGGACTTTTAACATCAGAAAATGCAATTGTATCTTCAATGTTTTTTCTGTTATCGCCGCTAAACAAATTAATATTTTGTTCCCAAAGATTGTAAATTCCTTGAAAATCATAACCCATTCCTATAGGAAAACTCAAAGGAGTTACTCTTAAACCTAATTTTTGCTCTACCTCATCCATTAAGTCAAAAGCATCTTTTCCTTCTCGGTCTAATTTATTGATAAAAACAATAATTGGAATTTTACGCATTCTACAAACAGCAACTAATTTTTCTGTTTGTTCTTCCACTCCTTTTGCAACATCAATTACTACAATGACACTATCTACAGCGGTTAATGTTCTAAAAGTATCTTCAGCAAAATCCTTATGTCCTGGAGTATCTAAGATGTTTATCTTTATATCTTTGTAATTAAATGCCAGTACGGAAGTAGAAACAGAAATCCCTCTTTGACGTTCAATTTCCATAAAGTCACTAGTAGCTCCTTTTTTGATTTTATTATTTTTTACAGCACCTGCTTCTTGAATTGCCCCACCAAAAAGAAGGAGTTTTTCCGTTAATGTTGTCTTTCCAGCATCAGGATGTGAAATTATCCCAAAAGTACGTCTGCGTTGTATTTCTTCTAAAAACCCCATAATAATATAAATAGGATGCAAAAGTACTATTTATAAATGCTAATTAAAAAATTGTTGTGTCTTAATTATAACTGCTTATAAATAGTACTATTTTTATAGTAATATGTGTTTTTTATTATCTGCTATAATCTGCTACTGAGTAATTAGAAGAAAATAATGTCATTGTTCTTAACCATGTGCCATGTAAGTGCTCAATATAATTTTTAATCGTGCAAAGAAAAAACACAATTAAACGATAATTTTTTTTCTTGCAAAATCAAGGTCAGGTAAGTAAGTACCGACGCGCGTGAGATGACACAATCAATTATTCCTGTAAATCAAGTGAAAAAACTTGATAAGTATCTGGAAAAATGATGCTAATTAGACTGTGTTTTTAGGTGTAAAATGAATGGCAGCTATGATCTTTTTTATATGTTATATAATTTGACATTTATTCTTAATTAATACTTTCCTTATTTAAAACTGTAATTATTTACTATTAACATCCATTTTTACCCATAAAGTCTCAAGGAAAAATGAGATATAATATTTTGTTAATACTAGTAAGGAAACTTGTTTACTGTAATTGAATTACTATTTTTGTTTGCTTTAAATTAAGATAATGTCACTCTTTATTGTTCTATAAATACTGCTCAAACATGATTCTTAAAAGTGTATATTTGCCATCATTTTTTTATGGTTGGATTTTTAAATCAAATCAATAGCACTCGATAGTTCTCAATTAATATTAAAATTTACTTATGCCATTAAATATAATACCTATGAAGTTCATTAATAACAGACTTGCACTTCTATCTTTCCTTTTTATAGTTTCAAATTTTGTAGTAAGCGCACAAGAAATTATTAAAGATTCTGTAATTACTACTAAGCCTATTATCAAAAAACCATTTACAGGAAAACTGAAAATTGATGGTGTTATAGCAACGGTGGGCGATTATATTGTTTTAGATTCAGATATTGATAAATCATTTTTGGAGATTTCAGCACAAGGCGGTTCTGTTAAGGATATAACCAGATGCCAAATGTTAGGTAAGTTATTGGAAGATAAATTATACGCGCACCAAGCCATTCAAGACAGTATTGTAGTTACTGACTCTGAAGTAAAAGGGATGATGGAGGAACGTTTGAACTATATGGTAAGCCAAATTGGGTCAATGGAAAAAGTAATTCAGTATTATAAAAAAGATTCTGAGGAAGAATTTAGAAGTTACTTTTCTGATATTTTAAAAGAAGGAAAATTAACTTCTGAAATGCAAAAAAAGATAGTTGATGCAGTAGAAATTACTCCTGAAGAGGTTCGAAACTACTTTAAAACAATTCCTAAAAATGATTTACCATTCTTTGGTGTTGAACTTGAAGTAGCTCAAATAATAGTACAGCCTAAAGTTTCGCAAGCAGATAAGCAAAAAGTGATCGATCGATTGAATGGGTTTAAAAAAGAAATAGAAGAAGGTTCTAGTTTTTCAACAAAAGCAGTTTTATATTCTCAAGATCCTGGTTCAAGGGCAAATGGTGGTTTTTATAAAATGAGTCGTAAAACTCCTTTTGTAAAAGAGTTTAAAGATGTTGCATTTAGTTTAGCGGAAGGTGAAATATCGGCACCCTTTGAAACTACTTTTGGTTTCCATATTATTTATATAGAAAAAATAAAAGGTCAGGAGGTAGATTTACGACACATATTATTATCACCAGTTGTCACTGAGGAAGCTTTGACGGAAGCTAAAGAGAAAATAAATTTGATTAAAAAAAGAATTGAGGACAAGGAAATTACTTTTGCCGAAGCTGCGAGAACTGTTTCAGATGAAAAAGAAACAAGAGCTAATGGTGGTGCATTAATAAACCCTCAAACTCAAGATACAAGATTTGAATTGACTAAAATGGATCCTACATTTTATGGACAAGTTTCTAATCTAAAAACAAATCAAATTTCAGATCCTATATTAGACCAAAGTGAAGAAGGAAATAAGAAATTTAAATTAATTACTGTGACCAATAGAATTGATGAACATGCAGCTGATTATGGAAAGGACTATATTAAAATTAAGGACTTAGCTTTAAAAAGCAAACAAATCACCGCCATAGGAAAATGGTTTGATGAAAAAATTAAAGAAACTTATATTAAAATTATAGGGGAATATAGAGATTGTGATTTTACCAATAATTGGTTAAAGAAATAATTTTTATAATTCTAAAATTTAAAGGATTAAATATTTTAGTTAAATAAGTACAAAGAGTTAGTTTTATAATTTAATAAAGCTAACTCTTTTTAATTTTTAAATATGTTATAAATGTCAGACGTAACTGCAATACATAAATTAGTTCAAAAAAGAATAGAACTAAAAAAAGAAATCTCAAAAATAATTGTAGGACAAGAGGCTGTTGTCGATCAAATATTACTTTGTGTTTTTTCAGGAGGTCATGCGCTTTTAGTAGGAGTTCCAGGATTAGCTAAAACATTGTTAGTCAATACGCTTGCCCAAGCATTAGGACTAAACTTTAAGAGGATACAGTTTACACCAGATTTAATGCCTTCAGATATTTTGGGCAGTGAAATTTTAGACGAAAGTCGAAGTTTTAAATTTATAAAAGGGCCTATATTTTCTAACATTGTACTTGCCGATGAAATTAATAGAACACCACCTAAAACGCAAGCTGCTTTATTAGAAGCGATGCAAGAAAGATCGGTTACTATTGCAGGACAAAAGTACAAATTACAGTTACCTTATTTTGTGTTAGCGACTCAAAATCCTATTGAGCAAGAAGGAACGTATCCATTACCTGAAGCCCAATTAGACCGATTTATGTTTGCCATAAAATTAGAATATCCAAGTTTTGCAGAGGAAGTACAAGTGGTAAGACAAACTACTTCGGATATAAAGCAGTCAATTAACCCTTTATTTACAGCACAAGAAATTATAGATTTTCAAGACCTGATACGCAGAATTCCTGTGCCAGATAATGTAATTGAATATGCTGTTACGTTAGTTAGTAAAACCAGACCTGACAATTCGCTGTCTAATGACTTTATCAAAAATTATCTAGATTGGGGTGCAGGTCCTCGAGCTTCACAAAATCTTATATTAGCAGCCAAAGCTAATGCAGCATTTACTGGCAAATTTTCACCTGATATTGAAGATGTAAAAGCAGTAGCAACTGGAATTTTACGTCATCGTATTATCAAAAATTATAAAGCGGATGCGGAGGGAATAACGGAGGAAATGATTATTGCTAAACTGCTATAATATCTTAATAATTATAGAAATTTAAGATAAGAAATGCATTATATAAATTACAATAAAGGTTTCAATTCTAAACCTGATAGAGTATTTATTATTGATGTATTAAATTTAAAAGCAATTATTGCTAATTTCTTATATAAATTGCTTAATAATTCTGAAATACAATGTAAATGGCACTAAAGATGACTTTTATTAAAATCTTTTTAAATCTCATCTTAAATACTTAAATTTGCATTACAAATAACAAACAATCCTACATTATGGCTTTTGATATTGAAATGATTAAAAAAGTGTATGACAACATGACTACTCGTGTTGATAAAGCACGAGAAATAGTTGGTCGTCCACTTACTTTAACAGAAAAGATTCTCTACAATCACTTATGGGACGGAATGCCATCACATGCTTTTTCTAGAGGTGTTGATTATGTAGACTTTGCTCCAGATAGAGTAGCGTGTCAGGATGCTACTGCACAAATGGCATTATTGCAATTTATGCATGCTGGCAAATCTAAAGTTGCCGTTCCTACAACCGTACATTGCGATCACTTGATCCAAGCAAAAGTAGATGCAGCAACTGACTTAGCTCGAGCCAAAACCCAAAGTAATGAAGTTTTTGAATTTCTTTCTTCAGTATCTAATAAATATGGAATTGGATTTTGGAAACCAGGAGCAGGAATTATTCACCAAGTTGTTCTTGAAAACTATGCTTTTCCAGGTGGAATGATGATTGGTACTGATTCTCACACTGTAAACGCAGGTGGTTTAGGAATGGTCGCTATTGGAGTAGGTGGAGCTGATGCTGTTGATGTAATGTCAGGTATGGCTTGGGAATTAAAATTTCCTAAATTAATTGGCGTAAAATTGACTGGAAAACTTTCAGGTTGGACAGCGCCAAAAGATGTTATCTTGAAAGTAGCTGGAATTCTAACTGTAAAAGGCGGAACAGGAGCAATAGTTGAATATTTTGGTGAAGGAGCAACTTCAATGTCATGTACCGGTAAAGGAACAATTTGTAATATGGGTGCTGAGATAGGAGCTACTACATCTACTTTTGGTTATGATGCTTCAATGGGACGTTATTTACGATCTACTAATAGAGGTGATGTTGCCGATGCTGCTGATCAAATTGCATCTTATTTAACAGGTGATGACGAAGTATATGCAAATCCTGAATTGTATTTTGATCAAGTAATAGAAATTAATCTTGATGAATTAGAACCTCATCTTAACGGCCCTTTCACACCTGATTTAGCTACGCCTATTTCAAAGATGAAAGAGGAAGCCATAAAAAATAATTGGCCTTTAAAAATTGAAGTTGCTTTAATAGGATCATGTACCAATTCATCTTACGAAGATATTGCTCGTGCTGCCTCAATAGCCAAACAAGTTACTGACAAACATTTAAAAATAAAATCAGAGTTTACTATTACTCCAGGATCAGAGGTAGTGCGTTATACAATAGAGCGCGACGGATTTATAGATATTTTTGATAAAATGGGAGCAACTGTATTTGCAAATGCATGCGGACCGTGTATTGGAATGTGGGATAGAGAAGGAGCTGAGAAAGAGGAGCGTAATACAATTGTTCACTCATTCAACCGTAATTTCTCTAAACGTGCCGATGGAAATCCAAATACTATGGCTTTCGTAGGTTCACCTGAATTAGTAACTGCTCTAGCCATTGCTGGTGATTTAAGTTTTAATCCATTAACGGATACCTTAATTAATGAAAATGGTGAAGAAGTAAGATTAGAGGCTCCTACAGGAAATGAATTGCCACCTAGAGGATTTGATGCTGAAGACCCAGGTTTTCAAGCACCGGCGGAAGACGGCTCGCATATCATTGTTTCAGTAAGTGAAACTTCAGAAAGATTGCAATTATTAGCACCATTTTTACCTTGGGATGGAAATAATATTACAGGCGCCAAATTGCTTATTAAAGCATTTGGAAAATGCACAACCGATCATATTTCTATGGCAGGTCCATGGTTGCGTTTCCGTGGTCATCTAGACAATATTTCTAATAATATGTTGATTGGTGCTATCAATGCGTTCAACCAAAAACCCAATACAGTTAAAAATCAATTGACGGGCGTTTATGATGCAGTCCCAGCTGTAGCACGAGCGTATAAAGCGGCTGGAATTCCTTCGATAGTTGTGGGAGATCATAATTATGGTGAAGGTTCTTCGCGTGAGCATGCAGCAATGGAGCCACGTTTCCTTGGTGTAAAAGCAGTTTTAGTAAAATCATTTGCTCGTATTCACGAAACAAACCTTAAAAAACAAGGAATGTTAGGACTGACGTTTGCTAACGAAGCTGACTATGATAAAATTCAAGAGGATGACACTATCAATTTCTTAGATTTAGTTGAATTTGCCCCTGCAAAACCTCTTACATTAGAGTTTGTGCATGCTGATGGAACTTCCGATATAATTATGGCAAATCATACCTATAATGAAGGACAAATTGGCTGGTTTGTAGCAGGTTCAGCTTTGAATTTGATTGCTGCCGAAGCATAAATAGAAGTTGGCTTATTATTTAAGTCAAAACAGTTATATAAAAATGTTTAGTAATGCGTATAGATCTTTTGGCTATACAATTTACTAGACATTTTTTTTTGGAGCTAATTCTTCTCTGGTCTTTTTGGAATGTTCCAAGTATTTTTACACCACTTCATATTTGAATATACTTTAATTGGCTATTGATTTTTTGTCCAGTTGAGCGTAGTCGAAACGTAAAAATGTTTAGTAATGCGTATAGATCTTTTAGCTATACAATTTGCTAAACATTTTTTTTTTGGAGCTAATTCTTTTCTGGACTTTTTGGAACGTTCCAAGTATTTTTACACCACTTCATCTTTGAATATACTTTAATTGCTATTGATTTTTTGTCCGGTTGAGCGTAGTCGAAACGTAAAAATGTTTAGTAATGCGTATAGATCTTTTGGCTATACAATTTACTAGACATTTTTTTTTGGAGCTAATTCTTC
>NZ_JAXCIA010000042.1:0-21227 GCF_035985025.1 Flavobacterium sp. PL11
ATTTACAAGGATAACATTTTTGACCTGCTTATAAACAGAATGATGAACACACAAAATGTTTTATATCAAGACATTATATTAAGTAAATAAGTGTACACCTCAATAATTATTAATATATTTGAGAGCGGCCATGGTAAATTTGCCATTACCATTATCTTTTACTTGTTTATCTATATTATAAGAAAATTGCGAAATATTGTCTTTGATATATAATTCAACTTCATTTTTAAAAATCCCTTTAAAAAAACTGTGTTCATAAATAACTTTGATATCCACCGATTTATCTTTATTTTGGCTTAATGCGATATTGCTTATTAATATAAGTCCTATTATTAATTTTTTCATATTTAATACTTAGTTAAAATTGTATTTGTTATTCCGTATTTTTATAAAGAACATCTCTAAAAAAGCTATTGTTTGAAAACAGTATAAAATCCCAAACCATTGATTTTAGTTGTTTTATCACATATTAAAATCTAAAACAGGTTCTTTTTAGAGATGTTCAAAAATCTAAAGGCAATGATAAACATTCACATTACCATGACAACAAATTATACCTATTGGCTTTTATTTAAGCGTTTTAGCGAGTTCATTACAATCGCATAACCAACAAGAAGCTTCGTTGCCATTAACTTTAATCGAACAATAAATTGCATCATCTGCAACTTTTTGTTTAATAACTATTTTGTCACTTTTTTGAACTAATTCAACAGGCGCTGGCGCAATTGGAAGTTTTTTAATTGGGTCTTCAGTGTTTGCAAAACTTGCAGCTCCTATTAACATCAGTAATCCTAAAAATAAATTTTTCATAATATACGGTGCTTCTCCCATTTTCAACAACAGTTGCTATAAGGACGAAAGTTGGAATAGCTTGTTATGTTATTTCTTCGCCCTGCTGTTAAAATATTGCAAGAATATCCTTGAGGTAGTTTTTAAAATTATTTGCAACTAATTTCTACGACCCTATTTATGCTTTTTTAACAGCTAAACCAATCAGGTTTACAAGTCAAATTTATAAACTTTAAATAAATGTAGGTGGTACTAAAAGTACCGTTTTTTACCTTTACCGACAAATTGGTTTTTTACTGTATAATTTTATTAATGAGAAATTTAATGGAAAAAAAATAGTTTAATTTTATAATTGGTTAGAAAACATTAGCCACTATTGTACTTTAATACTTTTATTTGAAAATAATATGCAACTGCGTGCTTCAAATCACCTTACTTTCTTTTGCAATTGAAATCAACTCAATATCACTGCAGCCACCCATATCAAAATGTTCTTTCATTTTTTGTTTGCGTTTTTTGATGGCGCTTACACTCAAATACACCAATGGTTTTAAATCTTTTGTTTGGTAACCGATGCTTAAGTAAAATAGAATTTGCCTATCATATTCATCAAAATTTATATCGTTGCGATGGATGATTTGCAAATAGTCAAGTATTGTGGG
Source organism: Flavobacterium sp. PL11 (assembly GCF_035985025.1). NCBI lineage: Bacteria > Pseudomonadati > Bacteroidota > Flavobacteriia > Flavobacteriales > Flavobacteriaceae > Flavobacterium > Flavobacterium sp. PL11. The sequence goes on from NZ_JAXCIA010000042.1 coordinate 1,452, forward strand.
TGTCCTTATGATTTCACCTTTCAAGACTTGCGAGACAAAAATTGGAATGTTTTGAAAACACAAGTCGCATTTTTCAAAAATTCCATCAGGCTTGCAACTATTGATTGTATCTCTAAGCTGATACGCTTGCCAGAACCTCGCCATTATTATTATTTTAGTGTTGGGCAACTTAGCCCTTATTTGTTTGGCTAGCACTGCACCATTGCAAATGTTTTTTTCTGCGAAAGACTGCATCTGCCAATTTACTACGACTAAATCAAAAGAATTTTGGGGTTTGTATTCAAATAGTGTGTGATAGGCATCTTTTAATGAATTGCAAACTTCTAAATAATGGCAAGACGGTAACTGATATCCTGAATGTAAATATACATCCGTATTAAGTTGATGGTCAATTGCTAATATTTTAAAGGCAATAAATTTTTATGTTGATTAATACTAGTAGGTAGGATAAAAATACTACACAAAAACAAAATTGCCGTTCCTTAATAGTTAAAAAAAAGTTAATTTAATTTATGGTGAGTTTTTAGCATGAAGGTAGAATTAACAACAATATTTCTTCCAGCATTTTAAACTGTTAATGCAATAGCGAGGGTAATTTTTTTTAATAACTAAAAACTAATCCTAACTGCATACTAAAATAGCATTTCTTTACAGAAAATTCAAACAAACGACTATTTTAGTTAAATAACTATAAAAGTAGTTTGTAAACTATAAATATAGTTGTATGTTTGTTCTTCGTCTATATCAAGGATAACAAAATATATAGCTATGCAAAAATTAACCAACAAAGAAGAGGAGATCATGCACATATTATGGACGCTTAAAAAAGCTTTTGTAAAAGAAATCATGGCTGAAATAACCGAGGATCAACCGCATTATAATACGCTTTCAACTATTGTGCGTAATCTAGAAGAAAAGGGTTTCGTTGCCCACCATGCCTTTGGAAACACGCATCAGTACTACCCAATTATTAGTATTGAAGACTACAGAAAGCGCTTTATGAATACTGCAATCGATAACTATTTTAATAGTTCCTATAAAAATATGGTTTCGCATTTTGCAAAAGAAGAAAAAATTTCAGCCGCTGAACTCCGAGAAATATTAGCTATGATCGAAAATAAAAAAGAATAAAATAATGCTCACTTAAAACAATTTTTACTAAAAGCAAGTTCAATTATGGAAGCATTATTTATATACCTTATCAAATCAAGCGGACTTATTGCCTTGTTTTATTTTGGATACTATTTTTTATTGCGCCAAGAAACTTTTTTTAATAGTAATCGTTGGTTTTTACAATTGGGCTTATTTACTGCTTTATTGTTGCCTCTAGTTGTTTTTAGTAAAACAGTAGTTGTGGAAGCAAGCACAAATACTAGTAATTGGTCAAAAATTCCTATAGCTACTTCGTCTCAAAATCTAGAGTTCGAAATTAATTGGTATTTAATTCTCTTGCTCACTTATTGTCTTGGTGCTTTTTTATTTTTAGCAAAGTTTGTATTCGATTTCTATAGCTTAAACTCTATTTTGAAAGGGACATCGATACGCACTCAGGCTAATTATAAATTGATTGACACTACTGAAAACATTGCTCCATTTTCTTACTTCGGCACCATTGTTTACAATTCTAGTTTGTACAATCAACAAGAACTGACCAATATTTTAGCGCACGAAAAAATCCATTGTGATCAAAATCATTCTGTTGATGTACTGATCTCTCGAGTATTTTGTATTCTTTTTTGGTTCAACCCAATCGTTTGGTTTTATAAAAAAGCCATTTTGCAAAATCTAGAGTTTATTGCCGATCATCAAGCTACAACAAAAATAGAAGACAAAAAATCATACCAAATAACACTTTTAAAAATAACAACACAAGAAAACTGCGTTGCCATCACCAATCACTTTTATCAATCATTAATCAAAAAACGAATCGTCATGTTAAACAAAAATCAATCAAAAAAAAGAAATTCTTGGAAATATGCAGTTTTAATTCCTGCATTAATTGCCTTTGTAGTACTGTTTCAAATTGAAGTAGTTGCTCAGGAGGCAAAAGTTGAAACCCAAAAAGCTGCGAACCAAAAAGAAGAAATTGTAGATAGTTTTATAATTAACAAAGACACATCTGACAAAGAATTGTTAGAAAATCTAAGTCAGCTAAAAACCAATTACGGAATCGATGGAAAGATTTCAAAAGTTAAAAGGAATTCAACGAATGAAATTATTGCGTATAAAATTAACTTTAAAAAAGGAAAAGATATTTCCAAAATTTTGGAAATACAACAAAGTACAGTAATTGAACCAATCGCAATTGTAGTTTCTAAAACTGAAAAAGGTCTTTTGGGAATTGAATTTTCATCATCAAAACAAATCAATAATTCAACACAGCAAGGATTAGTTGTACCAGATGCTCCCGTAATTTTAGAAAACGAAATTTATATTGATGGTATTAAAACTAGTGAGAAAAAAATGAATAATATAGATTCTAAAGACATCCAATCTATAGATGTCATCAAAAGTTCAACAAAACAAGGAATTAGAATTATAACTAAAAAATTTAAAAGCGCAAATAAATAAAACGCGAAAATTAGTGAAAGTCAGTCAAAACCAGTAATAATCATAAACGGCAAAAAAGCAGATCCTGAGCTTAAACTGGATGATATAAATCCTGATACAATTGCAACGGTTTCTGTTTTAAAAGGTAAAAATGCTATTGATAAATATGGCAAAGAGGCTAAAAATGGTGCCATAGAAATTACGCTAAAAACAGTCGGTCAGAATATAAGAAAGAATGACAATCTGCCGCAACGTCCGGCGCCATCTTTTACTTATACGACGATTACAAATGAGAAAATAAACAAGGCAACTAATTTGAATTCTACAGATAATGAACAAATAATTAAAGGTGTAAATAGTTCTTTAAATTTAGAAAAAGCAGATCCAACAAATTTAAATAATAAGCAAAAAAGCAAAACAAGTAAAAAAATTGTAATTGTAAAAAAAGGAAGAATCGCTTCTAATACGATTCCAGAAGACACTGAAATTTATATTGATGGTACGAAATCATCGAAAACAGAATTAGATAATATTAGTCCTGATTTAATTGATAGTATCGATATTACTAGATCAGCTACAAATGAAAAAATGCTAAAAGTCACCACTAAGAAAAAACAATAATATGCTACTAAGGACAGTCTCGACAAAAGACCGTCTTTTTTTATACCTTTGAAAAAAAATATGTTTAAAATCCTAGCCCAAATCAACAAACTCCTATTACCTAGTTTTACAAAACAGCGATTAGACTTGGCAAAAGCCAAAAAATGGCAAATGGCTATCATTGGTTTTCGGTATTATGTTACAACAAGGGTTATTGATTAATAATCAATAAAAATATAGACTTTCAAAGTAAAGGTATTTTAAAAAAATAGTGCTTAAAAGACTTCACTAATCAATTATATATATCCTTAGGTTTATGAAATAATTGGATTGATTTAAAAATCTTGATTGCTAATTTGAATATAAAATTATCAAATCCTATTAATGAAATATTTAGTTATCATATAAACTGACAACCGATGATTTTATTGAATATCGATGAGATAATTAAAATCACTAGTCCAGATTATTGATTTATAAGTGGTGATAGGATTAAGATAAATGTTAGTATCAAAGTAAAAGTATAGATAGCTTAGAAGGGATAATTACTTTAAAAATAAGATAAAAAAAGATTACTTTATCTTAGAAAAAATTGACCGATGCTTGGCTTATTGTTGTGTTACTGATTCCCCTTAAACAATGGAGACGTAGGCTTTAATTGCATGCCCGAACGGGTGGAAAGGACATACGCCGTTACAGCTACTTCAACAACCTGACTACCCGTGACCTTCGTTACATCAAGCATCGGTTCAATTTTTACTTAGCAAATATTGTCGCAAAAACCAAGTAATAACAGCAACCAATTTTTTCTTTATTTTTGTTTCTACAAGTGTAAAAATTAATTGTTAAAGATTTGTTTGATATCTGTTTTGTAAATTTATGCAATAACAGTATCTATGAAGTTATAGATTTTTTAACAAAATTTATATTATTCACAGATTATGCGCAAAGGCTTGAATTATTGCTAAACGCGAGATCATTAACAATGTTATAAACTTAATTTGCTTATTGTTTTATATATTCTTTAAGAAATAAATAATGACAAATAGATTTATTGTGCACAAATTACTTAATCTAATTGGCGTGGTAAAGAATAAGTTTCATTTAATAAAACCGTGTTAGATTATCAACCATCACATTGAAACAATGTTTTTTAATAGTGATTTATAAATATCACAAATAAATACAATTTGGCTTTATAACAATTTTTTCAATAGATTCTGACTGACTTAATTTACGTAAAATTATTTTTTACCTTTTACAGTTATTCTCTTTTTTCAAAGTTTTTTTAGGTTCTATTTTAAATTTTACACGCTGAAAATACCATTTGGTAGAGGCAGTTTTTCTTTCGGCTATAGCAAAAGGTATTACTACTAACTGATTTTTAAAATCTAATCTCTTTAAAACATTGATAATAGGTAATCCATTTTTTGTGTCTTTTTCAAAAACACCTGCCAAGATAAAATAGGGCATCATATCTTTGGCAAGTACTAATTGCACCGCTTTGTTTTCTTCAAAATAAGAATGAAGGACCTGATTAATTTGAGTTGCTTTACTCATTTTTAATATTTTATAAGATTTGGATTTTAATAGAAATTATACCTGATATTTTGTAGCTATAAATTGATGTTATTTTAATAAATGAAATTTATATTATTTGTTGCATGCTATCATTGTATGATATTAAAACTAGCAACATAATAATTAGGATCTACTATTAATTGGGACTTGGTAGACGCAACTTTTAGTGACGTCCAATTTGTATCAGGATTTAAAAGTACTTCTTCGCCATTTAATTGAACTTTTATTGGCAAATTAAAATCTTCAAAACAATTACTCCATCTAAAATTTACTGCTCCTTTATTGAAAAAATATTCTAAAACTGGAACACGATTATCTCTCAAATATTGATTGAAAAACGAGTTTAAGTTAGTCTCTGCCTCCTTACTTATATAATCCTCAATTTGTTTAGTAGTGACAGTTTGGTGATAAAAAGTACTGTTTAAACCTCTTAAAATTTGTCTCCATTTTTCATCATTATTCACGATTTGGCGTAATGTATGAAGCATATTTGCTCCTTTGTAATACATATCAACTGAACCTTCGCTATTTACATTGTATTGTCCTATAATGGGTTTGTCATTATTGATATTTTTTCGTACCCCTCTTACATATTGGTAAGCAGCATCTTTTCCGTAATAATATTCAACAAATAAACTTTCAGAATAACTGGTAAAACTCTCATGGATCCACATATCAGCAATATCTTTATAGGTAATATTATTGGCAAACCATTCATGTCCTGATTCATGAATAATTATAAAATCAAATTTTAATCCCCATCCTGTGTCACTTACATCGCGACCCAAATATCCATTTTTAAAATCATTGCCATAAGTAACCGAGCTTTGATGCTCCATACCTAAATAAGGGACTTCAACTAATTTGTAGCCATCTTTATAAAAAGGATAAGGTCCAAACCAATGTTCAAAGGCTTTAAGCATTTTAGGTGCGTCCTGAAATTGTTTTTTGGCCTTAGCCAAGTTTTCTCTTAACACATAATAACTGCAATCAAGAGCGCCATTTTCACCTTGGAACTTTTCAGTAAATGATACATAATCTCCAATATTTACATTAACTCCGTAATTGTTTATAGGATTAGATACATACCAATTATAAGTTTTAGTTCCATCTTTTAATTTTTCGACACTTTGTAACCGACCGTTTGACACGGCAACTAGATCCTTTGGTGCATTTATGCTAATAGTCATACTTTCTACTTCATCGTACATGTGGTCTTTATTAGGCCACCAAACACTTGCTCCTAATCCTTGACACGATGAGGCTATAAAAGACATACCGTTGCTGTCTTTTTTCCATGTAATTCCGCCATCCCAAGGTGGATTTATTGCTACTTTTGGTTTTCCTCCATAAAAAACGGTGAGTTCTTTCATTGCGCCAATAATTTGAGCAGCACTTAATTCAATAAAAAACGCATTCTCTTCCCTTTTATATTTAAGTTCTTTACCATCTTGCGTAACCTTATATATTTCTAGCGGTTGTTGTAAATCTATTTGCATTACATTATATTGCTGTAACACTTTATAGCTGATCACATTAAAACCTGTAATGGTACTATCCGAAGGATTTAATTTTACATTCAGATGATATTTTTTTAAATCCCACCACTCTCTTTCTTTAGTAATACTTCCTCGCAAGGAATCTTGTCTAGTAAATACATTTTCTTTAGATTGTAAAAGACCTTGAGCCCTTACTCCAGTAAAGATAAATAGTACTAAAAAGATAATGACGAATTGCTGTTTCATGTTAAATTCATTTTAAACAAAAATAAACTTTATTAAAGAAGTTTGATATATGAGTACAAATATTAATACACTTATTTTCACAAAAGTATAATTAATTATTTGTTACATTTAAATACTATTTATTACGATGTTTATTTAAGTAGTAAGTATTGTATTTATAAAACCTATTATTTAGTATCTTCATTAAATATAATAATGGTATCAAATTCATTACGTCAAATATCAATTTTACATCCCACTTTTAATGCATTACGCAACAATAGAAATTCTTATTATAAATATATACTTATGTGTTACCATACAATACAAACTAAACTAGCCTTACAAATAGAAAAGCGTTTTAATGCAAAAATCAAGGATAAAGCTACTTTTGAAAAGCATGAGCATATAAACGGTTTTCAATTTCCTGAAACACTTGTGATAACAAACGAAAATCCAAAAGTTATAGAATATTATAACTGGGGATTAATCCCTCAATGGTCAAATAACGACAAAATTAAAGCTATGACACTCAATGCTAGAATTGAAACTGTAGATAAAAAGCGGTCATTTAAAGATAATATTAATCAAAGATGTTTGATAATCGCCAATGGTTTTTATGAGTGGCAATGGCTAGACAGTAAAGGTAAAAATAAAATAAAATACAAAATTGAAATCAACAATGAGGAATTATTTGCTTTTGCTGGTTTATACTCTCATTGGCATGACCCCAACAGCGGCAAGCTAAGAAACACCTATACCATGTTAACTACAATAGCCAACCCATTAATGGCAGAAATTCATAACATTAAAAAAAGGATGCCTATAATTCTACATCCACATGATGAAGTCAGATGGTTAAATTTAGCACCTATTGAAGACTTTGCTTTCCCCTATTCTGTAGATTTATTGGCAACTCAAATAACAGACGATTCTGGAATTTTGACCTTGTTTTAATATTGATACATTTTACAGGATAATTTTAAAATTTAAAATAATTGTGTCGATAGCTAAATGATTCAATTAAAGTTCTTTAACTTTTATAAATTGAAAAAAGTAGAGCTCTTTTTATTGGAGCTCAATACTCATATCAAAAATAAATTGAGTTAAAAGAGTATTTAATTTGTAATGATTTTTAATTCTGCTTTTTTTAAATTAAAAAAAAGTTTCCATTAATGTCTAATTGCACTTTGACTAATTATAAGAATAAAATAGATCTCTATTTTTTACAAAAAAATGGATGAATAACTTTATATTATTCATCCATTTCAATTTTACGCTAGTGCAATTGAATTTTTTAAACGTCGCTTTTATTCAAAAAGTCAATTTATTTATAAGAGATTACAGTTTTATTTACATAATATTTCCCGTTTTTAAAAATGATTTTAGAGCCAGCTGGGATTTCTACTATTAATTTAGATGATTCTTTTTGAATTAGTAATTTACCAGCATTTACAACATTTTTTAAAATAATTTTATTTTCTATAGCATCATATAAATCTATTTTATTTCTATTTCTTGTTTGATACGTAACCGTTTTTGGTTCATTATTAGGGTTGTATAAAAGATAGGTAGGATATGCATCATCACGATAAAAATCAGTAGCGAGGCAATCCAGTTTTAAAATTTCTGGTACATTAGTCTTTTCTATTATTGCACCTGCAATTCCTACGTGACCACTTCCATAAACGCTAAATTGTGATACATCGGGATTATCTTTGATCCAATTTGGACCATCACCTATTGCAATTGGTGCTTTTAAATGCTCATATTTTTTAAGGTGTGATTTTTTAATTAAACCTTCATAAGCAATAACTCCTTTAGTATATTCTTTTTGTTCAGGGATCGTTTGATGTTCATCGGCTATTTCATAAGGATAGAAAAATTTTATCGCATTACTAGCATTTAGCATCCATTTTCCTATGATGTTAGCATATCTTTGATCATAGCGCACCATCGGAACTAAGGGCCACATCGAGTCATAAGTATTCATTAAAAATGCAAAACCACCATGATCTACCGTGCTTCCCATAAGTCCAGAAACATCATATCCATTCCAGTTATCTAGTAACATTCCCCATCCTTCTCTACAGGCTGATGTACCATTAAAAGTCCATTCTAATATTTTTGAATAATCATAATTAGTTCCTTCTTCTGCGTTTAATCGAGCCGCTACATAAGCACCAAAAGGCATTAGAATTTCATAATAGCGATTTTCTTTTTGATTTAATAATGATTCTAATGATGATTTAGTTCCCTTCAAATATTTAGGATCTTTAAACTTTTTATAAGCGGCATATAGTACATAAGAATGACCGGCAGCCGCGTCTTCTTGCTTACAAATCCAACTTTCTTTTGGCTCCATCATAGAGTAATCAAAAAAGGAATACTTATAATTTCCCGCTAACGTGGAGTCAGCCTTATAGAATTTATCGGCAATGGAGCGCTGAATTGATGTATAATCTTTTTCATCAGGATAAAAATCAGCAACTGCATAAAACATCAAGTTGGGATAAACATCATACCACCAATCTCTTGCATAACCACCACCTAATAGCGCTACTTCAGGCGAGGTGTTGTTCATAATAATATCCCATTTAGTATCTTTATTAAAATAATTTTTTAGCATGGCAACATAATTTTTACCATTTTGTTTAGTCTTATCGATGCCAACTAAACTAGCTCCCATTACAGATCCAATACTTGCTAATGATTCATGAAAAATACCCTTGTGATTTTCAATTCCTTGCCTTACATCTCCCATTGCAGTATATATTCCAAAAGTCTCTTGATCAAAGTTTTTTCGAGAATCATCTTTCCATATCAAAGGCCAGTATTTACCAGTTTGATTAATATCATAAACCTTAGCATCATAATCTTTAGCTAATTGCTTAAAATCTAGTATTTTGAAAGGTTGCGGTTTATTAGGCATTGCAGTAATACGCGCTAATGTTTCCTGCTTAATAGGATTTTTAGTAGCTGTTTCTGAATAAGTTACACTGCAAGAGCTGAGAATACAACATAAAAATAGCAGTGATAATTGAATTGTTTTACGCATCTTGATTTTCTAATTTGAATTGTTGTTTTAATAATTGCTTTGCTATAGGAATTGACAATAATTGAAGAATTCCTATTATTAATAATGCATATCTCAATGCATCATCTGTATTTCCAAAATAGGCAATTCCTAAAAATGTTCCTGCTCCAATAAAACGACCTATATATAAACCAAATTCATGATTAAGAATATAAGAAAACTCATTTCTGTTTTCTAATTCAGAGAGTAAATCAATTACTTTCAGCTGAATGGGGAAGTAGGCAATGTCTAAAATAGGTCTTGCAATTAACAGCAGAAAAATAAATATAATCACTCCAACAGGATTAAACATTACACTATTAAAAAAGGATGCCAGAAAGAAAAATAATAAACCAATACTAAAGATGACTAATCTGTCTTTTGGTTTCGAAAATTTACCCAATAATAACATAATTACAGCCGCGATAACAGCGCCAATAGATTGAGCAGTGCCTAAAGCCCCTTCTGATTGGAAAAATTTCATCATTAAAATAGCCGGTGCGGTAACTATAAAGCCTTGTGCTAATCCTTTAAGCAATGCCATTTGCAACATCTTAGTCCATAAAGGATGAAACTTTGTATAAAAAAACTTTTCGTTTTTAGGTTTTTCATAATGTCCAAAATGAAATACAATTGAAGCTATAATGGTAAATACAAATACGATTCCTGTCACCACTTTGTAACCTGAATTTATACTTTCATTTGAGGAAATAGTGTTTCCATTCATCAAATACCAACCAATGATTACTGGTACGATCACTGCCGTTAGCGTGTAAAAAAAAGTGTCCAAACCATAATAAAAATTACGCGTTTTATCAGTAGTAGTAGCTAATACTAAATAATCTCTATTAGACCAATATAATCCAAAAGACATCCCCATTATTAATCCCGCAGAAATTAATCCAGTATAATTAAGATCTTTTAGGGACATCATAAAAACCATTGAGACTCCGCTTAATAGCATTCCTAGAGAAAATAACTTTTTAATATTAATCTTATTAAGAAGCCATCCATTGATAAAAAAAGTAATAGGAATTCCTGTATAAATAGCTAATTGGTACAGCATTACTTTTGAAGGATCATTTGAATTACGCATAATGTATGAAGCGACAAATATATCAATAACAGGCATCACAAAGGCATAAATTAGATTAGTCAATATTAAAATCTTTGTACTACGAGAAAAATCTTTAAAACTTGTTCTTGCTAAATTTTCTATCATTTTAGTAAAGTTTTTAATAATTCTGAAATGGAGAAAGTAGCCAAACCCACAAACTGATCTGCTGCACCATAATACATTTGAATATCATCTCCTTCAATGATATGACCATTAGTAAAAATTACTTCTCCAAAAAATCCATTTCTTTCAAAAATCTCTTTAGGTTCCATAATAGGTTCTTCTGAACGAGCAATGACAATGGAAGGATCTTTCAAATCTAATAATAAAGCTCCTAAGCAATACCTGTTTTCTTTAGTAGCTCCGTGGTATATTTCCAGCCAACCCATATCCGTTTTTATAGGTGCTGCTCCAGCTCCTAAACGTTTGCTATCAAATTTACCCTCACGAGTTTTAGCAATGCATTTATGGTTTCCCCAATGTACACCATCTAAAGATTCAGCTAACCAAATGTAATTTCCTCCTAGCTCAGGACTACTGGGTCTATGTAATGCATAAAATTTATCGTTAATTTTTTCTTCAAAAATGGCGCAGTCCTTATTGTGTGGACTAAATATCATTCCCTTTTTCTCAAAGTTTTTCCAATCTTTAGTGGTTCTAAGTCCCACACCAACACCGTTTGAGGACACCATTGTGTAGGTAAGATAATAAGTATCCTCAATTTGAGATACGCGACAATCCTCAATACCGTAAGATTCATATTCCCCTTCGCCAAAAAGTGATGTACAATCAGGATCGTCTATAAAATGAATGCCATCTGTACTATTCAATAATCTTAAATGAGATATTGTAGTTAAATAATCTACGCCATCGTACTGAATTATTCTTGAGTCTGAAGCGTTTAATTTAGGGTCGTTAAGGTCAAAATCTAAAATTTTAACTTTACCCGAATTGTTATAAATAGGAACTGATAACAGCCCTTGTTTTTGAATCGTCCTCTCGGCTACACGAACGAGGAGCCATTTTTTTCCATTAAATTCAAATGCACCAGGATTAAGTAAACATTCAATTATCATATTATCAGCACTGGATTTGAGATCTTTTGGTGATAAAATGGGGTTGTTTTTATATCTATTTGCAATATCTGTCATGTTTTAAGTAAATTTGATGATAAAATGATCCATTTATGGTAGATAAAAAAAGAGAAGTAGCAATTGTTTATTCACTACTTCTCATAAGTACCATTAAGACTAAAACTATTTTTTGTTAATATCCTGGATTTTGCACTAGCAAACCTGCTGATGCGTCAATCTCTGATTGTGGAATTGGATATAAATAGTGTTTGTCCTGAAAGTTTTTGCCTAAAGCAGTCATCACAGCTTTAGCTATGCCCCATCTTTTTAAGTCTAACATCCTTTGATTTTCAAAACCAAGTTCAGCTCTTCTTTCTGAAATCAACCATCCTTTTATGATCGCTTTATCTGTGGAGGCAACACGATCTGGCAAAGTTCCAGCAGCCGGAACTGCCCCTTGAGCATTGATAGTGGTTCTAGCTCTTTTTCTTATTTGATTAATAATAGCGATGGCTCCTGTATAATCACCTGTTTCATTAAGTGCTTCTGCTTTCCAAAGTAATGCATCTGCGTATCGCATATAAACTTTATTAGTAGGAGCATCATCATTGCCCTTATTTGATCCGTCAAGTGTTCCTAACATTTTATTTATATTTTGATTCGGAACATCTACGGTGTATAATTTTCTAGGATCATTGGGTTCAAAAGAATTTAAAAAATTTGTGCTAGGAGCAAAAAATCCCCAACCTAATGGTGCAGAGATACCATTGCCGTTGCGAGGTTGTGAATTAGCTTCATGATTATAAGAGAAAATCACTTCATTATCAGAATATTCTTTATTTACATTAAAATTATCAAAATAATTTGTGTTCAAACTGTATCCTAAGGGTTCTAATTCATTAACTAAAGTGATTACCTCTGCCCATTTTTCAGTATATAAGGCTGCTTTAGCTTGAAGAGCAATTACAGCTCCTTTAGAAACTCTCCATCTTTCGGTATTAGAAGAATATTTCGTGTTGGGCAGCATTCCTTTTGCTAAAGCTAAGTCCTTTTTAATACTCTCCCAGACTAATGCTTTTTCAGATCGCACTGCTACGTCAAAAGCCTCTTGATACGTTTGTAATGAACCTAAAATTAAGGGCACACCGCCAAAATTAGTTACTAAAGAAAAATAATAATAGGAACGTAAAAAATATGCCTCTGCTAAAACTTGGTTTTTTCTTTCCTTCGTTATTCCAGTGATAGTTTCAATATCAGGTTTAGTTAAAAAGCCTATGGCAATATTTGTTCTTTTAATTCCTTCATAGTTATACTTCCATAGACCATTAGGTCCACCATTAGTAGATGTAAATGTAAAGTTGTTTATATCATCCATCCAGACTTGGTCGCCATCAGGATTCCATTTTTTTTCCATATCATCAGAGGCAATGTCTTGTAAAACATAATCATTTTGAAATACAAGTCCTCCATTCCAATCCCATTCCGCTAAAATATTTAATCTACTGGAAAGTAATTGATAGGATGAATTAACAGATTGCTCTACGGAATTTAATGTTGGTGTCGAATTTGACTGTTCTAATGTAGTAGCTCCAATGGGTTCAGTGGTCAATTCATCTTGGCAGCTTACTAAAAATAGTGTACTTACAAAAAGTATAGATTTTAATATCTTTTTCATGATTAAATATTTTTAAATTATAATTTAACTTGAATTCCAAATAGATAGGCACTTGACTGAGGATACGTTCCTTTGTCAATTAATGATGTAGACTCAGGGTCTAATCCTGTATAATTTGTAATAGTAATAAGATTTTGACCAGAAGCGTAGATGCGTAAGTTTTTAATTCCGATGACATCTTTGCCAAAAGTGTATCCAATTTCAAAGTTTTTCAGTCTGAGGTATGAGGCGTCTTCAACAAATACACTTGAAACATTTCCACCACCATTATTGTTAAAAGTTACTCGTGGTGTTGTATTACTACTGCCTTCACCATTCCAACTATTTAAAACTGCAGTTGTAGAATTAAAGGGACGGCTATCATAATTCAAAATTTGCTTTAAGTCATTGTAACGATCCACTCCTTCAACACCTTGTACTAAAAAGAAAATATCAAAATTTTTAAATTCACCATTAAAAGAAAAGCCATACGTCAATTTAGGTATTGGATTTCCAATAATTCCTCTATCATCAGCATTAATTTGCCCATCATCATTTAAATCCTTAAATCTAATGTCGCCCGGCTGAGCTCCATTAGCATTTGCAAATAATTGCGAACTTATTTCTGCAGTATTTTGATATATGCCATCAAATACAAGTCCATAATAAGAACTAATAGGTCGACCTACTTCTGTTTTTGTATGCGTACGTTCATCAATTATACTTTTTACATAAGTTTGTAATTTCTCTACTTTATTTGTTAATGTAGCTATATTAGCGTTTAAACCGTATTTAAAAACACGGTCGTTATTTTTATAATTTACACCAAATTCTAAACCTTTATTACTAACAGCTCCTGCATTTACTATGGTTTGATTAATAACTCCCACAGAAACGGCAGGGAGTGTTACCCCTAACAAGATGTCTGTTGTTTTCTTCTCAAAATAATCAGCAGTAATTGAAAATCTATTTTTTAATATATTCAAATCTATTCCCACATTTGTTTGAGAAGTTGTTTCCCATTTTAAATCTGGATTTCCATAGCGGATAATGTTAACAACGCCTCCTGATGTTGAAACTAATGTTTCATAAGCATTATTTGGTATTTCTTGATTTCCTGACTGACCCCAGCTAGCTCTTAATTTTAAATTAGATATCCATTTTACATCTTCGAAAAATTCCTCATTAGTAAGTATCCAACCAGCAGAAACTGAAGGAAAGTAACCCCATTTATTATTTGGTCCAAAACGGGAGGAAGCATCTGCTCTTATTGTTGCCGTGGCAAAATATTTATTAGAATAACCATAAGTACCCGAACCAAAAAAAGATTGTAAAGCCCAATTGTTAGCAGATCCTGAACTGTAAGCATTTCCTGTGCTACCAAAATCAAGATATCTAAAGGAATCAGTGACATTATCAAAATTTTGTCTGCTTCCACCTATTGCAGCTGATTTGCTACTGATGTTTTCTATACCTAACAATAGATTTACATTGTGAACATCATTGAGTGTTTTTATATAATTTAAAGTATTAGTAAAAGTAAATGTCATTTCTTGACCTCTATTTTCATCCAATCCATTTGGTCTATTAATTCGTCCCAAACTATAATAGGGATTTGAAGTATCAGTGGTATTAGGATCTCCATAATTTTGAGCAAAATTTTTATTATGAGAAAATCTAATATCTACACCTAGATTACTTTTAAATTTTAAAGATTTGTCTTTTAAAAATGCATATTCGCCAAATAGATTTCCAAAAGTTTGATAGGTATTTCTTTTATCATCGGTAAAATTTACAATTGCAATTGGATTTGATCCAAATTCATATATTTTGCTCCAACCATTATTAGGCCCCGTATAAAAGGGTAAATCGGTAAACGGATTAGCAGCAGAATATGTTGGATCATTTACATCTTTGTAAACACCTATAACTGGATTACGTATAAGTGCTTGACGAATGACCCCTGGTACATCACCACTTGATGATAATTTATCTTGTTTTGCGTAACTTATTTGAATATTTGTTCCAACTTTAAAATTTTCAGAAACAGCTGCGCTTACATTTGATCTAAAGTTAAAACGTTGGTATCGATCATTTTTTTGGACAACAATACCATCTTGACCAAAGTAACCACCTGAGATTAAATATTGAACTTTCTCTGATCCACCACTTGCCGAAACTTGAAAGTTGGTAGATTTTCCCGTGTTAAATAATGCTTTTTGCCAGTCAGTATCTGATAAATCTGTTCTACTTCTATCCGCTGCATAAGGACTAATCGCCGTTATTGAATTTCCTGCTGTATTATGCCAAGCTTGATCTTTAACGGTCAAATATTGATCTGTATTTAGCATTTTAGGAAGATTTGTTGCGTAATAAATACCTGTATAATAATCCACATCAAAGCTACTTCTACCTTGTATTCCACTTTTTGTAGTGATTAAAACAACACCTCCAGCAGCCCTTGATCCATAAATTGCTCCAGCAGCTGCATCTTTAAGTATGGTCATTGATTTCACGTCAGCTTGACTAAGAAATGAAATATCACGCGTGGGTACGCCATCAACCACATATAGAACCTCGTTATTTCCTAGTGTTCCTTCTCCTCTTATTCTCAATTTTATTCCATCACCAGGCGCACCAGTATTAGCCGCTACAAACACACCAGCTATTTGGCCTTGCAAAGCTTGAGCGACATCTGCAATCTTAGTTTTAGAAAGATCTGACATGTCCACAGTGCTAATAGCTCCAGTTATTGAAGCCTTTTTTTGACTGGTATAACCCACCACAATGACTTCTCCTAACTGTTGCGAATCTGCTGTTAATACAACATTAATAATACTTCTGCCTTGAACAGGAATTTCCTGAGTGATATATCCTATGTAACTAAACACCAAAATGGTATTGGATACTATATTATTAATATTGAAATTTCCATCCAAATCAGTGATGGTTCCAGCAGTGATTCCTTTTATCGTTACATTGACTTGAGGTAAAGGTCCATTAATGTCAGTAACAGTACCTGAAACAGATTGGCCATATATGATACAACCAAAGAATAAAGTCAAAATCAAAAAAAAATTATTTTTTATACGTTTAGCCATGATACGATAGTTTAAATGGTTTAGTAATAGGAGTATTTTTTTTCATAATATTAAGTTGGTTTAGTTATAGCTATATTTATTTGAACTTGTAATTGAGATATAAAGTTAAAAACAAGGTTAAAATATGTTGTACACTATTTCATCAAAGTTGTACACTTTACTATAAAAGTCTTAATATCAATATATTGAAGTAGTGAACTATCTTTTACTATACTTTAGCTGATAATTCTTAGGTGTCATTTGATAAACTTTTTTAAACTCACGATAAAAATAGGAACGGTTGTTAAATCCAGATTGATAGCAAATTTCAGATACTGTAAACACGTTCTTTCGTAGCAGTTCAGCAGCATATTTCAACCTTACAGTACGTATTAAATCACCTGGAGAAATTCCAAAAATCTGCTTAATTTTTCGATATAATTGAGAATTACTGATTCCTAATTTTTTTTCAATAAATAAACTTTGTAGATTATCATTATTGATATTATTTCGAATTATTTCAATTACTTCTTTGACAAAAAGTATTTCTTTATTTTCTAGCGGAGCTATAGCAAAATTTTCGCTGCGTAAATTTTGTGAAAACTGCTGTAATAATAATTCTTTTTGTTCTAGCAATTTTTTAATTCGAACTTTGAGATGATCTGGATTAAAAGGTTTAGGTATATAGGAATCAGCACCATTATCAATTCCTTGGATTCGATGCAATATAGTATCTTTTGCGGTGAGCAAGATAAATGGAATATGGCAAGTTTTAATATCTTTCTTAATTTTTGAGCAAAGTTCGACGCCGTCCATTAAGGGCATCATCACATCACTAATAATAAGATCAGGAAGTTCAGTTTTTATTTTTTCTAGTGCTTCTATTCCATTATAAGCGGCAGTAATTGTATAGTTTTGACTTAATAAAACAGCTAAGAATTGATGAATTTCTTTTTCATCTTCAACTATTAAAATTGACTTGCGTCTAGTTACAATTAAATCAAGTGATGAAATTTTTTGAGGTATATTTTTATCAAGAATCTCTTTATCTTCAAGAATATTTTTGAGATGGTCTGAGATTGATACTGATTTAATAGTTTCTTTTATTTTTTCTTTTTTATTGTATAAGTTACTTTTTCTATCATCAGATAATTCAAAAGTATTCTTATGAGAATCTGGAAAAAGTTCTCTCTTAATTTTCTCATTTTTATAACTTTCACTACTACAAGGAATAATTACAGAGAAAGTTGTGCTTTTATTTAAAACACTAGACACCATGATTTCACCTTTTAGGGCTGTAACTAATTTTTTTATATACGCTAATCCAATACCTGTTCTAAACATATTATTATCTGTTTCTATGTTATAGTCAGATAAATAAAAACGTTCAAAAATTAAATCAATTTTTTCTTTTGGAATTCCAGGTCCTGTATTACTTATTATAATTTTTAAAATAGTAGGATTATTTTCTTGAAATGACAAATCAAGAAGAATCTCACCATTTATGGGCGTGTATTTAAAAGCATTAGACAATAAATTAAAAAGAATTTTTTCTGTTTTGTCCTTATCATACCAACCTATCAAATTAGCAGGAATAGTAACTTTGTAATCGATATTTTTATTTAAAGCCCAAGAATCAAATAATTCAGCAATTTCTTCGACTAAATTAACAAGATTAAAAGTAGTAATAGAAAATTCTAAATGTCCATCCTCTGCCTTTCTAAATTCTAATAATTGTTGTGTAAGGAATAAGAGTCTAGAGGAGTTGCGTTGAATCATTTCAACAAATTTTTGGTTTTTTCTACCAAGCTTTTTTTTCTTTGATAAACTATGAATAGGTCCTACTATTAAAGTTAAAGGTGTTTGAAATTCATGTGCAATATCAGTAAAAAAATTTAGTCTATTTTCATGTAGTTCCTCTTCTTTTTTTCTAAAAAGAATGTTTTGACTTAGTGACTGTTGCTTTTTAAAATAACTTAAAATAAAAAAAGCTAACGAGATAAAGAGTAATATATAAATAACAAATGCTATATGAGATTGCCAAAAAACTGGCTTAATCTTAATGTCAATGGTTCGAACTGCTTGACTCCACACGCCGTCACCATTAGACCATTTAAGCCACAATTGATATTTTCCAGCAGGAACATTTGTAAAAGAAATAATTCTTCGATTATTAATGTTACTCCACTGCTTATCAAAATTTTCTAACTTATAGGAATACTGAGATTTTTCATTATTTATATATGTTAATGCGCCTAATTCTATATCAAAAAAGTTTTGATTGTGTTTCAAGGCAATTGATGGAGGATTTGTGAAATTATTAGAAACAACAAGGCTTTGGTAATAAGGATCTTTTTGGTTTTGACCGCTAATTTTAGTGATCATTAATGAGGGTATTATCGCTGATTCTTTTATCTCATTAGCCATAAAATAATTAAAACCTTTAATTCCTCCCATAAAAATAAAGTTGGATGCTGGATCATGATAAAATGCACCGTCAGCAAATTCATTATTTTGTAAGCCCTCGTTTCTTGTATAATTAATAAATTTAGTATCGTTGATAATTAGATTAGATAATCCAAAATTGGTACTAATCCAAAGATTTGATTTTTTATCAGAGACAATGCCATGAATTGTATTGTTAGGAAGTCCATCTTTTACAGTAAAACTTTTAAAAATTGCTGCTTTATCCTTTTTTAAGTTTTCTAATAGATTTAAACCTAAACTTGTCCCAATCCACAGCTGATCTTTAGCATCTTTATGTAAACACAAAATATCATTGCTAGACAAACTATTTTTATTTCCTTTTATATTTTTATAGACATCAAATGATTCTGATTTTTTGTCAAAAAGATTTAATCCTCCTAAACGCGTACCTATCCAAAGCTGGTCGTTATTATTAGGAACTATTGAAAAAATAATATTACTACTTAATGATCTTTCATTTTGACCATTAGCAACATATCTCTTAAATTGAGTTAGATTCAGTTTATCATTTAAACGCTCTATTTTGCAACTAATCAATCCGTAACCGTTTGTGCCAATCCATATAACATCTTTTTCATCTTGATAAATAGCGTATGTTGATTTAAAATAATCACTTTTTTGAGTTCCTAAAATTTGAGACCAACTAATAAGTTTTGAATTTTTTAAATCGTACACATCAATACCTAATCCGTCAGTGCCTATAAAAAGTAACATATCCTTTCCTTTACAAAGCGAAAAATATGCTGCGACCTATTCGCGATGCAACTTTTTTAGAAACTTAAGATAGTTTTTTAAAGTTTTCATTTCCATTTTCCAGGCTGAAATCGGAAATAA
>NZ_JAXCIA010000043.1:0-18312 GCF_035985025.1 Flavobacterium sp. PL11
TATCGCCGTCACTTCGAGTGTTTTTATGTAGTGAAACGAAATAAAAATGTATCGCCGTCACTTCGAGTGTTTTTATGTAGTGAAACGAAATAAAAATGTATCGCCGTCACTTCGAGTGTTTTTATGTAGTGAAACGAAATAAAAATGTATCGCCGTCACTTCGAGTGTTTTTATGTAGTGAAACGAAATAAAAATGTATCGCCGTCACTTCGAGTGTTTTTATGTAGTGAAACGAAATAAAAATGTATCGCCGTCACTTCGAGTGTTTTTATGTAGTGAAACGAAATAAAAATGTATCGAGAAGCTACCTCGTCTACACAAATGTTCTCATTACACTTTTACTTTTAAAAGCTGTTGCAATTGAAATTAAAAAGACTCGAACTGACAATCAATTAAACATTGCGGATTTTCCACTTGTACAACAATTCATCCATCAAATAGTACAGTTCACTAGATATTATATATAAATTAAGACAAACTTTGATACTTTTATATTGTTGTAGCAACAAATTTAAATTAACCATAAATTAAATACTAAAAATCATGAAAAAAATAATTGTAAGTGCGCTTTTATTAACTGCTTCTTTCTCATTTTCACAAGTGACGATAAATGTCGAAATCAACGGTTTAAAAAACAATAAGGGTCAGATAATGATTGGGATTTATAACTCCGAAAAGACCTTCTTAGAAAAGACCTTCAGAGAAAATATCGCTTTAATAAAAAATAATAAGGCAACAGCAACTTTTACTAATCTTCCAGCTGGCGAATATGCCGTAAGTATTTTCCATGATGAAAATAGCAATCGAAAATTAGATATGAATTTTATGGGTATTCCCAAAGAAGATTATGCCGCTTCAAACGGAGCTAAAGGATTTATGGGGCCACCAAAATATGCAGATGCTAAATTTAAAGCTAATGAAAACAAAACGGTTGTATTAAAAATTTAAAGCAATTGTAATTCATCATAAGAATTCAACAGTTCAGTAACAATAAGTTTTAAAAAAAATAGAAACACCATACTTTTGAAATATATGTAAACAAAAAAATAACTAATGACCAATTCAAAACAATGAAATCATGACAAAAATTATTACGATTATCGCATTTTTTATCTGTAGTTTATTATCGGCTCAAGGCCAATTCGAACAAGGAATGGGAAAGGCGTTCCAACTTTGGAGCGAAGGGAAAAACACAGAAGCTTCTGATTTATTTGAAAGAATTGCAGCAGCTGAGAAAACAAGTTGGCTGCCCAATTATTATGTGGCTTTGCTAAATACAACAACTGCTTTTACAACTAAGGATAAAGAACAAATGACTTTATTACTCAGAAAAGCGCAAAAAGCGTTAGATGTTGAAATGGACAAAAATCTCAAGAACGCTGAATTACTTGTAATTCAAGCCATGATTGATACTGCGTGGATTGCAGCAGACCCAATGACAAACGGACAAAAATTATCAGGAAAAGTGATGGAGTTGTATGGAAAAGCACAAGCAATAGCACCAGAAAATCCTCGAGTTGTATTTAATAAAGCAGAATTCGAAATAGGCAGTGCTAAATTTTGGGGAACCGACACCAAACCTATGTGCGCTCAAATTGAAAAAGCGATTGGACTTTTTGCTACTTTTAAGCCTGAAACGCCTTTTTCTCCATCTTGGGGATTAGATAGAGCCATGGCTGCGATGAAAAATTGCACAAAATAAACTTTCAATATTTCATTTTATATTTCATCAATGTTCAATTTATTAATCAGGCAGGTACCACGAGCAATTATAATTTCGCTTACTATTTTTTTAGCGTTGCAGCTTGTGCGGTTCGTGATGGGAGTCAATATTATTTTTGACGTTTCATTATTGATCAATTTTGGTTACACAATGTTGTATAGTTTGAGTTTGTACTTTGCTAATGCTACGGTTTTTATTTTCCTAGATTCAGTTTATAAAAACAGTCGGTTTACGATTAACAGATTAGTTATTGGTTTTGTAAGCACATTTTTTATAACAATTCTTATCGTTTTTTTACTTCGCGTTTTTGAAGAAGTTATAATAGAAAAATCGACTTTTAATGATTATATCAATAATGAAAAGGCTAATAATTTTATTATTCCCGTAATCATATTTGTAGTCGTTTCTTTAGGTATTCATGCGTTTTATTTTTATAAAACTATTCAAGAAGTCAAAGTAAAAGAGCAGAAAATTATTGCAGGGACTGCTTCGGCAAAATTCGAAAGTTTAAAAAACCAAATTGATCCGCATTTTCTCTTTAACAGTTTAAACGTGTTAAGTTCTTTAATCGAAGAAAATCCAGATAATGCACAACGATTTACCACTTCGCTATCAAAGGTTTACCGTTATGTGTTAGAACAAAAAGACAAAGAATTAGTAAGCGTTGAGGAGGAATTGGCTTTCGCCAAAACGTATATGAACTTGCTTAAAATGCGTTTTGAAAATAGTCTTTTTTATGAGCTACCAAAAAATGTAATCGATCCTGAAGCTAAAGTTGTTCCGCTTTCATTACAATTGCTACTGGAAAACACAGTAAAACATAATGTTGTGAGTGAGCAAAGACCATTGCATATTCGCATTTTCATGAAGGATAACTATTTAGTTATTGAAAATGATTTTCAAAAGAAAGAAGTTTTACAAGACAGGCAAGGAGTGGGGCTTCAAAATATTATTAATAGATACGGAATTATCACTAATCGAAAAGTGCTAATCGAACAAAACGAAAAGGTGTTTACAGTAAAAATACCAGTATTAACTAAACAAATAAATAGTATGGAAATAGCAAATTATAATCAAGATACTGCTTTTTTTAGAGCAAAAGAACGAGTGGAGAAACTTAAAGGATTTTATGGAAATTTGACTTCTTATTGTATCGTCATTCCAATATTAATTATCATTAATTTGAATTCCCCACAAAATTTTCAGTGGTTTTGGTTTCCAATGTTAGGATGGGGAATGGGATTGACATTTCATGCTTTTGAAACATTTGGTTACGGAAAAACATGGGAAGAGAGAAAAATTCAAGAAATTTTGAATAAAGAAAAGACTGCAAATAGTAAATGGAAATAATTATGAAATGAGCATTACCTAGATTTGGTCGCCAACACCGATAGAGATATGCGAATTACATATTCAAATAAAAAACAAATATTATCTACGTATGAATATAGATACTGATTTCGAGAAATACCAAAAGGCAAAAAAAGAAGTAGAAGAAATTAAGGATTTTTATTTTCATTTATTAATTTATGTTTTAACAATCGGCAGCTTAATTTTTATCAACCTAAAATATTCGCCTGAGTATTTATGGTTTTATTGGACTGCGATAAGTTGGGGAATTGGACTCTTTTTTCATGCAGGCAAAGCTTTTAATTGGTTTCCTTTTTTTGGAAAAGATTGGGAGCAAAAAAAGATACAACAATTTATAGAAGAGGAAAAAAAACAATCAATTAAATACCAGTAAAATGACAACAGAAGAACAATCAAAGTATGAGAATGCGTTTAAAAGAGTAAAAAAAATCAAAGGATTTTATTCGCATTTATTGGTTTACATAGTAATCAATATCATGATCTTAATTGTCAACGTTCAACGTCTTGACAAAGGCGAAAATTACATTAGCTTTAAAAATTTTTCTACAGCCTTATTTTGGGGAATAGGTTTAGCAGCGCATGGATTATCTGTTTTTGGACCTAATTTAGTTCTAGGAGAAAACTGGGAACAAAGGAAGATTAAGGAACTAATGGAAAAAGAAAAATTAAACAAATACGAATAATTTAAAATACAAATTGACTGTAAAGAATTCGTTTCCCAACTTTAGATATACAAGATGAAAATAATAATAATTGAGGACGAAAAACCTGCTGCAAGGCTTTTACAGCGAAAAGTTGAAAAGTTAGGTTTGACTATAATGACGCTACTTCATTCAGTAGAGCAAGCCATTGCATGGTTTACTCATAATGAGCAGCCAGATTTAATTTTTCTGGACATTCAATTATCCGACGGACTTTCTTTTGAAATTTTTGAGCATTTTGCTTTAATTCAGCAGGAAATTAAAAGTGCTGTAATTTTCACTACTGCTTATGACGAATATGCGCTGAAAGCTTTTAAATTAAATAGCATTGATTATCTATTAAAACCTATAGATGAAGATGATTTACATGTAGCCGTTTCTAAATTTAAATGCAGGTTCCCTAAACAAGAGACGTTACAATTAGATTTTGACCAAATCAAAAAAATGCTCTCTAATCCATTTGATAAAAATTATAAAAAACGTTTTACAGTAAAGATTGGTCAACATTTAAAAGTAATTGCTATCGATGAAATAGAATGTTTTTATAGTGAAAATAAAGGAACATATCTCCACACTTTTGACAACAGAAGTTTTTTAATTGAATCAACTTTAGAGCTTTTAGAGCAGGATTTAGATTCCAAAGATTTTTTTAGAATCAGTCGAAAATTTATAATTCCTATGAAAGCAATAAAAGAAATTGTAATCTATAGCAACTCGAGATTGAAAATTATATTACCAACTTTTAAAGATGATGAGGTAGTTGTTAGTAGAGAAAAAGTATCCGATTTTAAAAATTGGATTGGTTAGTAATTTGCATAAAAAAACTGTTTCAAATAAAAAGTTGAATTCGTAACTTCTTAATTGAAACAGTGTATTTTTTAATTTAAAATTAATCAAATAAAGATTTAATTTCTTTCTCTGATTTTCCTAGTTTTTGCTGTAGTTTACCCCACATCTCATCTTCTTTTCCTTCTTCGTACATTAAATCGTCATCAGTTAGATCAGCAAATTTTTGTTTCATTTTTCCTTTTAACTCATTCCACTTTCCTTCAATCTCTTTTGAATTTGGCATAATTATTAAGTTTTAAATTATTGTTTGTTAATAACAAAATTCAACATTTAAAATCTAATCCTATTATACAATTTTACTAAAGAGTTGTATAATTAATTCTTTAGAAATTTAAACAAAATAAATAGCTATAATATTTAAGATTACTATTAATCGGACTAATGATAAATGTAAAATTAGGAAACATAATTGAAATGTCAACTATGCTTTAAAAGCAGTTTTCCTAATAGTAATCAAGACCGCAATAAATAAAGAATAAAAAATAAAAAATGGGATTATATATTTAATAAAGCCTAATGGTAATAATATAGCAATAATTAATAATTGAAAACCTAAACCGTAGATGCTTACAAATGTCATAAACCAATTAGGAAAGGACTTTACTTTATAAGCATCACTATCCATCTTGTGAATTATTTTATCATAAACACCGTAAACAATGGTATAAATTAGAAATAAAATATCAACTGATTTCTGATTTTCGCCAGGCAAAGCAGTTGGTGATTTATCTTCAAAAATCTTACTAGTGGTATCACCACCAACTGAATTATTTCTTAAAATCACATAATAGTAATTGTATAATGTTCCTTGTAATTGTATGCAAAAAAAAGCTAAAAAAGCAAGCCAATAACTTGAATTTGATACGTAACAAATTGTCATCAAAAATATAAAATTAAGAATAATGTCAAACACACTATCTAAATACCTACCAGTGTAAGAAGGTGTCTTTTTAAGTCTTGCTAATTCACCATCAGCAGCATCAATTCCTGATTTTAAAAGTATAAAAAAAGCGGCTAAATAGTATTGATTATGAATTATACAGTAAATAGCTATCAATCCAGAAAGGCCAAAAAGGAGTGTGACATGAATAGGAGTGAAGCGCGTGTTTTTTAATTGATTTGCAAGAAACGTCCCGAAAGGCCTTCCATAATCTGATAAATCTAAAAATTTATCTTGAGCAGCTAGTTTAGACATTTAAATTAGTAAGCATAGAAATGTGACAATATAGTCAGTGTTTTATTTTTTTTTATGTTTAAAAGACTCAACAGTCTTTTCTTACTTAACTTATCAGCATTACTTGGACAAGCGATGCAAAGTAAAAGTCATTGCAGTTAGTAATAGAAAAGCCATAATTTGATGAACAAGTCCTAACCATAAAGGCACGCCATATAAAAGGGTGAAAACTCCTAATATAAATTGCAAAAATACAAAAATAACTAAAGTATTCACACCAGTTTTTTGCAAATTGCTTAGCATGTATTTTTTACTTCTAATAAATAAAGCTACTATCAATCCCACAACAAAGTATGCCATTGTTCTGTGTACAAATTGTACACCACTTTTTCCTTCCACTAAATTGAGAAAAAGTGTTTTTTGTTCAATGAATACGCTATCGTGAATAAACTGTCCGTCGCTCATTAATGGCCAATGATTGTGTATTAATCCTGCATTTAAACCCGCAACAAATCCACCATAAATAATTTGAGCGATTAAAAAAACTAGTGAAACACGTGCTAGATTTCTCAATGGTTTAATAATTTCATTTCTAGAAGGATAGATTAAATCTAAAGCCACCCATAAAGTGTACGCAAATGTAATAAATGCAAAAGTAAGATGAATTGCTAATCTATAATGACTTACGTCAGGCATATCTTTAAGACCACTAGCAACCATAAACCAGCCCAAAAAGCCTTGAAAAGCACCCATTCCTAATAAGATAAAACATTTTTTTATTGTTGATTTATCTAAACGTTTCTTTATTAAAAAATAGATAAAGGGAATAATAAATACAAGACCAATAATTCTACCTATAAAACGATGAAACCATTCCCAAAAGAAAATAAATTTATAATCTTCTAATTGAAAATCTTTATACTGGTTTACAAGAAGATATTCTGGATATTTTTTATATTCTTCAAAATATTCAATCCATTTTTCTTGTGACATTGGTGGAAAAGTGTCATTTATTAAATGCCAATCGGTCATTGATAAACCGGAATTTGTCAGGCGCGTAATTCCACCTACAATAACCATTATAAACAATAATAAGCATCCTGATAATAGCCAAAAGATTACGTAAAAATTCTGTTTTTTCATTGTTATGATTAATTTTTGCAAAGATATTTCAAACCTGTTTATTTTTTAATTCAACAAGCGTTAATCTTTAGCCCAATCTTTGCTGCTCTTTTTATCATAAATTGATAGGCTGCTTGGTATTCGTTTGGAATTTCACCTTCTAATATTGCTTCTTTGATCGCTTCTTTTAGAATTCCAATTTCTTTGGAAGGTTTTAGATCAAAAAGAGTCATAATTTCCTCTCCTGATATAGGTGGCTGAAAATTTCGCACTTGATCTCGCTCTTCTACTTCAATTATTTTTTTTCTAACAATTTCAAAATTACTGTGGTACTTTTTAAACTTATTCGGATTTTTAGTGGTAATGTCAGCTTCACACAATGTCATTAAATTCTCTACATCTTCGCCTGCATCAAATACTAAGCGTCGCACTGCCGAATCCGTAACCAATTCTTGAGACAAAACTATAGGTCGTGAACTCATCATAACCATTTTCTGTACAAATTTCATCTTGTGATTCAATGGCATGTGCAATCGTTCAAATATTTTTTTCGCCATTTTACCGCCTAGAAATTCGTGTCCATGAAATGTCCAACCTTGTTTTTTAGTAAAACGTTTAGTTGGTGCTTTTCCGATATCATGAAGTAAAGCGGACCAGCGTAACCAAACATCATCTGTATTTGGACAAATATTATCTACTACCTCTAGCGTGTGATAAAAATTATTTTTGTGAGTGTGACCTTCAATTTCCTCAACATTGTTTAAGGCTGTTAATTCAGGCAAGATAATTTCTAAAAGGCCTGTTTTATACAGCAATAAAAATCCAATAGAAGGTTTATCAGTTAAAAGAATTTTATTTAATTCATCTACTATCCGCTCTCCAGAAATGATTTTAATCCTTTCTGCGTTCCTAGTAATTGAATTCAATGATTCAAATTCAATTTCAAAGTTCAATTGCGTTGCAAATCGTATTCCGCGTAACATTCGCAAAGGATCATCAGAGAAGGTAATGTCAGGATCTAAAGGAGTTTTCAGCGTTTTAATCTCGATATCTTTTAATCCGTCAAAAGGATCTACTAAATCGCCATAATTATTTGCGTTTAGAGAAAGAGCCAACGCATTTATCGTAAAGTCACGTCTGTTTTGGTCGTCTTCTAAAGTTCCGTTTTCAACAACAGGATTTCTACTGTCTTGATTATAGCTTTCCTTTCTAGCTCCAACAAACTCAATGTCAATTTCTTTGTAGCGCAACATTGCGGTTCCATAGTTCTTAAAAACTTGAACTTTAGGTTTGTTTGAAAGTAGTTCAGAAACTTTTAAGGCCAGTTCGATTCCGCTACCAACAGCGACAATATCAATATCTTTTTTAAAGTCTCTTTTCAAAATCAAATCTCGCACAAAACCACCAATCACGTAACTTTCTAAATTAAGTTCTTGAGAAGCTTGAGAGATGACTTCGAATATTTTATTGTTTAAGGCTTGCTTGTAATTCATGTTATTATACCGCAAATTCGCAAATTATTTTTTTGAATCTATAATGCGTTTATACTCTAGAGAAATTAGATTGAAATTTGTTAATAAAGCAAGTTTGTTTCCGGAAATCTTTAAATAATTTAGACACTGATTATAATGACTATTATTAAAACAATCAGTAGTTTTTATTTCAAGAATTATTTTACCATCAACGACAAAATCAGCATAAAATTTATGTTTTAAGATAGTGTTTTTGTAGGCAACAGAAAACTCTTTTTCTCTTTCGTAAGGTATATTATTCAACTGAAATTCATATTCAATAGCATCTTTGTAAACAATTTCAGAAAATCCTTTACCAAGATTTTTATGAACTTCAAAAAGAATCCCGACAATTTTATAGCATTCTTCCTTATATATAATATCGTCCATAATTGTAAGATTTAAATTTGCGAATTAGCGGTAAAATTACTTTCTTATGATTTTAACCTGACTGTCTAATCCTAATTTAATTATTGTCGACGGTTTTCCGCCTATTTTATCTCGCTGCAAATTTACAACATAGTCCACGCCTTTTAAAATTTCAGGACTAATTTCTTTAAAACTTTTTGGAGTAGGTTTCCCAGAAATATTTGCAGAAGTGGATACTAATGGCTTCTTCATTTTTTCCAATAGTTTAAAACAAAACGGCTCTTTTACTATTCTAATTCCTAAAGTATTGTCTGCGGCGATTAAATTTGCAGCGACATTTTTTGGTTTATCTAGAATTAGGGTTGTTGGATTCTCTGATAATTCAATTATTTGCCACGCCACTTCGGGAATGTCTGCAAATACATTGTGGATCATTTTATCACCATTCATAAGAACAATCATACTTTGTTCTTCGGCTCTTTTCTTCAATTTATATATTTTTGCCACAGCCTCTGGATTTGTGGCATCGCAACCAATTCCCCAAACGGTATCAGAGGGATAGAGGATTATTCCGCCTTCTTTTAATATTTCGTAAGCTTTATTGACTTCTTCGTTAATCATTTTAAAATATTGAATTGTTAAATAACTTTCTATTTTTGTGCACTGCAACTATTTGCAAAGATAACATTATGACAAAAATTAAAAAAATTAAAAAAATCGCAATTATTTCAACGCATTCTTTTGGTTATATAGATTTTATTGTTGAAAAATTAAATTCAAATGAAAGTGTGGATTTAACTTATGTAAACATCGATTCAATTGCATTTTCTTATAAAAATAATTTTGAAAGACTTATTAATCTTCTAACAAAAATCTTCTTTTCAAGAAATCTTAAAGAAAAAAATAGAACTGATTATATTACTGAGGTAATAAGGAATAAAGGTGCTTTTGATCAGATATTTATTATACGTCCTGATAAACTAGAAACAGAAGCTTTGATTTGTTTGCGTGAAAATGCTATTGAAATGAGCTGTTATCTATTTGATGGCATTGAAAATTATAAAAATCAGAAAAAAACTTTACACTTTTTTGACAGTATTTATAGCTATGATAGAAAGGATGTTGCCAAATATAATTTTATATTTTTAACAAACTATATATATGATGTAGTTATAGAAAATGTAATTCCAAAGCAACTTGTATTTAATATCTCTTCATTTGATAAAAGATTTTCATTTATTCAAAAAACAGCAAATTATTTAGAAGCTAGAGATATTTCATTTCTTTTTATGATTCGAAAAGGTATAGAAAGCAATGAAAATAAAATTACATTTATTAAAAATTATTTATCAATTGCTGAGGTTAAAAAATATATTTCAGAAAGTAAAATTTTACTAGATGTACAAAGAGAAAATCAGCAAGGTCTGAGTTTTCGCATTTTTGAGGCCTTGGGTTACAACAAGAAAATAATTACTAATAATGTGGATATTGTGAATTACGATTTTTATGACAAGAATAACATTTGGGTCCTATCAGAGGGCAATTATAAAATTCCTAATTCATTTTTTGAAACCGAGTATATTCCAGTTGCTCCTGAAATTTTACATAAGTACATGTTAGACAGTTGGTTAAAAACTATTTTTAAAGTAGAATAATGAATAAAAATATATTGCTTTTAAATACTTTTTAAGTTGTGTAATAGTGCAAAAAGATTATTTTTACTGCGAAAAAATTGATAAAATACGTAGATGAGAGTAATACATTTTACTGCTTCAAAAGTTTGGCGAGGTCACGAACAAATGATTATTGATATTTACGAGTCTTTTAGAGATAATAGCTTAGCCGAAAATCAATTAATTATTTGCCCTATAGATTCAGAAATCTTCCGATTTGCTACGTGTAAAAATTTAAATGTTCATGGTTTTGAAT
This sequence comes from Flavobacterium sp. PL11, assembly GCF_035985025.1. Lineage (NCBI taxonomy): Bacteria > Pseudomonadati > Bacteroidota > Flavobacteriia > Flavobacteriales > Flavobacteriaceae > Flavobacterium > Flavobacterium sp. PL11. Next base: position 10,750 of record NZ_JAXCIA010000043.1, read on the forward strand.
ATAAATCAGAATATGATATAAAATTTGCTAAAAAACTTCACCAAATAGCAACTCACTTTACAGCTGATATTATGTTACTTCATAATAGTAAATCGCATACGTTAGCAGTATTATCAGCACTTTTTTTTGGATTGAATATTCCTTTAATATTGTTTCGAACGTTAATTAAAAATGTCGGCACTAATTTTCTAAGGAAATATAAGTACAACTACAAAGCTATAAAAAAGATTATTTGTATTTCTGATCCGGTTCTAGAAATCCTTAAATTTTCAGTTAACAATCATAGTAAATTGATCGTGATAGGAAGCGTAGTTGACACCGCTAATTTTATGTATAAAAAAAGAGTTGGTTTTCTTCATCAAGAATTTAATATCCCAGAGAATTTTAAGATTGTTGGTAATGTATCAGCATTTTGTAAAGTTAAAGATCACTATACATGGATAGATACAGCCGCAGAACTTTATAAAAGAGGTCTAAAAGCAAAATATGTATTAATAGGTGATGGTCCATTAGAGTTACAAATGAAAGAATATGCAAAATCTAAAGGTTTAGAGGATGAAATTATTTTTGCTGGGTTTAGAAATGACATTAACAGATGCCTACCAGAATTTGATTTGTTTTTATTTACCTCTAATAATGAAGCCACTGGCGGAGTAATTCTTGAAAGTTATGCCTGTAATGTTCCAGTTGTTGCTGCAAGAGCAGGCGGAATTCCAACACTTTTAATTGATAACGAGACAGGTCTGCTAGCGGAAGCTGGTAATGCGCAGGATTTCGCCGATAAATTAGAATTGCTAATTAATGACAATAAAATGCAGGAAAAATTTATATTGGCAGGTTCTAAATTTTTGATGGCAACGTCGACGCGTGAAATTATCGGAAAAAAAATAAGGGCAGTTTTAGATGACGTTTTAGTTAAGTATTAATTACTTATTAGTAGCAAAAATAAATTATGATTTACTTTATATCAGTTATTATTCTATTATTATTATTAGCATTTTTAGCATTTTTAAATTTTCAGTTTAAAGTACTTTTTGTGCCTTCAAATAAATTGCGAATTTTAGAATATCATTCTATTTCAGTGAATGGATTTGAAGATCAAATTACCATCAGCAAAGATCGAATAATAGAGCAATTTGAATACCTTAAAACGAATAATTATACTACACTTTGGCTCTCAGAGGTTAATGATTTCAAAGTCAAAAATCTCCCTATACCGCCTAAATCAGTAGTGCTCACATTTGATGATGGATTTGCAGATAACCACACTGAACTATATCCTTTGCTAGTAAAATATAATTTTAAAGCAGTTTGTTTTGTTGTATTAGGGCGGATAGGTCAGCAAGCAGATTGGGGCGGAAAATTCGTTAGTGAAAATATGACGATGATGAACAAGCTTCAATTAAAGGCGATTAGTTCACACATCGAACTTGGATATCATACATTTAAACATGATAATTATGCGTCCTTATCTTTGGACGAAATTGAAAAGGATTTACAACTTTGCCAGGAGGTAATTAAAAATGAGGAGCTGAACGTTTTTCCTGCATTAGCCTATACTTATGGTGGTTATTATAGAAAAAAGGGAATAAAGCAAGATCAATTCTTTCAAGTACTAGAGAAATATGGTATAAAGTACGCTTTGAGAATAGGAAACAGAATCAATATACTTCCGTTTAAGAACAATTATTTAATTCAAAGAATTGATATTAGAGGGAAAGATTCAATAAAAGATTTTAAAAAGAAAGTCATTTTCGGCAGAAAAAAAATCTTTTAAGTTTAAATGTTTTATTTAAGTTATTGGAATAATTCATGTAGGATTTATGTGTCATAACTTAATTACTTATATGACCTTAATTTAACAAAAAATAATTAACGTTTAAAAGTATGTTTTAAATATAATTTGAAGATTATGTTTAAAACTTATATGGCTTATATGATTAAAACAATGACATTATTTTCTTCTAATTACTTAAGTTGCTCTTTATAAACTTTAAGATATTCATTTGCTGCCATTTTCCAGTCGAAACTAGCTGCTCGTGCTTTTAGTACTCTTTCCATATTGTCCTTATGATTAAAAAAGTGATTTAAACCGTTTTCTAATACATCTTTCATATATTCAGGATCAAAATTATCCCAATAATAACATTGATCGCCGCCAATTTCAGGAAGAGAAGTTCTATTGGCTAAAAATACTGGTTTACCAAAGTGCATGGCTTCTATGGGAGGAAGTCCGAAGCCTTCGCGTAGCGATGGAAATACAAAAGCATGACATTTTGATAAATAAAATTGCTTTGCAACTTCATTTATTTTTCCAGTTAGAAAAACACGGTTTTCTAATTTATTTTTTATTATAAACTTGTTTATCTCTCTGCCATAGATGGTATTATTATTTCCAGAAAGGATCAAATTATATTCCTTTGTATGAAGCATCATTTTTACAATCGATAGAAAGTTTTTTCGTTCCAGAAAATTACTTATGGAATACAGAAAAGGTTTTTGAGTTGGGAAGGGTGAAATAAATTGAGTAATGTCATAAATAGTAGAGATTGGGTTTCCATTCAAAATGACATATTCTGGAATATCTGGTATTTTAAAGTATTGATGTGTTTGCTTTTTAGCATATTCAGAAATATATGTTATTGCTGTTGCTCTTTCTATTTTCTTTAAGAATAGTTTATTGACTTTATGATTCATATTAACAGAAACTTCTTCTACAAAATTGACATCATGAACAGTTAGTACATATTTATTATCATGAAAAGGTTCTACTTTAGAATTCTGATTCATAGAATGCCATAAATCATATTTTTTTCGATTTCTAAAAATGGGTATACGGGACAAATCAGTATATTTATGATACGAAAATGTATTACCAAATTCTATATTCAGTTCTTCGGGTTTATTAGAATTTAAAAAAATATTTAAATTATCAAATTCTAATTGAGCTAAACCTTTTATCAACTCGTAATTAAAAACTCCAAACCCAGTTGATTTGTTTTTAAGGTTGTGAGTTTCTAAAAATACAGTTTTATTCATCTGATCAATCATAAATTTGAATATAAAAGGTTTTTACAGAAAATAGCATCCACTATTAACCACTCAATAGAGTATTAGACAATGAAAAGGTGTGAAGGTTTAATTCTTTCAATTATTTTTAAGTATAAAAGATAGACTACCCAATAATACTTGCAATTAAAAGTTATTTTTAAAGACACTCAAAAATCAATTCATTAATTTTGTCCATTAATAATTATTAGATTATAGATGTTAATAACAGTCAATTTTAATTTCAAAGAGAAAAAAGAAGCAATTTTAGAGATCATTATAAATTTTAATTCAATTGGTTTTCTTTTTGGAGATGGTCAACGCAACAAGATTAAATTATTCGATTTAAATGGAAAAACAATTAATGTAAAATCTTTTAAAATTCCTAATATCATTAACCAAGTTGCTTATAAATATTTTAGGAAATCTAAGGCTCGAAGATCTTTCGAATACGCTAATAAATTAATTGAAAAAGGAATTGGAACGCCAGAACCAATAGGATTTGCAGAGAATTTTACTGTTTTTGGAATTGAAAAAAGTTTTTACATCAGTGAACATTTTCCCAGTGATTTGACATTTAGAGAATTAGTTCAGGTTCCTAACTATCCGAATCATGAAAATATACTGAGACAATTTACTAAATTCACATTCGATTTGCATGAAAAAGGAATTGAATTTCTGGATCATTCGCCTGGAAATACATTGATTCAAAAAGTTTCAGAAAATCAATATTCATTTTTCCTAGTTGATTTAAATAGAATGAATTTTCATGATACCATGGATTTTAATCTGAGAATGAAAAATTTTAGTAGGCTTACTCCAAAGAAAGAAATGATTGCTGTGATGAGTAATGAATATGCAAAGTTATATAGTATTCAAAACGAAGCAAATATTTTTGAAAAAATGTGGTTTTACACTACCGATTTTCAAGAAAAATTCCAACGAAAAATAGTTAGAAAAAAGAAACTTCTTTTTTGGAGATAAGTTTTTGAGACAAAATCATATTTTTGTCCTCAATGGAATTAATCACATTGTAATCTTAAACTAAATAATCATTTATGAAAGCATCAGTAATAATAAGTACCTATAATGCTGAGGCTTGGCTTGAGAAAGTGCTTATAGGTTTCAGTGTTCAAACAGAAAAAGATTTTGAGATAGTCATTGCTGATGATGGATCAGGTCCTGATACTAAAAAGTTAATTGATAGAATGAGAACTATATTTGTAAAGCCTATTATTCATGTTTGGCATAAAGATAATGGCTTTCAAAAAACTCAAATATTAAATAAAGCAATTATTAATGCTAATTCTAATTATCTTATATTCACTGATGGTGATTGCATTCCTAGAAAAGATTTTGTAGCTACGCACCTCAACTTTAAAGAAAAAGGCTTTTTTCTATCTGGTGGCTACTTTAAATTACCAATGTCTGTTTCAAATATAATTAGTGAAAATGATATTATTTCACAATCTTGCTTTGACAAGGAATGGTTGATAAAACAAGGTTTAAATACATCCTATAAAAATTTAAAGTTAAATGCCTCATCCATAGGAGCAAAAATTTTGAATGCTGTTACACCAACAAATGCAAGCTGGAATGGTCATAATGCATCAGGGTGGAAAAGCGATTTAATAGCCGTAAATGGTTTTAATCAAGAAATGCAGTATGGAGGTGAAGATAGAGAATTAGGAGAACGATTAATCAATATGGGATTAAATTCAAAACAAATTCGTTACAGCGCAATCTGTCTACATTTAGATCATAGTCGCGGTTACGTTAATGAGCAAGCATTGGCAAAAAATAAAGCAATAAGAAAGTTTACCAACGAGAATAAAATAATTAGAACGGATCATGGTATTGAATTTAGCCTCTGATAAATTTTAGTTTTTTCTAACAAATTCTTTTAATCTTGGTAAAATAAGCTCAGGTACAAAAGATTGATAGAGTTTTTCAGCTTCATTTTTCATTTCTTTAGCTGATTTATTTCCGTATAATTCGGGTTTAAAATCCTTTAAATGAACCGATATATTTGTCGTTTTATTTTCGAAAGAATTCCATGCTTCTTTAATAATCCATGTTGAAAATATAGTAAAAGTAGGTTTGTTAATTGCCTTAGCCATATTAATTGCACCACCTTCATTACCAATTAATGCATCACAATGATACATAAGAGATAAAAACGATCTAATATCTGTAGGCACTACATCAAGGTTAATAGCAGCTTTTGTTTCTATAGAACAGAAATTAAAAATTTTTCTAGCTTCTTTTTCTTGATTTGGCATATAATTAAAAAGTAAAGTCGCCTGAGTTTCTTTTACAATTTCATTTAAAACAGTAGCCATATAATTATAAGGATAGGTCTTGTTTTCACCACTCCCTAAAACACTAATCATATATATATTTTTAGAAAAATCGATATTTTTTTGTTTTAGAACAGCTTTACCATTTTCAATTTCTTGGGCAGTTAAAAATATTTTTGGTTTATTGATTAGTTTAGTATCTTTTCGTAAACTTGATAGTAGATTAAGTCGGTTTTCTATCGCACTACCTGCATTAGTAAGAGGAAGGGATATTTCTTTGACCGTTTCAGTGTAAATATATTTGGTGTAAAACTTGTAAAACCCAATTCTGATTTTTGCTGCACTAAAAGCAACAACTAAATTGCTCTCGAGTTTTCCATAAGCATCTATAACTATATCATATTTCTGCTTTTTAATACCTAATAAAAAGTGAAAAAAATCGCGTTTACTTTTACGATAATTTTCTTCAAATAAAAGTATGTTATCGACATCAGGATTATTTTCTAAAACAGGTACAGTAAATGGATATACTAAATAATCAACTTGACATTTGGGATATATTAACTTTACATTAGAACAGATGATACTACTGGCTAATACATCGCCTATCATTTTTTGTTGAATTACTAATATTTTCATTTAAACCTTCTTTTTTTGACATTGCAAATTGAAACAAAAAAAAACTATTTTTACAGATTATTATAAATAAAAATTCCAAATTCAAATTGACTTGACAATTTGAATTTGGAATTTAGAAAGCTCAAATTACAATTTATACCGCTACGTCATATTCTCTCAAAGCATTGTTTAAAGAGGTTTTTAAGTCAGTAGATGGTTTACGTGTTCCAATAATTAGAGCACATGGAACTTGAAAATCTCCTGCTGGAAACGACTTTGTATAACTCCCAGGAATTACTACCGAACGAGCGGGAACAAAACCTTTCATCTCAACAGGAGTATCACCTGTTACATCTATGATTTTTGTAGATGCAGTTAAACAAACATTGGCACCAAGTACTGCTTCTTTTCCTACGTGAACACCTTCAACTACGATACAACGAGAACCTATAAAAGCACCATCTTCAATAATAACCGGAGCCGCTTGTAATGGTTCAAGAACACCACCAATTCCTACACCACCGCTTAAATGTACGTTTTTGCCAATTTGAGCACAACTTCCTACTGTAGCCCAAGTGTCTACCATCGTTCCTTCATCAACATAAGCACCAATATTTACATAACTAGGCATTAAAATAACGCCGCTAGAAATGTATGCTCCATATCGTGCAACTGCATTTGGCACTACACGAATTCCTTTTTCAGCATAACCTCTTTTTAAGAGCATTTTGTCATGGTATTCGAAAATTCCAGATTCCCATGTTTCCATTTTTTGAATTGGAAAGTACATCACAACGGCTTTCTTAACCCATTCATTTACTTGCCAAGAACTTGCACTGAGCGAAGTCGAAGTATCAGTAACTGGCTCCGCTACACGTAATTTACCAGTATCTAGTAATTCAATAACTTCTCTGATAGCATCAGTAGTTTTTGTTTCTTGTAACAATGCACGGTTTTCCCATGCTTGTTCTATAATTGATTGTAATTCGTTCATTGTTGATATTTTTTTTGCAAATATACCAATTTTAGAACACAGCAAAAAAGAGAATTCAGATGGAAAATGTTATATATTTGTATTTCAAAGTAGTGAGTTATGGAAACCATAAGATTAGAATTTCAGCCAAAAATAAAAGCTAAAATCTTAGAATTATTGAGCTCGTTTTCTTCTGATGAATTGAAAATAGTTCAGGAAGATGAAAATTTTGATGATAATAAGAGAAAATTGCATATCGCATATGCTAAATTTAAAAGTGGAAACGAAAAAATGTATTCAATTGACGAAGTTGACGCCTATTTGGATGAAACATTTTCTGAATATGATAGTTAGTATTTCAAGTAATTTTCGAAAATTATTGACTGAACAAGTTCGTTATATTTATAAAGATAAACCCAAGGCAGCTTTGAAATTCAGGAAAGATTTGCTTAAGAATATCAAGAAAGATTTAAAGGAACCATTCCATTTCAAAAAATCTAGATATTTTGAAAATGAAAATATAAAAGATACGAGGTCAGTAGATAATTTCATATCTTGCAACTCAACAAAATAGGGGAATTATGGATTTATTTACAGGACAAAACCTTTTAGAGTTTGCTGAAC
>NZ_JAXCIA010000044.1:0-16028 GCF_035985025.1 Flavobacterium sp. PL11
CTCACGAAAGACACCCTTGCTCTTGGCTAACGATTCCCATTGGCAGGCTCGTTCGGGACTTGCACCCTATAGATATATGGTATGCGTAGCGCACATTAAAAAAAAGGCTCAACAATACTGTCAAGCCTTTTGGTAATAAATAAAATTTATTATTTCTTATAATATTTTTTATATTTTGGATAAGAAATCGCTCCCATAATGGTGATTGCTATTAATGAATACCAGATCCAGTTTAAGGAATGTGCTTCTCCACTGGCATAAGAGTGTAAACCTACAAGATGGAAATTTACACCATAATAGGTAAATAATATCGATAGAAAAGCAAACATGCTCATTAAGTTGAAAGTCCATTTTCCTCTTAATGACGGTACAAATCGCGCGTGAATTACAAAGGCATAAACCATGATACTAATTAGCGCCCAGGTTTCTTTAGGATCCCATCCCCAGTAACGTCCCCAACTCTCATTAGCCCATTGACCACCAAGAAAGTTTCCAATGGTTAACATAATCAAACCAATGGTAAGCGCCAATTCATTGATGTAAGTGATTTCTTGAATGTTCAAGTCCATTTTAGCTTTATTGGCTTTTGTGGTAAACATAATCAAGATTAATGAAACTAATCCTAAAATCATTCCAAGGGCAAATGGTCCATAACTCGCAACAATTACCGCTACGTGAATCATTAACCAATACGAATTTAAAACGGGTTGTAGGTTTGCTATTTCAGGATCAATCCAGTTCATGTAGGCTGCTGCCAAAATCATTGCTGTAACAAAAGCAGAAGATGCTACGGTAAGCTTTGATTTTATGTCAAATGCTAAACCAAAGAACATTGTTGCCCAAGCCACGTATATAATCGATTCATAAGCGTCACTCCAAGGTGCGTGACCTGAAATATACCATCTAACTATTAAAGCAAAAGTGTGTACTAAAAATAATAAAAATATAACAATATGTAAAAAGTTGACAATATAATTGAGTGATTTTCTCTCTTTAAATATTTTTAAAATGGTAAAAAATAACATTAATATCGCAGAAAAAATATACCAATATGGCAATTTCTGGAACACATCATATTTATTATACAAAACTTCCGAAGTAATTCTTTCGTCACTAGGTCGCACTTTACTACCAAAACGCTTTTGAAAACCATTGATACTCTCTAGTAATTCATCAGCAGTTTTATAATCCTTAGAGGCCGACGCATTTGCTAAAGAACCAAAATATAAGGGCAGTACATTTTTAGTATACGTCATTTCCATTCCTTTCAGTCCGGATTCATTAAGCTCTAAATAAGAAACCCACTTATTATTTTTATCATTAGGGAGCGGGAATATTTTTAAGATTCGGCCACTTAAAGCGGATTCCATTAAATTGACTTTTTTATCCGTTTCAATAAAATCTTTTTCAAACTGATTTGGATTTGCTACCTTAAAAGCTTCTTCTAAATATTTTGACAATTTGTAATTTCCTTTATCATCAAAAAAAGCTACAAAAGGAGCATATTTAGCTTTACTGTCAATACCAATAATTTTTCTAATACTGTCATTCCCACTTTTCATATAGATGATGGGGATTTCTAACCAATACCCAGCATATTGCGTTACAGATAGAAAAAACTGATCAGAATTCATTCCTTTATACGAATTCTCATGGCTCACTTTACGCAACAATTCAGATGAAAAAGTATTCAAAGGTTTCATTCTTCCGCCACCATCTTGAATGATAAGACGTCCAAATTTTGATGCATGCTCTTGAGGAACCTTAAATTTTTCGATCAGTGCGTTAAGTTCATCTTGACTAAACACTTTTTTAGAATGCTTGGAATGATCGGTATTGTCAGCTGCAACATCAGCCTTTGCAGGAGCAATTGCAGCTTCCGTATGTGCGTGACCTTCATGATCAGCATGATCGTGTTCAGGCTGCTGCGCAAAACTACCAAGACTAAATAGCAGCATTAATATAGTTAATAACTTTGCTTTTTTCATTTTTACAACTTCTAATTTACGTTTCACATCTGCAAAACGAGAATATTTAGTAAACATAATAGCCATCATTGCAAAATACAGCAAAAAATAACCTATGTACGTAAGCGTTGTTCCCCAGAAATCATGATTTACAGAAAGCACAGTACCCTTTTCATCTGGATCAAAACTAGATTGGAAAAAACGGTATCCTCGATGATCTAATATATTATTCATATAAATATGAGCATCAAATGGTTCTTTATCTTCGACAGTCACTTTACTTTCAAATGAGGAATAACTTTTCTCAGTACCTGGATATTTCTCGGCAATAAAATCGTTTAATTTTATTTTAAATGGTAGTATATACGCTTTACTTCCATAGAAAAAGGTATAATCAATTCCTCCAATTTTCACTGTTTTAGAATCGCCTATTTTACCTTTAGAACCTACAAGAGTTACCAGTTTTTCTTGACCTTCAGCGATAAGTTTTACCGTTAAGGCGTCCTCATGTGTTTTAGCTTTATAATCATTATCTGACTCATAATCAACAATTCCTTTTACGGCAGGATCTGGAAATACAAAGCGCATTTCACCTATTGTATATAAAGAACGCATCATCAGTGGCTGCACATCATCCTTAGTTACTGCACCTTCCAGTTTATCAGCCATTCGCATAAAATTACCTGCAAAAGGCGTTTGAATCGTATACGCACTTCCCGTAGTAGTAATATTTATTGCGCCATCAGTATATTTATTTAAAGCAAATAAAACATTATGGATGTTTTGAACCTCTCCTTCCTTTATATAATGCTCATGTCGCCCGCTATCGCTTCCTTCAACAAGCTTTAAATATAAACTTCCTTTTGGATCAGCTTTTATATATTCTTTTGCTCCCATGATAAAATTTTGATATTCGACTTTAAAATGTGTGTCGGCAAAATTTTCAGACATACTGAAATTATTATTGGTAGCAGGAGAAAGCAATAATTGCTTTTCAAAAACTCTTCGTTTCATTTCACCTTGATATTCTCCATCAGCAAAGACGGTTAAAAAAGTTTTATCTGAATAGATTTGGTTTTCAGAAGCACCTTCACGAATAGGCATCATTCCCTCATAACTTATGTACCGCGTTACAAAAGCACCAAAAAGTATGAAAACAAAAGATAAGTGTAAGATTAAAGTTGCCCATTTTTCTTTCTTCCAAAGTTGGTAACGTTTTATATTTCCAATAAAATTAATTAAGAAAAATACGTGAATAGCTTCAAACCACCATGCATTATAAATTAGAATTTTTGCAGTATCTGTATTGTATTTACTTTCGATAAAAGTTCCAATACCCATGGCAAGTGCATAAGAAATAAAAAGCAACGCCATCAATCTTGTTGAAAATAAAAAAGAATAGAATTTTTTATCCATCTTATTGGGATTTTGTTTTGTTTAAGTGCACAAAAGTACTCAAAAATGTTGATTAGTATATTCACACATTTGTTAATTAAATCCAAAATAAAAGACTTTAAAATAGGCAATTGCAAGCTGTTATTTTAAAGGGAAATACAATTTAAAAAAGGGGCACTTTGTGGAGAAAATCTTAACATTATTTTACTATTTTTGACACATGATCAAAGTTGTAATTATAGGCTCAGGAAATGTAGCGCAACATTTAATTGCTGCCTTCGAGAATTCCAAAAGGGATGGCAATGCGGTTGATCTTATTCAAGTTTTTGCACGAAAGCGAGAAAAATTAGTTCGCCTGTTAGATTCAAATCGAATTACGGATAATTACGCTGAAATAGTAGAAGCTGATTTATACATAATAGCCGTTTCTGATCACGCAATTATGAATGTTGTGGCTAATCTTAATTTTAAAAACCGATTGGTAGTGCATACTTCTGGTAGCTTTCCCATCAACGCTTTGAACGATAGCAATCGTCGAGGAGTTTTCTATCCTTTACAAACATTTTCTAAAAATAAAGCAGTAAATTTTAAACTGATTCCTATTTGTTTAGAAAGTGAAAACGCAACTGACTTTCAGCTATTGAGTACTGCGGCTAAGACTATTTCTGAATCTGTTTTTGCGATTAATTCAAAACAACGTAAAGCCCTGCATGTTGCAGCGGTATTTGTAAATAACTTTACAAATTATATGTATCAAATGGGCCATCAAATTTGCCAAGAGCATCATGTTCCATTTGAAATTTTAAAACCTCTTATTGCTGAAACTGCCAATAAAATTATGGTACTTTCGCCGCAAGAATCACAAACGGGACCAGCAATTCGGAATGATAGTGAAACCTTACAAGCGCACCAAGACTTTTTATCTGATGAAAATCAACTTTATATTTATAAAATAATCACACTAGCAATACAAAAAAATGGCAAAAAGTTATAAAGAATTAATGAATGATATCACTACTTTTATTTTTGATGTCGATGGCGTACTGACCGATAGTTCCGTTTTTGTAACCAATGAAGGAGAAATACTTCGAACCATGAATATCCGTGATGGGTATGCAATGAAAGCAGCGGTAGAAAGCGGATATAATGTGTGTATTATCTCTGGAGGAAGCAACGAAGGCGTTCGAGTTAGACTCAGAAATTTAGGAATTACAGATATTTATTTAGGAACTCCTGATAAAGTTGAAACATTTGATGAATATGTTGATGTTTACAAGATAAATCCCGCGCAAGTGTTGTATATGGGCGATGATATTCCAGATTTTCATGTGATGAAATTAGTGGGATTATCCACCTGCCCACAAGATGCAAGCCCTGAAATCAAAGCAATTTCAACTTATATTTCACACAAAAATGGAGGAAAAGGAGCTGCACGTGATGTAATTGAGCAAGTGATGAAAGCGCAGGGTAAATGGATGGCTCACTTCGATGGAAAACATGATTAGCTTTAGATTTTTGATTGAAGATTGAGGATTCTTGATTGAAGATTGAAGATTTTTGATTGAAGATTTTTGATTACAGATTGAGGATTTTTGATTGAAGATTTTTAATTACAAATTGCAAAATGAAGATTGCAGCTCATCTATTAAAGTCCAAAATTTAAAATGAATTCAAACTGCACCTACTTCAAAGACTGGGGACTAAGGACGGAACACTACCCACGGAACACTAATCACTAAAACCTCACTATAAAAACAATGAATTTCCTAAATTTAGTTCGTTACCAAAATCTACTTATGCTTGCTTTTATGCAACTAGTATTTCGGTACGGATTTTTAAAATTTCAAAATATTCCTTTGGCTTTATTAGATTGGCAATATAATCTATTGGTTTTATCAACTGTTTTAATCGCTGCCGGTGGTTATGTGATTAACAATGTTTTTGATCAAGAAACGGATCTTATTAATGATCCTCAAAAAGTAATTGTAGGCAATAGTATATCTGAAAATAAAGCATATACTATTTATATTATTTTAACTTCAGTAGGAGTTGCTATTGGTTTTTATTTATCAAATATAATTTCAAAACCAAGCTTTGCCTCTATATTTATCTTGATTGCAGCCACACTTTATCTTTATGCCACCAGTTTAAAACAAATAATACTAATAGGAAATAGTGTCATTGCATTATTACTAGCATTTAGCGTTATTATAATAGGAATTTTTGATTTATATCCTGTAACTGTTGGAGCAAATAAACAACAAATGGCAGTACTATTTTCAATACTTTTAGATTATGCTATTTTTACATTTGTGATCAATTTATTACGGGAAATTATTAAGGATTTTGAGGATTTTGATGGTGACTATAATCAAGGAATACATACATTTCCAATCTTTTTTGGCAAAGAAAAAGGGATTAAAATTGTATTTATCTTTAGCTTCTTACCACTTATTACACTACTTTATTACATCAATTACTATTTACTTAATTTACTATTTGTTACTTTGTATCTGTTACTATTTGTTTGCGGTCCACTGACTTTTTTTATATTAAAATTGTGGAATACAAAATCAAAAAAAGATTTTCATTTTTTAAGTTTGCTTTTAAAATTGATCTTATTTTTTGGGATAGTCTCTGTAATCGTACTAAATTATAATATAAAATATAATGCTTAAAAATCAATTAAAGAAATACCACTTAATATTAGCTTCTGGTTCGCCAAGACGCCAACAATTTTTTAAAGATTTAGATTTGGATTTTGAAATTCGTTTAAAAGAAATTGAAGAAATTTACCCTCTAAATCTCATTGGAGAACAAATAACAACTTATCTAGCACAACTAAAGGCTGATGCATTTAAAAATGATTTACAACCAAATGAAATTTTAATAACTAGCGATACAATCGTTTGGCATAACCATAAAGCTTTGGGTAAACCAAAAGATGAAGCAGATGCTTTTACTATTTTAAAATCGTTGTCCAATAGCACTCATGAAGTGATCACATCAGTATGTTTTAAGACCGTTGAGAAATCTGAAATGATTACTGAAATAACTAAAGTGACATTTAATGAATTGAGCGATGCAGATATAATGTATTATTTGGAAAATTTTAACCCGTATGATAAAGCGGGCGCTTACGGAATTCAAGACTGGATTGGACTTATTGGAGTTTCAAAAATTGAAGGATCTTATGCTAACGTTATAGGAATGCCAACAGATAAAGTGTATCACTATTTAAGTAATCTAGAAATTTGATTAGTATGGAAATGATCCAATTACAGGCATATACAAGAGAATTAATTGCCACTGGCGTTTTATTAGTATTATTATTGATTTTTCGGGTTGCTACAAACAAATTGGTACTTAGATACTCAAAATCTAATTTAACTATTGAGAGAAGAAGCGCTTTAGTAATAAAATACATTCACCTCTTTTTATATATCATAGCCACAACTGCTTTAATTATTATTTGGGGAGTGCAAACAAATGATATTATTTGGGCGCTATCCTCGGTCACTACGCTTGTGGGTGTTGCATTATTTGCGCAATGGTCTATTTTAAGTAATATTACAGCTGGTATAATATTGTTTTTTTCATTTCCGTTTAAAATTGGTGATGTCATCAAAATTCATGATAAAGATTTTCCAATAACTGCAGAAATTGAAGATATTACCGCGTTTCATGTAATTCTAAGTACTAAGGATGGAGAACAAATTGTATATCCAAATAATCTACTTTTACAAAAGGGCATTTCAATTTTAAAAGATGGCTTTAGTAGCGAACCTTATATAGAATAAAGACAAACTCGGTTCGTATCTTATCATGACCGATAGCAATTAGAAAATTAGAAATCTAAACTATAGAATTGAATTTTTAGTACAAATTAGTTCTATTTTTATTAGCCTATATAAATTAATGTTAGTTAATGATTGGTTTTAAAATATTCTTAAAAGTCAATGCTATATAATTCGACGTGGTTTTGGAATTTTAAGTAATTTTATAATCTTCTAAATTAGCATAGGCTATTACATTTATTTTCAACTCTTTATTCAAATGTTTAACTATAATTGTAATTATTTAAAATTCAGATTTGAAACTAATTGTACGCGACAACTTACCTTTTTTAAATCGATAATTATATAATTTATTCGCTAAAATTTATAATTGATTAATTATTGGAATACTACATATTTGTAATGAAAAATGGGCCAGCTATAAATCCCATTAATTTAATTTTTAAATTTATGAATGAGATTTTAAAACTTCCGTTTTATGCAAAAACTACAGTCCTATTAATTGGTTTAATTGCTTTTACCTATATCTTTTATATTAGTCAAGACATATTGATTCCGGTATTGATGTCATTCTTGTCAGCAATATTATTATTCCCTATTGTCCAATTTTTAAAATCTAAACTATACTGTCCACATGTTTTAGCGGTAATGATTGCAGTGATTATATTTGTCCTTTTTTTTATAGGATTATTCGTTTTCCTTTCCTTTCAAATAAGTGATTTTGTAAATGATTTTGATAAAATAAAAAGTAATATTAACATTCATTTTAGTAATATTCAAGGTTACATTAGAGATAATTTCCATTTGAGTTCTACAGAACAGAAACAATATATAGATACCGCTGCTGAAGACTCATTAGAGAAAGGGAAGGAGATTATAGGTACAACATTAATGTCGTTTACAGATACATTAATGAATTTGACCTTAATACCTATTTATACTTTTTTAATTCTTTTATACAGAACTCATTTTTTACTATTTTTAGCAAAACTAGTTAAGGCAGAAAAGCACGAATTATTAAAAGATATACTAACTAATATTAGAGTTGCAATAAATAGCTATATTGTGGGTTTAATTATAGAACTTGTTTTGATATCAGCTATGACAACAGTTGGTTTTTTTCTAATTGGTGTCAAATATGCTATTTTGTTAGGAATTATAACAGGAATTTTAAATTTGATTCCGTATATAGGAATTTTGGTTGCTGGAGTATTAAGTATTGTTGCTTCACTAACTGGTACACCCGATTTATCAATTATTGTTGGAGTAATTGTAATAACTATAGTAGTTCAATTAATAGATAATAATATTATTGTGCCATTAGTTGTCAGTTCAAAAGTAGAAATTAATGCCTTTATCTCAATCATCGGAATTATCATTGGAGGTGCGGTTGCTGGTATTTCTGGAATGTTTTTAGCGTTACCGCTGCTTGCTATAATGAAAGTAATTTTTGATCGAATTGATTCATTAAAAGCATGGGGTTATTTAATGGGCGATCATTTGCCGAAAACATATACTTGGCGTAAGATTAAATTACCTCATTTTAACACAGAAGATTCTACGTATAAAAACATAATAAAAACTGTAGCTGTAACTCCTGTTTTTACAGAAACTACTACTGAAAAAGAGAGTACTAAAGCGGAAGAGTAAATAATAATACGCTTGAAGTAAGAATTTTATAAAAGCCTGAATTATTTTCAGTCAAGAAAATCTAGTAAATTTTAAGAGGCGATAATCTGCGGATGCATAAAAAATATTTATTTGGTCTCACCTTCCTTCTCTGCATTTGTTTTCAGGCTTTATACGCCCAAGAAACGACTGTAAAAACAGACACGTCTGAAGTGTATAAAGACATTAAAAATTATTCTAAAAAAAATAAGTTTACACGATTGATGCATAAACTTGTATTTAGATCGCCCACATTAAATAGGAAATCAATTAAGGAAGTTCAAAAGCGATATGATACCTATGAAGGAAAAATTATTAGAAATATCAATATACTTACGCTTGATCCTTTTGGATATTCTGACATTGATACTACCAGAAAACCAAAAAATTGGGCAGAAAGAACAGGAAATAAAATACACATTAAGACTAATAGATTAGCAATTATCAATTTATTGTTAATCGCTGAAAACAAGCCATTTGATTCTTTATTAGTAAAAGAATCTGAACGATTGATAAGAGCGCAGCGCTTTATAAATCGAGTTGACATAGCTGCACAAATAATCCCAACTTCTAGTGACTCAATAGATATTACTATTCGAGTATTAGATTCATGGAGCTTAATTCCCAAAGGTGCTGTTTCAACGTCGAGAATTAAATTTAACCTTACGGAAAGAAATATTTTAGGCTCTGGACATCAGTTTGAGAACCAAGTTAATAATAGGTTTAGCGACGGAAAGACAGGGTATAATGTGGCCTACACAGTCCCAAATATCAAAAACACATTTATCAATACTAGAGTAAGCTATTTAATTGATTTAGATAATTACTATGGTAAAAGTATTGCTATAAATCGGACCTTTTACTCTCCCTTAACGAAATGGGCTGGTGGTATTTATTTAGACCAACAATTTAGAAAAGATACACTTTTAGATACTAAATTAAAATTTGCATTTCAAAATTTTAAATACAATACACATGATTTATGGGCGGCACGGTCGTTTAGTATTTTCAAAGGCAACTCTGAGCGTGAGCGAACTACCAATCTAATTACATCAGCACGATTCCTACACATCAAATATTTAGAAAGTCCCTTAATAGAATATGATCCTGACGATTTTTATTCTAACGAAAAAATGGCTTTAATTGGTATTGGAATCTCATCTAGAAAATTTATTCGAAATCGTTATATATTTCAAAATGGAATTATTGAAGATGTTCCTATTGGAAAAATTATAGGATTAACAAGTGGATATCAATATAAAAATAGCGGAGGCCGGATTTATTTAGGGGCTCAAGCGTCATTTGGCAATTTTTACAAATATGGCTTTTTAAGTGCTAATTTTGAATTAGGAACTTTCTTTACCAAGTCTACCACTAAACAAACTTCATTTTCATTTCAAGCAAATTATTTTACGAATTTGTTAACCATGGGAAAATGGAAAATAAGGCAATTTATAAAACCACAATTATTATTAGGGACTAATAGAGAAAATGCTTTTGGTGATCAACTTTCTATTAATGAAGAGCAAGGTTTACGAGGCTTTCGAATAGCTGAATATGGAACTAAGAAAGCCATGATGACGATGCAAACACAATTTTATTCTCCGTGGGATCTATGGGGATTTAGGTTAAATCCTTATTTTAGCTACAGTATTGCAATGTTAGGAAATCCTGATAGAGGATTGGTACAAAGCACGGCTTATTCTAAACTTGGCATTGGCTTAATTATTAGCAATGATTATCTGGTGTTTAGCTCATTTCAACTATCATTATGCTATTTCCCTACAATTCCTGGAAATGGTTATAATATTTTAAAAACTAATTCTTTTGAAACTACGGATTTTGGTTTTCAAGATTTTGAATTGGCAAAGCCAAGAACCGTTATCTATAAGTAGTTTACTAAAATTATAATTTTATTATTTTGCTCTTTTTAAATTCTATTAAGTTGTGCAACTTGCAGACAAACTTTTCAGATACGATGTTCAATTTATATTCCTGAGATGAGATATTTTACAATTTCAGCTTTACCGTAAATTTTATAATAAAAACCTTCAATTACATAAATATTATCACTAGTTCTAGCATACATTTATACTAAATTATTTTAACTATTAAAACCTATAAAAATGAAAAAAATCACCTTTTACTTAATGATGATGGTAATGTCACTGAGCATCGTGCCAAACCAAGTATTTGCATCTGAAAAAAACCCAAGCATTACTGCTACAAATCCGCCAAAAGAAGTTCCCGCCGAAGTTAAAGTGATGTTAAACCGACTTGACGAAATAAAAGCAATGGACAAATCAGAACTAAGTTCGGTCGAAAAAAAAGAGTTACGAAAAGAAGTTCGCACGATTAAGAAAGAATTAAAAGCCTCAGGAAATGGAATCTATTTATCAGTAGGAGCTATAATCATTGTAGTTTTATTATTGATTTTATTACTATAAAATTAAAAAAATTATGTTTTAGGAGCAATGGAAATTGCTCCTTTTTTTATGCGTATTATTTTCTAACATAAATTTATTCTTAATTTGAGATTTTA
This sequence comes from Flavobacterium sp. PL11, assembly GCF_035985025.1. NCBI lineage: Bacteria > Pseudomonadati > Bacteroidota > Flavobacteriia > Flavobacteriales > Flavobacteriaceae > Flavobacterium > Flavobacterium sp. PL11. The sequence continues at coordinate 11,370 of NZ_JAXCIA010000044.1, forward strand.
TTGTTAATTTCTTATAAGTAATATATGCGAAAATTTGATTATTAAAGAATGAAAAAAACATTTCAAAAAAATTTATTTAATTCCTACATTTGAAGCTATTGCAAATTAAATAAAGAATAATGCAAAGAAGATATTATTTAGCGCTTACACTACTATTTATAGCTAATCCAGTTGTTGTAGCTCAAGTTCCAAAAAAACCTAATTCAGTTGAAATTTACCATCAGATAGAAAAACTTAATTTTCTTGGATCAGCTTTGTATATTGCGGCCCATCCAGATGATGAAAACACACGATTAATCTCTTATTTATCTAATGATGTAAAGGCTAGAACGGGTTATTTATCACTTACTCGCGGCGATGGTGGACAAAATTTAATAGGCACACAACTTCGTGAATTACTAGGTGTAATAAGAACACAAGAACTTATTGAAGCTCGCAAAATTGATGGCGGAGAACAATTTTTTACACGTGCCAATGATTTTGGATTTTCTAAAAATCCATCTGAAACATTAGAGATTTGGGATAAGGAAAAAGTTTTGGCCGATGTTATATGGGCCATTAGAAAATTTCAACCCGATGTAATTGTAAATCGTTTTGACCATAGATCCTCTGGAACCACTCACGGGCATCACACAGCGTCAGCGATGTTAAGCATGGAAAGTTTTAAGCTGGCAAGTGATCCAAATAGTTTTCTAGAGCAACTGCAATATGTAAAACCTTGGCAGACCAAAAGACAATTCTTTAATACTTCATGGTGGTTTTACGGCACAATTGAAAAATTCAATGCTGCTGATAAAACTAATTTAATCGCACTTGAAACAGGCACTTATTATGCTGATCTTGGAAAATCGAATCAAGAAATTGCAGCATTGAGTAGAAGCCGACATCAATCACAAGGTTTTGGTAGTACTGGTGAAAGAGGTGAAGAAACCGAATATTTAGAATTTATAAATGGAGATCCTCTTGCTGACAAAAAATCGCTTTTTGAAGGGATCGATACTTCATGGAATCGAGTGAAAGGTGGCAAAAATATAGGAACTCTACTTTCTAAAATTATTACTGAATTTAATCATAAGGATCCATCCCTGAGTATTCCAAATTTGGTTAAAGCCTATTCAATGATTCAATCCTTAGATGAAAATCATTGGAAACCTTTAAAGCTAGCCGAACTTAAAGAAATTATTGCCGCATGTGCTGGATTGTTTCTTGAAGCTGCTGCACAAAATCAAGAGGCAACTCCAGGAAGTATATTACAATTAAAATTAGAAGCCATCAATAGAAGTGCTACTCCAATACAATTATCAAGTATAACGACTTTACCAGCAGGAAAAATGGTTATAAAAAATTTAGCTTTAAAAAATAATACTACCAATGCATTTAATCTTAATATAGATTTACCTGAAAATCTAAATTATACACAACCATATTATTTAAAAGATAGCGGAACAATAGGAATGTACACTGTAAGCGATCAGCAAAGCATTGGACTTCCTGATATTATTCGAGATATAAAAGTGGTTTTTACTATAAAAATAAATACAATCGAAATTCCATACGAGAGAACTGTAATTTATAAATACAACGACGACGTGCAGGGTGAAGTTTATAATTATCTTGATATAATACCAGCAGTCACAACATCAATAAGTGAAAAAGTATTACTATTTAAAAACTTAAAAAGTAAAATGGTAACTGTAAAAATTAAAGCAGGTAAAGATAATGTAAAAGGAAATTTACAACTAGAATTACCTAAAAATTGGTTGGTTACACCAGCAGCGATACCGTTTGAAATTACAAAGAAAGGTGCTGAACAAATGGTTTCTTTTGAGGTAACTCCACCGTCTAAAGCTGATGAAGCTATCGCTAAAAGTGTCGCGATCATGAATGATAAACAATATAATAAAGAGCAAATATTTATCAATTATGATCACATTACAAAGCAACAAGTTTTAAAATCAGCTGAGGCCAAGTTTATTAAAACGGATTTGATAACCAATAGTGAACGAATTGCCTATATAATGGGAGCTGGCGATGAAGTTCCTAATAGTTTAATTCAGTTAGGTTATATAGTCACTTTATTAAATGCTGAAGAAATTACTCCTGAAAAATTAAAGAATTTTGATGTAGTAATGACAGGTGTTCGTGCTTATAATACAATAAATGCGCTCGCTTTTAAGCAAGACATACTTTTTGATTTTGTCAAATCGGGTAAAACAATGATTGTCCAATACAATACTTCTGGTGATTTAATTACAGATAAAATTGCACCATATCCTCTAAAACTTTCACGTGATCGAGTAACCGAAGAAAATGCGCAGGTACGATTCTTAGCACCAAATCATGCTGTTTTAAATTATCCAAACACAATTACCTCAAAGGATTTTGAAGGTTGGAAACAAGAGCAAGGTTTGTATTACCCTAATGTATATGACAAGGCTTTTACGCCTATCCTATCTTCAAATGATACAGGTGAAACACCAAAAAATGGAGCTTTATTAATAGCTCCTTATGGCAAAGGGCACTACGTGTACACAGGTTTAAGCTTTTTTAGAGAATTACCTGAAGGGGTAATTGGTGCTTATAAATTATTATCGAATATGATTTCACTAAAAGCAGCAGATCAAAATGCTAATCAATAAATACGTTTAAAAAAACAAAAATGGAAATAAAAAAAACCAAAACTTGGACAAAAAACTATACATGGGTACTTATAGCCAATGCAATTTATATTCTTATTTTTTGTCTCATCATGAAATTATACTCTTAAATTATGCAGTTATTTGATTGGATTATATTGATATTCACCTTATTGTTTATAGTAATTTATGGCGCTTGGAAAACAAAAGGAAGTAAAAACGTTGAGGATTTTATTTTAGGAAATAATGAAACGCCTTGGCATGTAGTAGGACTTTCGGTAATGGCTACCCAAGCTAGTGCCATTACGTTTCTTTCCACTCCTGGTCAGGCTTATCACGATGGAATGGGGTTTGTACAATTCTACTTTGGACTGCCTATCGCTATGGTAGTAATTTGTGTGACTTTTATTCCTTTATACCATAAGTACAAAGTGTATACGGCGTATGAATACCTTGAAAAGAGATTCGATTTAAAAACAAGATCATTAGCTGCAGTACTTTTCTTAATTCAAAGAGGATTAGGTACAGGCTTGACTATCTATGCGCCAGCTATCATTTTGTCGGCTATATTGGGTTGGAATCTAACTTATATGAATATTGTAATTGGGGTTTTAGTGATAATATACACCTTTTCAGGAGGAACAAAGGCTGTTAATGTGACCCAAAAGCAGCAAATGTTTGTAATCATGTCTGGAATGTTTATCACTTTTTTCTTGATATTACATTATTTACCTAATGATATGACTTTTACAAGCGCTTTGCATATCGCTGGTGCAAATGATAAAATGAATATCGTCAATTTCTCATTTGATCCTGAGGAAAAATACACATTCTGGAGCGGAATCACTGGCGGTTTTTTCTTAGCACTAGCCTATTTTGGAACCGATCAGTCGCAAGTGGGACGTTATTTATCAGGTAAATCTGTTAAGGAAAGCCAAATGGGACTGATCATGAACGGACTTTTAAAAGTACCCATGCAGTTTTTTATTTTATTGACTGGAGTTATGGTTTTTGTCTTTTTCCAATTTAACCCTGTTCCTTTAAATTTTAATCCAAACAATAAAGCGATGATTGAAAAATCAGCGTTTAAAGGAGAATACAATGCTTTAGAGAAAAAATTAGATGATTTATCCGAAGATAAAAAAGTGATCAATCTATTGTATATCGATCAACTAAATCAAGATTATGATAACCCCATATTGCGCAAAGAACTGGTAGCCTTATCTAGCAAAGAAAAAGATCTAAGAGATCGCGCAAAAGAAATAATCTTAAAAGCCGATAGTAGTAGCGAAACAAACGACAAGGATTATGTATTCTTTCATTTTATCTTGAATTATTTGCCAAAAGGACTCATCGGATTATTGCTGGCTGTAATTATATCAGCGGCAATGTCATCTACTGCTTCAGGACTAACTGCATTAGCATCGACCACTGCAATTGACATCTATAAGCGTAATTTAAAAGAGGAAAAGTCAGAGAAACATTATTTATATGCTACACGGTTTTTTACATTGTTATGGGGCGTAATAGCTATCTTATTTGCTTGTGTGGGTACACTGTTTGAGAATTTAATTCAATTAGTAAATATCATAGGTTCCATATTCTACGGAACCGTTCTGGGAATATTTCTTGTTGGCTTTTATGTCAAAAATGTACAATCAAAAGCCATTTTTTACAGTGCGGTAGCAAGTCAGTTGACCATTTTTATTATCTATTATTTTGCTATTTTCATTTACCCAAGTGGACAAGAAAAACTAGGTTATTTATGGCTGAATTTTATAGGAGCGATGTTGACTATTGTGCTGTCATTAATTCTACAGTCTACTATTTTCAGAAAACAGAAACAGATGGTTTATTAAGGTGTGATAGTATAAATTTTATGAGTTAAGATTTATTGCTTCATTGATAAGGTGAGGAGTTCTCGATAGATTTTTATACAACCGCTAGCGCTAATGTATAAAAACACTCGAACAGACGGGCGTTCATCATGTCTAATTAAATGATCGAATGGAAATAAGCTATT
>NZ_JAXCIA010000045.1:0-15802 GCF_035985025.1 Flavobacterium sp. PL11
TCGCTTCTACAAGCTTTTTAAGCAAGTATTTTTCTGATTTGTGGAAGATTGCTTTTAAATGGTTGTAAACGTGAAACTTGAAAGTGAAGTTTTTTCTCAACCCAAACGCTTCTTTGACTATTTAATGAAAAATAATGCAATTCCTACTCGAATAGCTCATTTTTGACGATTTAATTATTCGCGATTATGTACTCTAATCTACTTCAACTACACATAATATATAATAGGTGTGCGATTTTAAAATTTTATGTTAGTTTCTTGAACCCATCAAATTAATATGAAAGGCAGCTATATGCAATCACAACGCTGACATCACGAACAATGATTACATCTAATAATTAACAATTTTAAAAATATCCCTTATAGATAACCATAACATTCCACAGCTAAGACCGTACGCAATGATTTCAAAGTAAAATAGCTTGATGCGTAAAATTTTAACGACCTATGATTACAAGTGCGTTATTTGGTTATAGGTATTCAATAGCCGATTTAAATCATACCTAATAGATTGGAGTATTTTATATTTATAATCGGAGCTCGCGTTAGGGATAGCAGTGTAAAGCCCACAGCAAAGTAAAATGTAATGGAACTTTGCGAGGACTTGAAACGGATAGCACGACCCTTAACACAAAAAAGTCCATTTCCTTGTTTGGTAATGGACTCTTTTATGTTTAGTGAAACGCACAAAAGTAAATTAAGTGCCTTTTTGAAATTTATTAGAAAACAAATTCAATACAATAAATATTAACTTGAATCAATCACTTATAAATAATAGCATTTAACACTGATGATCATTGATTATCTTGATAGTTTTATTTTAAATATTAATTATCATGATTATCACCACCTAAACTGTAATAATTATTTTCTTCATCTTCACTACCTATTTTCTCATCCTGATCGTCTAACTCTGAACCGGGAACATCCAAGTCAGATCCAGTCATAGTGTCACCAAAGTCTTTTTCGTTATTGCCTATGACATCATTAAGTTCCAAAAAAACTTTATTTTTTGAAATATTCTCTGGATTGATGTCTTCCTCTTTTTTTAACTGATTATATATATCCTCCTCAGGCGGATAAACTAGAAAATCAGGGATGCCATTTACGGTAGTATCCTCTATATTTACCTCACCATCCTTTATCTTATCTTTATCATTGTTCATATTAAAATTTTTAATTGGTTAATGAATCACTAATTTAACGATTATTTTTCAATCAACTTATAAAATATCGTTAAATGAATATCAATATACCTGTTTAAAAATCTTTGATTTAAGGGAAAGCTGAAATTTAATTATTAAAAATTAAAATTAATATTTACTAAATTAAGGATAATAATGATTCATTAAAATACAGAAAAGCATTCCGTTTTTTATAACATTTGCACTGCAAATAATTAAAATATTAGCTTATCTTTTTATTTTAAAAAAACCTTAAAAAAAATAGGAATTATATTTTGCACAATTATTGGTGTCTACTAGATTAAAATGTTTGTCAAAACAACACAAAATATTTTAATTATATTTATTTAATAGATAATATTTGTGTATTATGTAAAAAATAGTTGGAAAATAAATTTATTTAACAATTCAACATTAAAATTTGTTTTATTTAACATTTTATTTAGATATTTGGTAGAGCTAATCTTAAATAATCAAATAATGAAAATTAATTTAAAACATTTATTGAGCACATTACTTGTACTTTTTGTGCAACTAACATTTGCTCAAGAAAGTAAGTTTTCTGGCAAAGTTACCGATTCAGGTGGAGTTCCTATACCTGGTGCAAACATTATTGTAAAAGGCACAACTATTAGTGCTCAAACTGGATTTGATGGAGATTTTACAATCAATGCTACAAAAGGACAAATAATAATTGTCAGTTTTATAGGAATGAAAACTGTTGAATTTGCGGTATCGTCTTCAATGGTCATAAAACTTACTGATGCATCAAATGAACTTGAAAATGTTATTGTTGTTGGCTTTGGAACACAGAGCAAGAAAAAACTAACAGACAATATTGCGCGTGTAACTTCAAAAGACATATCGCAGATTCCTGTTTCAAATATGCAAAATGCTTTAGTTGGCAAATTAGCAGGGGTACAAATTACTCAAATTAATGGTAAAGTCGAGGGTGGTGTAAAAATGAGAATAAGAGGTGTATCAAGCATCTCATCATCCCAAGAACCTTTGTATGTACTTGACGGAATGCCACTAATTAATGATAATGAAAGTGGATCTGCAGCTCCTATTAATCCATTAATATCACTAAATCCAAACGATATTGAATCAGTAGAAGTTTTAAAAGACGCCTCATCTGCGGCGATATATGGGGCCAGAGGGACAAATGGAGTTGTATTAATTACAACAAAACAAGGGAAATCAGGTAAAACAAAAATTTCTCTAAACACTTCTGGTGGATGGAGCGAAGCAACTCATAAAGTGAACTGGCTTAACGCTGCACAATATGTAGAATTATTTACAGAAGCTTCTGCCAATCGATATGGTGCTGATGACTTATGGTTGACTGAACCAGGAGGCGTGTTTGATGGTTATGCAAATGGAAAAGACTGGAGAAAAGGCGAAGTAGATACGGATTGGCAAAGTTTAGCATTAGTTAAAGGGTCTGTCCAAGACCATTCCTTTTCTATATCAGGAGGAGATAATAAAACATTATTTTTTCTTTCAGGAGGTTATCATAACACAGCAGGAATCGTGAGAGGGAATTCAATGGATCGTTATTCCTACAGAGGAAATCTTGACCACAAAGTGTCCGATAAATTAAGAGTCGGATTAAACACGAGTTTGAGCAAAACAAATATAACAAGAATAGGATCGGATAACTCATTTACAACGCCATTACAAGCAGTTGCTCAAACACCATTATCTCCTGCTTATTTAGATGATGGCGTTACTCCTAATAATGACACTCCGTTATATTATAACTTTTTAACACAACAATTTAATGGAAACTGGGATTCAAATATTTTTAGAACTTTAATGAACTCCTATTTAGAATATAAAATTTTACCTGAATTAAGTTTTAGAACAGAGCTTGGATATGACAATAATAATCAAACAGAAGAGTATTTCGCGGGTAGCTTAACTGAATCTGCTTCTACAAATGGTTATGCGGATGCTAATGCAATCCAGTCTGATAAATACAGTATTAATAATTACTTCAATTATAACAAAACGTTTAAAGAGGATTATGATTTAGATTTTGTCGCAGGTATGAGTTTTGAAGAAAGTTCTCGAAAAAGACAATATGTTGCTGGAACTGGTTTCCCATCGGATGATTTACAAACAGTTGAAAGTGCTTCAGAAATCACGGCAGGATCTTCAAGTAGAACAAAATATAATTTTCTTTCTTATTTTTCTAGAGCAACATTCTCAATAATGGATAGATATCTATTTAAAGCTAGTTTACGCTATGACGGCTCTTCTAGATTTGGTGCTTCAAATCGTTACGGAGTATTCCCAGCTGCTTCTGTAGGATGGATTGTTTCAGAAGAAAATTTTTTAAAGGATAATGAAACTCTAAGTTTATTAAAAATAAGAGGAAGTTTTGGAGTTACAGGAAATGCGGGTATTGGCAATTTTGCTAGTTTAGGTCTTTTCAATGGTTCATCATATAACAAACAATCCGCTATAAATCCCTCACAGTTGGCAAATCAAGATTTAAAATGGGAAAAAACAAATCAAGTTGACATAGGTATTGATTTTGGATTTCTAAATAATAGAGTAAGTGGTGAAGTAGATTATTATGTTAAAAAAACCAATGATCTTTTATTAAATGAACCTTTGCCAGGTACTTCTGGCTGGCGATCTTTAACGCGTAATGTTGGTTCTTTGACAAATAAAGGTCTTGAATTTGTATTAAATACGACAAACATTAAAACGGCTAATGCTAGTTGGAAAACATCAATGAATATTGCAACATTAGACAATAAAGTGACTGATTTACCAGGAGGCGAAATCGTCTCAGGACAAAACATAGTTAGAGTTGGCGAGACTATTTCCTCTTTTTACGTTGTTGAATACGCGGGCGTTGATGCAGCTAACGGAAATGCCTTATTCTTTAAAAATAGCTTAAAAGCAGATGGCAGTTTAGATAGAACTACGACCAAAAATTATAGTGAAGCCCAGCGAACGATAGCTGGAAGTCCCTATCCTACGCTTATGGCTGGAATGAGTAACACAATAGCATTCTTTAATTTTGATTTTTCATTTACTTTTCAAGGTGAATGGGGCGCTTCTATTTATAATGAGGCAGGAAAGTTTCAATCAAGTAATGGTAGATACAAAGACAACCAAACAATAGATCAATTAAATAGATGGCAAAAAGCAGGGGACATTACTAATGTGCCTCAAGCTAGATGGGGTCGTAGCAATGGAGAGCAATCTTCAACACGCTATTTAGAAAAAACTGATTTTGTACGATTACGAAATTTATCACTGGGTTATACTTTACCTAAAACAATAACACAAAAATTTTCAATAGATAAAATTCGATTATATATGACAGGGGTCAATCTACTTACTTTTACAAATTACAAAGGTTATGATCCAGAATCGTCTTATGACAACAATGGTGATTCAAATATTCAAAAAGGAATCGCTTTTTATTCAGCTCCTCCTGCAAAAACATTAATTATTGGATTAAACATTGACCTTTAATGAAAACAGATATGAAAAAATATAACGGTAAAACAATTTTAATAGCATTAGTTACACTATTATTTGTAGCTTGTGACGATAATTTAACTATCAATCCCGAACAAGATATTACCACTGAAGCAGCTATTAAATCTCCTTCAAACATTAAGAAGATTTTAAATAATGCTTATGGAGATGCTAGAGCAAGCTCCAATTATGGTGGCGGGATCGCATTAGCTTCTGAATTGATCGCTAATCAAGGAGAGCTTTATTGGGACGGAACATACGTACAACCTTCACAATATGATGAAAAAGCAATATTAAAAGACAATAGCTTTGTTGAAAGTTTATGGTTAAGAGCCTATAAAATAAGTAACCAAACTAATATTATCCTAAATAATTTAGATGTTTTTAAAGATGCATCTGATAAAGCAATTACACAAGGGGAAGCAAAATTTCTAAGAGGATTAGTATATTTTGATTTAGTAAGATTGTTTAGTAAACCATATATTGCGGGATCGGTAAATAGTCAGTTAGGAGTTCCAATAATATTAGAACCTAATTTAGATCCCGCTAAAATTACTTTCCCTTCTCGAAATACAGTTGAGGAAGTTTATAAACAAGTACTTCTTGATTTGACAGATGCTTATACTGCGCTTCCTGCTTCAAATGGTATATATGCTACTAAATATAGCGCTGCTGCACTACTTGCTCGTGTTTATTTACAAAAAGGAGATATTGTAAATGCACGAAATATGGCAAATATTGTAATCACTGGTAGTGGTGCGACATTAGCATCTACTTTTGCAAAAGCATTTAACAATGCAGAAAATTCAACTGAAGATTTATTTGCATGGCAAGTAAGCAGTCAGGATGCTAGCGCAAATGATTTTAATGTTTTTTGGGCAGGAGAAGATTTTGGAGGTCGTTCTGGAAATCCAGATATTAGTATTGAAGATGAACACTTTGATATTTATGATGATTCTAAAGATGAACGCGCTAACTTTTTTTACGAAGCAGATAATATTTGCACTACAAAGTGGAAAAACCAATATGGCAATATCCCTTTCTTACGTTTAGCGGAAATGCATTTGATTCGTGCTGAAACTAATTTTAGAGAAGGAACTGCAATAGGACTTTCTCCTTTAAATGATATTAATAAATTAAGAGATCGTTCGGGTGCTGATTTATATACTACTGTAAATTTGACAACTATTTTAATGGAAAGAAGAAGAGAATTAGCCTTTGAAGGATTTGCTTTATTTGATGCAAAAAGATTAAAGCAAAATATAGGATCTCTTTCGTATAATGCAAACAATTTGATATTACCAATTCCATTAAGAGAGACTGATGTTAATAAAAATTTAATTCAAAATGAAGGTTACTAATCATCGATTAACTTGACTTAAAAGATCGCTTTACATCATATTATAAAAAGAAATAACCCTTAAACCAAAATCAAATTATTGATTTTGGTTTAAGGGTTATTTCTTATAAATAGTAATCCGATATTTATAAAATATATTAATACTTTCTATTAAAAATTTAATTTAAAATTTATATTAAATAGTCTGTTGATAAATTTAATTTTTTATAAACTTTACATTTAATAGAAATAAGCCAGTATATTACTATTATATTCTGTATCAACATTAAAGAAAAAAAGAACATAAACATTATTTAAAATCGTTTAAAGCCCTTTCGATAATTGCTAAGCATTCATGAATTTGAGTTTCAGTGATTACTAATGGTGGTGCGAATCTAATTTTATTACCATGTGTTGGCTTAGCCAATAATCCATATTCACTGAATTTCAGACAGATATTCCATGCTAAGTCTGATTCTTCATTGCAGTTTACAACAATAGCATTCAATAAACCTTTACCTCTCACAAGAGTGATTAAGGAATTTCGAGAGGCAATTTCGTTAAGTCCATTTCTTAAAACTTCACCTAAATAAGCCGCATTTTGCGCTAAGTTTTCTTCTTTTACCACTTCAAGTGCAGCAATAGCAACTGCAGCGGCGATAGGATTTCCGCCAAAAGTTGATCCGTGCTGTCCTGGCTTAATAACATTCATAATAGCGTCATTGGCTAATACAGCTGATACAGGATAAACACCTCCTGAAAGAGCTTTTCCTAAAATAAGAATATCTGGTTTAACTTCTGGTTTATTTTCGCAACCTTTTTTACAATCGCAATCTCCACAAGTTGCTAATAATCTGCCAGTGCGCGCTATTCCTGTTTGCACTTCGTCAGCAATAAACAGTACACTATGAGCTTCGCAGAGTGCTTTTGCTTTTAGTAAATAGCCATCAGTTGGAACATAAACACCTGCTTCACCTTGAATAGGTTCTACTAAAAATCCAGCGATATTGTTTGAAGATTTTAAAACGTTTTCTAAAGCGTCAATATCATCGTAAGGAATTTTTATAAATCCAGCAGTGTAAGGACCAAAGTTTTTACGTGCATTTTCATCATTAGAAAAAGAAATAATGGTAGTTGTTCGTCCATGAAAATTATTTTCACAAACAATGATTTGCGCATCATTTTCTGCGATTCCCTTTACTTCATAAGCCCATTTTCTACAAAGCTTTAAAGCTGTTTCTACTGCTTCCGCACCAGTATTCATTGGCAGAACTTTATCAAAATAAAAGTATTTAGTCACATATTTTTCAAAAGGTCCCAATTGATCATTGTGAAATGCGCGCGAAGTCAACGTCAATGTTTGTGCTTGTTTTATCATTGCACCAACAATCTTTGGGTGACAATGTCCTTGATTTACTGCTGAATATGCTGATAAAAAATCATAATATTTTTTTCCATCCACATCCCAAACATAAGCTCCATCGCCCTTTTCTAAAACTACAGGAAGTGGATGGTAATTGTGAGCACCATATTGATCCTCTAGTGCTATTAAAGACTCGGATTTTAGAGATAAATTTTGTTCTGTATGTGTCATAATATTTTTATTTAAAACTTAAAATTACAAAATTACAGTTTTTTTCTAATAAATCAATTAAAATCACAATTTTGACTTTTTAAAATAAATTATTTTAAGAATTTTATTTAATCAACACTAAAAAAAGTCAATTTTAAACTATCATTGGAAGATAAATAGTTATTAGATCTAAATAAATTAATTACTTTTATACCATTGCAATAATTGAATTACTCAATAATTATAAATTATGAATATATTAGATGAATACGATATTAATATCATCAAAGAATTAGAAAAAGATGGTAGAATGGCTTATTCCGCTATTGCTACTAATTTGAAGATATCAAATACAATGGTGCATCAGCGTATCAATAGATTAACAGAACAAGGAATTCTTGCAGGGATAAAGCCAATAATCAATGAAAAAAAAATTGGTTATGATTGGGGATCTTTTACTGGAATTACCTTAAATAAAGATCAAGACTCTAATCGAATTATAGATGAATTGAAAAAAATACCAGAGATAACGGAATGTTACTATATTACAGGTTCATTTACATTATATATTAAAATCATCGCTAAAGACCATGAACACATGAGAAAACTTCTTTATGAAAAAATAGATAATATTCCAGGTATTGCAAAAACTGATTCGATAATTGAACTAGGTTGCGCTTTTAAACGTAATGTATCACTTTAAAAATATTTTAATCTTAATTCATCAAGCCTAAAACAGAAAACCAACCTCTTACTAATGAAAAATCCATCTGATTTTATTCTCAACATCAAAATAGTAATTACAATATTGCTTTTGTTTTTTTATGGAATAGTACAAGCACAAAATACAAGAGGACAACTTTTTATAATTGGTGGTGGAGATCGATCAAATGCTTTGATGACACAGCTAATTAATATTTCTGACTTAAAGAAAGATGATTATATTGTTGTTTTACCCATGTCAAGCGGAGAACCCGTTGAATCCTATGATTATTTTAAGGCTCAATTCCAAAAGCTAATTCCAAATCCTATTATCATGATGAATTTTAATAAAACGACAGTGCATAATAAAGTGCTGAATGATTCCTTACAAAACGCAAAACTTATATTCATTAGTGGAGGCGATCAAACTCGTTTTATGGATGTGGTCAAAAACACTCCTGTGTACACATCCATTCACAAAGCTTACAAAAACGGAAGTACCATTGCAGGAACGAGTGCTGGTGCGGCTGTAATGTGTGAACACATGATTACAGGAAATCAAAAATTACAAACTAAATACTCAGAAACTTTTGATAATGTTCGATACGATAATCTTGAAACAACAGTTGGTTTAGGACTTGTAAAGAATGTAATAATTGACCAGCATTTTATGAAAAGAAGTCGCTATAATCGATTATTATCTGCATTGGTTGAATTTCCCAATCATATCGGAATTGGTATTGATGAAAGTACGGCTCTAATTGTTCGAGACAAAGAAATTGAGATTGCAGGTGAGAGTGAAGTTGTTGTAATAAAAAAACCAAAAGGCATAATCAAATCTAAAAAAGATAATTTAGTAAGTATAAAAAGTTTAGAAATGGCTATTTACATAGAAGGACAAAAATTTAAAATAAAATAAGATGAAGTTTTCTACAAATCGTTTACCGTTATTACTTTTAGTTTTCTGTATCCCTTTTTCTGTGTTTTCACAAAAGTTAAACACCCAAGAAATTGAAAGGCTCGAAAAAATGGCTAAGAAAGTAACAATTATTAGAGATAATTGGGGAATCGCTCACGTATATGGAAAAACGGATGCCGATGCAGTTTTTGGGATGCTATATGCGCAATGCGAAGATGATTTTAAGCGCGTAGAAATGAATTATATTGAAAAACTAGGACGCCTTTCAGAAATAAAAGGACAATCCGTTTTATACAACGATTTAGAAATAAAACTGTTAATTGACTCCGAAGATGCTAAAGATGATTACAAGAAAGCGGCACCTTGGTTGAAAAAACTACTTAATAGTTATGCAGACGGTATCAATTTTTATCTATATAAAAATCCAAAAGTTAAACCTGCTTTGCTGACACATTTCGAACCTTGGTTTCCATTACTATGGACCGATGGAAGTATTGGAGCGATTAGTACTGCTGGTCTTTCAACAGGCGAATTAAAAGCATTTTACTCCGGGAATACGGATAAAGTAGCCTATATAGAACGAGAAAAAGATGTACAGACTGGCTCAAACGGATTTGCAATAGCACCATCAAAAACCGCTTCAGGAAATGCTATTTTATATATTAATCCCCATACCACTTTTTATTTCCGTCCAGAAATACAAGTCAGCAGCGAAGAAGGATTAAATGCCTACGGCGCAGTAACCTGGGGACAATTTTTTATTTATCAAGGATTTAATGAAAACTGCGGATGGATGCATACATCATCTAACGTAGATGTAGCTGACATTTATGCTGAAAAAATTACCACTAAAAACAAAAAATTATTTTATGAATATGACGGTAAATTAGTACCATTGACTGAAAAAATGATCACTATTAAATATATAGAAGATGGAAAACTAATTCCAAAAACGTTCAAAACCTATTACACAAACCACGGACCTGTAATGGCTAAAAGAGACGGAAAATGGATTAGCTTAAAGTCGAACAATCGTTCGATGAAAAGTTTAGAACAAAGTTGGATTCGTACAAAATCAAATGGATTTGAGGATTATAAAAAAGCGATGGACATAAAAGCAAACACTTCAAATAATACCGTTTATGCTGACAAAGAAGGCAATATTGCTTACTGGCATGGCAATTTTATTCCAATAAGAGATAAAAAACTAAACTGGTCAAAAGTTATGGATGGTACAACATCAACAACACAATGGAAGGGTTTACACGAGGTTGCAGAAACGGTTCACTCTTATAATCCATCAAACGCATGGTTACAAAACTGTAATTCAACACCCTATTCTGTTGCGGGAGAAAATAGTCCAAAAGAAGAAAACTATCTACCTTATATGGCACCTGATGGAGAAAGTTTTCGAGGATTAAATGCTGTTCGATTATTGAGCAAGGGAAGTAATTACACATTAGATAAAGTAATTGCTGAAGGCTACGACACCAAGTTGACTGCTTTCGAATTTTTAATTCCGGCATTAACAGCCTCTTTCGATAAAAATATTAAAAAGGATAGCGCTATTTATTTAGAATTAGTTGAAGCAATCACGTTATTAAAAAAATGGGATTACTATGCTAAAGAAAATTCAGTTGCTACAACCTTAGCGATAGAATGGGCTTATAAATTGAATCCGATAATCCAAAAAGTTTACACCGATGAGGGCGAATTAGATCAAGTAGAAAACACAATTGAGTTTGCAAAAAATGCAACACCAGAACAATTAATTCCGCAATTGCAAGAAGTGATTAACGAACTAAAAGCTAAATTCGGGAGTGGGAATATTCCTTGGGGCGAAATCAATCGCTTCCAAAGAACTTCAGGCGATATCGACTTAACATACGATGATACTAAAGAAAGTTTACCCATCAGTTATGGTCCAGCAATATGGGGAAGTTTACCAGCTTACAAGAGTAGTTATCAAAAGGATTCTAAAAAGCGCTATGGTTTTAATGGAAACAGTTTTGTTTGTGCGGTCGAATTTGGAACAAAAATCAAAGCAAAATCTTTATTAGCAGGCGGAAATAGTGGTGATCCAAAATCAAAACATTTTTACGACCAAGCAATAATGTATCAACAAGGTCAATTTAAGGACGTACTTTTTTATAAAGAGGACGTTCAAAAAAATGCAGAAAAAACCTATCATCCCGGTCAATAATAGTACAAATTATAAGATTTAAAATACAGTCATAAATTAAAAAATAAAAAATTAAATAGTTTGATGAAAGAAAGAATTGAGTGAAAATTTAAAACAATAAATATGAAAAATACCTTATTTGCCTTATTTGGCATACTTCTAATTACTAACACCTCATTTGCCCAACTGAATACAGTAAATTACAGTGACGGTAGCCAAAAGTTAAATGGACTGTCGATTTCTCCCGTAAAAGGAAGCGAAACTAAATCAGGAGTTTTAATACTTCCAGCTTGGAAAGGAATTGATCCACATTCAAAAAGATCAGCTGAAAAGCTTTCGAAAATGGGATATTATGTATTCATCGCTGACATTTATGGCGAAGGCAATTACCCAACAAATACAGAACAAGCTGGCAAATTATCTAGTTTTTACAAAAGTAATTATACGGATTATCAAAGGCGAATTCAGCTAGCTTTAGATCAATTAATTCAATCAGGAGCTAATCCAGATAATATTGTCGTTATAGGATATTGTTTTGGAGGGACTGGAGCACTAGAGGCTGCAAGATCAGGAATGAAGATTCAAGGAGCCGTTTCTTTTCATGGAGGTTTAGGGCGTGATCCAAAAAGAATCAGTACGCCAATAACTTCAAGAGTATTAGTATTACATGGCGCTGATGACCCTTATGTTCCTGTTGTAGAAATTACTGTTTTCCAACAAGAAATGCGAGATACCAAAGCAGACTGGGAAATGATTTATTACGCTGATGCAGTTCACTCTTTTACTGAACCTGAAGCTGGGAATGATAAATCGAAAGGTGCAGCTTACAATGAAAAAGCAGACAAACGCTCTTGGCAGCGAATGAAAGTATTTTTAAAAGAAGTTTTAAAATAATAAAATAATAGATTTTTCTAAAGGGAGTGTAACTGTAATTTTTTGTGATTAAAGCAATATAATTACAAAAAAAATAAATTATTATTGCTGTTTTATCCAAAAAAACAATATAAGTCGTAAGCAATTTTAAGATTACGCAAGTATATAATTGATTTTATTCATGGCAACAAAATATTTAAACAAACCAAAACAGTTTTCATTATAATTATTGCTATTTTTACCGTTTACCAATTATGAATTTATCTATTAAAGTAACTAAACAATGAAAAATATTCCTTTATTAAGTCTATTTGCTGTATTAACATTAAGCTGTACTTCTCAAAAAAGCAGCGTTACTCAGGTCGAACCTACAAAGTATATGAACAGTATAACAGCTGAGGAGCTCAAAACACACTTATATATCGTAGCCTCAGATGAAATGGAAGGTCGCGAAACTGGTTCAGCGGGTCAGAAAAAAGCGGGTAATTATTTAATAGATCAGTACAAAAAAGATGGTATTTCCTTCCCTTCTATTGCTTCAGACTTTTACCAAAAAGTGCCAGCAGCCTTCCTAAATTCAAAACGCAATGAAAACTTACCTGATTCTGAAAATATCTGGGCTTATATCGAAGGATCTGAAAAACCAAATGAATTAATTGTAATTTCAGCTCATTACGACCATGTAGGAATTTCAAAAGGAGAAATTTATAATGGTGCTGATGACGACGGTTCAGGAACTGTAGCTTTATTAGAAATGGCTCAAGCCTTTCAATTAGCAAAAAAAGCGGGACATGGACCTAAACGTTCTATTTTATTTCTTCACGTAACAGGCGAAGAGCACGGATTACTCGGCTCAAGATATTATTCTGAAAATCCATTATTTCCATTAGCAAATACAATTACCAACATTAATATTGATATGATTGGTCGTCGTGATGTAAAGCATGCAGATAGTAATAATTACGTTTACGTTATTGGTGCAGACCGTTTATCAACCGATTTGGATAAAATATGCGCTGAAGCAAATGCTAAATACACGAAGCTAAATTTAGATTATACCTTCAATGATCCTAAAGATCCTAATCGTTTTTACGAACGTTCTGACCATTACAATTTTGCCAAAAATGGGATTCCTTCTGTTTTCCTTTTTAATGGAGTTCATGCAGATTATCACAAGCATACTGATACACCTGACAAAATCGAATACGATGCCCTAACTAAAAGGACTCAATTTGCTTTTGTAACCGCCTGGGAATTGGCAAACCGAGAAAACAGACCAATGGTTGATAAGAAATAATATTTGGGCACATCCCCCGCTTCCACTCCCGAACGGTCGGGACGTTACAGCGAGGGCGGGCTATGCGCTACAATCTTTTTAAGCTCCGTACCTCCCCTTAAAAAGGATTTCCACTGCTATGCCTTGTGCGAGAAAGAAATAATTAAAATCAAGCTTTGGATTACTTTAAAGCTTCTTTTTTATAATTAATTTATTGTCGTACTTAAAAATTAATATGGGAAAATCCTAATAGTTAGGGGAAAATTAACTCTTCCTAACCTTGCTAAAAAGTACAAACACTTTGGAGAATTACATAGAACTGATCAAACTAATACTTGCTAAATTACTTGTATAACCCTCTGATTTGGTATGTACCAAACTCTAGCAAGGCAAACTGCATCTCTTTCTTGAAAAAAAGTACAACACTAAAAGTATAATAGTAAACAACTTATCTCGTAACTATTCACTTGTCCAATTCTAAAAAATAAGTACGTTATTAACAATCTTTAAAATGGATTATATAAAATCTCTCTAGTTGTCAATATTTTGGCTGTAAGTCTGTTTTGATTGTTAATACTCACTGGGTCTATTTTTCTTGTTTTTATTGATTGACAGCTGAAATTTTTAAAAATAAAATATCTTTTTTTTGACAACTCAACCAAGCATAGTATCTTTTTTAGAAATCATAGCAAAACAAGCTGTGCAGATTGAGCAACTTTTAAAAAGAATTAACCATCTTGAACAGGAGCTTGCCATCTATAAAAACTAAAAAAAACAGCACTAACAGTCATCTTACACCAGCCAAGGACGAAAATCGTATCAAAACCAATCAATCCTTACTTGAGAAAACAGGCAAAAAACCAGCAGGGCAACTAGGACATCTGGGAAAAACGTTGGAGTTTTCATAGGTTATAAGTAAGGTTGATCAAGTGTTGCAACACCTACCTGATTATTGCAATTCTTGTGGTTAAAAATTAATGAATGCCGAAAAAACACTCTTAGATAAACGCAAGAAAATTGATTTCAACCCTTGAAATCCATGCTAATTGAACATAAAATTTTCAGTAAAACCTGTACTAGTAGCTGCGTGAACAAATAGGACTTTCCAAAAAATATGCCTTCAAAAATTCAATACGGACCGAATATTGAAGGTAAAATCGCTAATTTGAGCACAATTAAGTACGCAACTTTTCAAAGGATGCCAGAATTTTATTTACAATGTGATGAATCTATTCATTTCTCAAGGTGGAACAGTGCACAATTTACGATGATTTGGTCAAAAATCAACTCCTTTATATTTAATGATCAACCAGGGTATTCAATCGGCACCTATGCTGGAACAGATAAAATGTTTGAGTATTCGTGAAAACGAATAAAAAAACTTAAAACATGAACAAGCAGGAGTTGTTGTAAATGGTGCAAAATATTGGGGATGGTGCAGGCAAAATTTACGTTTTACCTACATTACTGTCACTGATAATAGAGGAATTAAAACAATTGAAAATGAATTTAGAAATGATCTTCCATATACTTTTTTAGGTCACGACCGCTATGCAGCACTTTTTAAATGTAAAGCCAAAGTACATCAAATTTTTATAATCTACTTGTTGTGAGATCTGAATTACATTGAAGAAATATACAAAAGTGAAAGGGTAAAATACCTTAAGATAAAACTCTATGCAACTTTAAAGTTAAAAAATAAATTACTCTATAGCAATATACTACTCAAAATACAGTACGCAAAAATATAGAAAACAAACTAGACAAACTAGTCAAAACAATGATTCCAGAGCAACGTAAAAAAGCAATTACTTTACAATTACAACTTCTTATTCATCGATAAGAAATACTTCTTTTTCTACATCATCCAAAAATACCATGCGACAAAAATGTGTCAAAAGGAGCAATTAGACCCGAGCGCGATGCTAAAACTGGCGCAGCAAACATATAAGTACAACAAAAAATATTTGGGCAGTTCAAATCCACAACTGGCGCTAATACTTTTGCAATTATAAGATTACTAATTGATATCACTAACAAATCTGAAAAAAATGTTTTTACCGCGCTTTCACTTATAGCTTCAAAGGGAACTAAATAGCTGCCTTATCTCTAAAAGCTTGTTAAATGAGATTACTATTCAGGATTTCCCACTTCGAGGGATATTTGGATCTCTGCATATTAAAAGACGCCGTTGCACTGACAAATTATCGCCTAAAATCATCCAACATGATTGAAATATCGCAGTGCAAG
>NZ_JAXCIA010000046.1:0-15386 GCF_035985025.1 Flavobacterium sp. PL11
GGTTATAGAAATTCGCAGAATTTCATAAAGATGGTGTATTATTTAGGAAATGCCTAAAATATATAATTCCACTAATTTAGGCGAAGAGCCAAAAAATTTATAAAATGAAAAAAATACTAGTTATAGATAATTACGATAGTTTCACTTACAATTTAGTGCATTACTTAGAAGATTTAAATTGTGAAGTAACGGTTTATAGAAACGATGAATTTGATATTGATGAAATAGCAGCCTTCGATAAAATTTTGCTTTCACCAGGACCAGGAATTCCAGATGAAGCAGGATTATTAAAAGAAGTGATTCAGAAATATGGTGCTACTAAAAGTATTTTAGGAGTATGTTTAGGTCAACAAGCAATAGGTGAAGTATATGGCGGAACACTTTCAAATTTAGAGAAGGTTTATCATGGCGTTTCTTCTATTGTAAAAACTGTAGTTAATGACGAACTTTTATTTGACGGTTTAGGAAATGACTTTGAAGTGGGACGTTATCATTCATGGGTTGTTGATGTGACATTGCCTGAAACTTTAGAGGCAACTTCTTTTGACGAAAACGGACAAGTTATGTCGCTTCGTCACAAAAAATATGATGTTCGGGGCGTTCAATTTCATCCTGAAAGTGTACTAACTCCAAATGGAAAAAAGATCTTGGAAAACTGGGTTAAAAACTAATTAATGACTACAGTTTAAAGAGCTGTAATTAAGTAAAATAAAGAAAAATATAAATCCTATTTACCCCAATAGGTGCTTCCCTCGTTTGGAGGGGCTGGGGAAGACTTATGAAAAACATATTAAACAGACTTATAAATCACGAAATACTTTCTGCAGAAGAGGCTAAAAACGTATTGGTTAACATCTCAAATGGTGATTATAATACTAGTCAAATTGCTTCTTTTTTAACTGTTTTTATGATGCGAAGTATTAGCATCGAAGAGCTCTCAGGTTTTCGTGAAGCATTATTAGATTTGTGTATTCGAATTGATTTATCGCACTATAATACCATCGATTTATGCGGAACAGGTGGCGACGGAAAAGATACTTTTAATATTTCTACTTTGGCTTCATTTGTAGCAGCTGGAGCTGGAATAAAAGTAGCCAAGCACGGTAATTATGGTCTGTCATCTATTTCAGGATCTAGCAATGTGATGGAAAAACTGGGTGTCAAGTTTACAAATGATGCTGAATTTATAGAGCGTAGTATTGATAAAGCTGGAATTGCAATATTACATGCTCCATTATTCCATCCAGCAATGAAAAACGTAGGGCCGATTCGAAAAGAATTAGGGGTAAAAACATTTTTTAATATGGTTGGACCAATGGTAAATCCTGCGTTTCCGCAAAATCAATTAGTGGGCGTATTTAATCTTGAATTGGCACGAATGTATGCCTATTTATATCAAAATACAGCCACTAATTTTACCATATTGCATTCACTCGATGGATATGATGAAATTTCATTAACAGGATCTACAAAAATTATTACCAGTAAAATGGAAGGAATGCTGAATCCAGAAGATTTTGGTGTTTCTCTGTTAAAGCAAAGTGAGATTGCAGGTGGGTTAACTATTGATGATTCTGCACAAATGTTTATAAATATTATCTCTGGAAAAGGAAACGAGGCACAAAATAATGTGGTTTGCGCCAATGCAGGAATGGCAATCGCAACGGTTACAAAATGCTCCCCTTTAGAAGGATTTCAAATAGCAAAAGAAAGTTTATTATCTGGAAATGCACATTTATCTTTGAAAAAATTACAAGAGTTGAGTAGATGAAAGAGGAAAGAGGAAAGAGGAAAGAGGAAAGATGAAGGATGAAGGATGAAGGATGAAGGATGAAGGATGAAGGATGAAGGATGAAGGATGAAGGATGAAGGATGAAGGATGAAGGATGAAGGATGAAAGAGGAAAGAGGAAAGATGAAAGAGGAAGGATGAAAGAGGAAAGAGGAAAGAGGAAAGAGGAAGGATGAGAGATGAAAGAGGAAGGATGAAAGAGGAAAGAGGAAAGAGGAAGGATGAGAGATGAGAGATGAGAGATGAGAGATGAGAGAAGTTGCGCAGAAGTGAGAAGTATGTTAATTCTAAGCAAAGAAATCGGCTTTTTAAGCGAATTAGAAGTACAATAAAGTTACAAACTAACAATAGAAATTTCACAAAATTTATCCAATTTTATAAAATATTTGGCTGGAAATATTAAAGAATAAATTACTTGAATTAATTAATTTTTCAATCTTTAATCTTTTTAATCTTTAAATTAAATTAATGAATATATTAGACAAAATAATAGTAGATAAAAAACGAGAAGTCATTCTCAAAAAGTCAATCATTCCAACATTACAGTTAGAAAATTCGGTTTTTTTTAAGAAAAAGACGATTTCTTTAAGTGATCGCCTATTAAAAAGCACAACAGGAATCATTGCAGAACATAAGCGTCGCTCTCCTTCTAAAGCAGAAATAAATTATAGCTTCACTGTTGAAGACGTAACCAAGGGTTTCCAGGATGCAGGTGCTTGCGGAATTTCGGTATTAACTGATGGAAAATATTTTGGCGGCTCCTTAGATGATTTACTTTTGGCAAGAGCCACTGTAAATATTCCGTTGCTACGCAAAGAATTTATAGTCGACGAATATCAAATTTTAGAAGCAAAAGCGTATGGCGCTGATTTGATTTTGCTTATTGCAGCAGTATTAACTCGGGAAGAAATTAAATCTTTATCTGAGTTCGCTAAAAGTTTACAACTTGAAGTGCTGTTAGAGGTACATAGTTTAGAGGAATTACAAAAATCGATAATGCCAACATTAGACATGATTGGTGTAAACAATAGGAATCTAAAAACATTTGAGGTGAGTTTGGATTTTAGTAAGCAATTAGCAGCACAAATCCCTGATGATTTTGTAAAAATTTCTGAAAGCGGTATTTCGTCAATTACAGCCATCAGCGAACTTAAACCTTATGGTTATAAAGGTTTTTTAATTGGTGAAAACTTTATGAAAACTGATAATGCTGGAAAAGCGGCTAAAGAATTTATACAGAATTTAAATAAAAAATAGAACACAGATTTCACAAATTTGCACAGTTTTATCTTTTAGAATTCTTGAAATTTATGTTTAATAATAAAAATGAAAAAAAGTAAAGATAATCAAGATGAATCGGATCTCTACCTTTCGGCAAAAGCTGGCATAGCCATTAAAATTTGCGGTATGAAATTCTCTAAAAATATGATCGAATTAGGGTCACTCCTACCCGATTATATGGGTTTTATTTTTTGGCAGAAATCAGCTCGTTATTTTGATGGTGTAATACCTGATTTACCAAAGTCGATTAAAAAAGTTGGTGTTTTTGTTGATGAGATCATCGAAATCATTTTGGCGAAAGCCGACAAATACAATCTACAAGCGATTCAATTACACGGAAAAGAGTCGGTTGAATTTTGTGAAATTTTGAAAGAGTCAATAGCAAAAGATATTAAAATTATTAAAGTATTTTCAATTAGCGATAACTTTGATTTCGAACTTTTAAAACCATTTGAATCTGTTTGCGATTACTTCCTTTTTGATACGAAAGGGAAATTGCCAGGAGGAAACGGATTCGCTTTCGACTGGAAAGTATTAGAGAATTATCCCTCTAAGAAACCATTCTTTTTAAGTGGTGGCATTGGGCTAGAAGAGATTAATTCAATAAAAGAAATTTTAAAAACACAATTACCTATCCATGCTTTGGATTTAAATAGTAAATTTGAAACGGAGCCAGGATTAAAAGATAAGACATTATTTGAAAATTTTCAAATCAATTTGAACCTTTAAACTTTAAACAAAATGAGTTACAATGTTAACGAGAAAGGCTATTACGGAGAATTTGGTGGCGCTTTCATTCCTGAAATGTTATATCCAAATGTAGAGGAATTACGTCAGAATTATTTAAAAATAACAGCTGAACCTGAGTTTCAAGCTGAATTTGATTCACTGCTTAAAGAATATGTGGGCAGACCTACTCCACTTTACTTTGCAAAACGATTATCAGAAGAATACAATACTAAAATTTATCTAAAAAGAGAAGATTTATGCCACACAGGAGCGCATAAAATTAATAATACTATTGGACAAATTTTATTAGCAAAACGTTTAGGTAAAACGAGAATAATTGCAGAGACTGGTGCGGGTCAGCATGGTGTAGCAACAGCGACTGTTTGCGCTTTGATGGGATTGGAGTGTATTGTTTATATGGGTGAAGTAGACATAAAGCGCCAGGCGCCAAATGTAGCGCGTATGAAAATGTTAGGTGCTGAAGTTCGTCCTGCCATGTCTGGTTCAAAAACATTAAAAGATGCAACAAATGAGGCGATTCGGGACTGGATTAATAATCCAGTGGATACGTATTACATCATAGGATCTGTGGTAGGACCGCATCCTTATCCAGATATGGTTGCGCGTTTTCAATCGGTTATTTCCAAAGAAATTAAAGAGCAATTATTAGAAAAAGAAGGTCGTGAAAACCCTGATTATTTAATTGCTTGTGTGGGTGGAGGTAGCAATGCAGCGGGAACATATTATCATTTTTTAGATGATAAGGATGTACATATTATTGCGGTTGAAGCTGCTGGTTTAGGAGTTGACTCAGGCGAAAGTGCCGCTACTTCTGCATTGGGAAAAGTGGGAGTTATTCACGGCAGTAAAACTTTATTGATGCAGTCAGTTGATGGCCAAATCACGGAGCCTTATTCCATTTCAGCTGGACTAGATTACCCTGGCGTTGGCCCTATGCACGCTAATTTATTTAAAACAGGTAGAGCTCAATTTATCTCCATTACTGATGAACAAGCTATGCAGTGGGGAATTAAACTATCTCAAATGGAGGGATTGATTCCAGCCATTGAAAGCGCACATGCCTTTGCTGTTCTTGATGAAATGAAATTTAAACCAGATGATGTTGTTGTAATTAATCTTTCGGGTCGTGGTGATAAAGATTTAAATACTTACATCGATTATTTTAAATTATAAATAGATATAATCTAATTGATTTAGAGCAATCGCTTTATCTCAACCGTGTTACATAAGTTTAAGCTTTCCAAAACAACATTTAATACTTCAATTTTAATCGAAATAAAAGAGAATTATAATTACTAATGAGGTTCACTATGTTCCAAGAAAGAAATACAAAACATAAAGTGAGCCTAAACACAAAGTCATAAACAGCAGTTGAATTTACATTTTCAAAAATAAAACCTATGGAAAAATTATTCGCATACGCAAGCTTAAAAAATGAGGATCATCAAAAAGATCTTTTTGGTCGTATTCTCGCAGGAACTCCAGAAACATTAGTAGGTTATATACTCAAAGAAATTGAAATTGAAGAAGAATTTGGATTAGCACAATATCCTATTATAACAGAAACTCACAAACCAGAAGATACAATTTCAGGAATTGTTTATGAAGTTACAAAACAAGAACTGCATCAAGTAGACTTATATGAAGGCGTGCATTATAAAAGGGTCGAAGTACAATTACAATCTAGTCAAAAAGCTTGGGCTTATAGTGCAGCTTTTTAAGAAAAGAGGTTGGAGGTTAGAAGTTAGAAGTTAGAGGTGCGAGGTTTACAAATAGATTTATTTATTTTGAAATTTTAAGCTTTCTGCGGAGTTTACAATTATAAAGTAGTAAGTAAATAAATTGTTCAAAATTATCGGAAACCTGATTATGGTGAAAAAATCTATAATACACACTTCTATCTAATAAAATTAAAGTAACGTACATTTGGAGAAAACTTGTAATTATTTTTTACACACCTTATCCAACTATTTCTCATTAAAAATATAAATTGAGCATTACGAATTCATTGGTAGATTTACAAAACAAAATATATTAAATTAAATCTGAGAAGTTAATCAAATTTGGAATTTCATAATTCTCAGGTTATGTAATCGAATATTAAAAATAAAATGAACAGAATAAACAAAAAATTACAAGAATCTAAAAAAATATTATCCATTTATTTTTCAGCTGGATATCCTAACTTAAATGATACTGTCCAAATCATTCAAGATTTAGAAAAAAATGGTGTAGACATGATCGAGATTGGATTACCATTTAGTGATCCTTTAGCAGATGGACCTACTATTCAAGAAAGTTCGACTCAAGCTTTACACAACGGGATGAACACCCAAGTTTTATTTAATCAGTTAAAAGACATCAGAAATACAGTTACAATTCCATTGGTAATCATGGGATATTTCAATCCTATGCTACAATATGGAATCGAGAATTTCTGTAAAAAATGTGCCGAAATAGGAATTGATGGTTTAATAATTCCAGATCTGCCGGTTGATGTATATGCAGATGAATATAAAACGACTTTCGAAAAATACGGATTAAAAAATATATTTCTCATTACACCACAAACATCTGTAGAACGAATCCATTTTATAGATAGTGTATCTGATGGGTTTATTTATATGGTTAGTTCTGCGAGTGTAACAGGATCGCAAACTGGTTTTGGAAGGGTTCAAGAAGAATATTTTAAACGCATATCCGACATGAATCTTAAAAACCCACAAGTTATTGGTTTTGGAATCAGTGATAAAGAAACTTTTATGCAAGCAACTCAGTATGCTAAAGGAGCCATTATTGGAAGTGCCTTTATTAAAGATTTAACAGTAAATGGGACGGAAAAAATTGAGACGTTTATAAAAGCGCTTCACTAAAATTCTTTGATTTTGTTTAAAACGGTATTTAAATATATTTAAATGCCGTTTTTCCGTTTTTACTATAATTATTTTCATTTTTAGGTTATAATAATGATCGCTGTCTTTATAATTTTTAAAGAATCTTTTATACATTTGACCACTAATAATTGTGGCTATTCTCTGATTCAGTTTATCATAATATCAACAAAGCCTCAGAATTATGAAAGATATTTAAGTGGCGTCGTAGTAAAAAAGAAAATTAAAATGAAAAATAAAACAATGAAAAAAAGACGAATTCAATGTTATTAAATGGTTCCATTTTATTGACTAGTTGTGCAAGGACAACAGTGATTTAATCAAATCCGACTGGTGCAAAAGTGTTTCTTAATGGTGAGTCTGTTGGGATAACTCCTTACACTCATCGAGACACAAAGATAGTTGGAAGTATTGCAAGCGTTAAATTAGACAAAGAGGGTTCCGCCACTTTAAACACCTATTTTTCAATGTATTAATAGATTGATGTAGGTGCAATTATAAGTGGTATTTTTGTGTTTGTTCCATTTCTATGGACAATGAAGTATAAACCTAATTATACATATGAATTGATACCCAATTTTGGCATTGCACAACCTTTATTAAAACTATAACTCAGCAAAATCAAACTAAGTCAAAGGCTGACAGGCTGCGAGAGTTAAAAGACTTATTTAATGAAAATATCATTAACCTAGAAGAATACGAATACGAAAAGAAAAAAAATATTATCCGAAGAAGATAAGTAATATTGAATGTTAAAGGCTGCAAAAATTGGCGCTCAAGTGATTTATTAAGACTTTATGCTATACACTGAGAGCAGAGGCTTAATTTTAATTGATTGTAAATCGCCAATTATTTAAGGTTTAAAAATTAACAACTAATTAAATATAATGAAAATTAAGGCTTTTAGAAAATTAATAAAATTAAAAATGAAAACAAAATTACTTGGAATTTTTCTAATATTAACCCAAATTGCATTTGCTCAACAGTTGGAATTTGGTCCAAATTTGGGATATGGGTTCACCAACATCGCAAACTCTAGAATTACAGAAGGAAAAGCTGTAATTGGAAATGCATTATGGAATAGTAATGAAGGGGTTTCAATAGTTTACTATTTTAATAATCCTCGTGAAAATATGACAAATGGTATTCATTTTGAATTTTTAAATAGCCACAGAGGTTCGGAAAGCGATAATGTTTCTAATGCTGAATATAAATTCAGTTCAAAATCGTTCAATTTGAACTATAGAAGAGCTGGTAGTCTTGGCAATAATTTCGGAATTTATGGGGACATAGGTTTTGGCTATAATAAACTTAAAGATCAAAATATCTATAGTGGTAGTACAAATGAACTTGTAGCATTCAAGAAATTAAATGAACCTCTATTTATAAAACATAATGAGATAACTTTTCTATTTGCAATTGGAGTTGACAAACTCATACTTAAAGATAAATTTACAGTTTTTTTAGAATTTAATGGAGATGCAGGCATTACTAAAATAAATTTGAATTCTGGATCATATAGAACACAATCGCTAGGTTTTTCGACTGGTCTTAGATACATAGTAAAATTCAAGAATCAAAACTAAGGCAACTAGAAATAGCTATTTTGAAATTGTAGTGAGTTCATCTACTTATTACATTGTAAAAATTTATATTTAGAATTACAATACTCTGTGGCAGTAAATCTAATGAATATCAATTGAAAAAATATAAAGAAAATTTCTCATCAAAGTCACTATTTAAAACTAAAACCAAATTTATCCCTTTAATCAAACACATTTATGAAATCATTAAAATTGACTTTCGCATTTTTATTATTAGTAACAATTACAAGTTGTGTTACCACTGTTCCTTTAAACCAACAATTTTATAATACTAAAAAGCTGGGCGTAATTATTCAAGTTGATAGTATTAGTATGGCAAAAGCTGGAGGTCAAGGATTACTAGATATGGCCTTAACTCCTGGCAATAGATTTACAGAACCTTTGAAAAAGATTGAACCGACTTTTGCTTTACAAGAAAAGGTGAAAGCAGAAATTTCTACTATTCTAGACTCAAAAAAGAAACAATTTCAATTTATTCCTGAACAGATAGATTATAAATCTTTAGAGAAATTTGAAAAACCAAATTCAGACAAAAAATACAGCAAAAAAGATTTCAGAAATTTAAAAATCGCAAATAATGTAGATGAAATCATGTTCGTAAAGATTAAGTACGGAATATTAGTCAGTTATTATGGTGTGATAGAATTAGATAAACAAGGTTATGTAAACATTGCAACAGAAGTGGTAGATCTAAGCGATAACACACTAATTCAGCAAGAAAGTTTTCAAACTGTCGCTAAAATGCAAGGCAATTGGAAAAAAGGTGAAGATTTTGGAAATTTAAAAAATGCAATACAAGAGGCTATAAACAACTCATTAATTACATTAAAAACAAAATTTTAAATTGAGATTTTAAACTGCTAATAAACGTTTTTAAGATCGCTTTCATGTACTTCGATTTAACTTTATTATTGTTATAAATTTTACTAATATTTGGTAATCGGTAATAATTTGTAATAAATAGACGCTAGATGATGAATACAAATAGTAAATTTTACAACTAAAGTTATAATTGCAGTTACCATAATAGCATTATATTGAAAAGATTATTGAGATAACATTTGAATATATTTCGTCAGTTGATGTTTACTAGATCAGTTTTTTATAAAATATATATTAGATAAAAATTATAAAGATGATTTATTAATAAAATTAAATAAGTATTGTGGTTTAATTTTATTTATATTTTGTTATAACAGCTTCATTATTAGTATATTAAATGATTAAATGATTTTAAATCTTTATGTTTTTAGAAAATTTTACAGATAATAAAAAATAAAAATAAAGAGGCTAACTGCCTCTTTATTTTTATTTTTTGACGATAACCTAAAATAGAAATAGTCTACAAATTGTATTAGAAAATTTAATTTATAGGCATAAAGTACTGTCTCTTATATCTGTACTGTTTAGTCACTTATCTGTCCTTAATTTAACACAAAAAAAATATCCTTTAACTTTATTTCTTCCAAACATGATTAAATATTATGTTTAAAACTTACATGACTTATATGGTTAAAAACAAAAACATTATTTTTCTATTTACCTAAATACCTAATTATCTCTTTTTACTAAAAAAAATTTGATGTTAAATTTTTGCTTTTATAAATTTAAATAGTACTCCATCCTAATCAGCAAACATTAAAAAAGCTTTAAAATTAAAAGTTTTGTATTAGATAATTTGTAATTTAGATAAAAGGAAAGTAAAAATGAATTATTTTAAATTGCGGGTTTTATTCATTTTCTTAAATTTTACTGCTTTTTTTTACAAGATATAAATGCAATTATATCTCCGTGTAAACTATCAAATCTCAAATAAGTACATATAAAAATATTCGAAAGGAAGTCGGAATAATTTAATTATGAACTAGATAATAAAACTAAAACACAATGGAAAAAGAAAACCAATGGCCCATAAAATTAGAAAATAATTTATCATTTCATAGTAAAGTCTGGATAACTGTCGGTATTGTAGCTTTATCAACGATTATATTACTAATACTTAAAATTACTTTTAGCGTATTTTTGTTAATATTAGCGGGAACTCTGATAGCTGTTTTTTTTAGAGGGATCAGTAATTTTATTCATCGTAAAACTAAATGGAAAGATGGTTTATGTACTGGATTATCCATTTTTGGTACATTACTAATTGTCGCCGGATTATTTTGGTTGATTGGCACTAGAGTTGAATCTCAGTTTGACGAATTAATTGAGACATTACCAAAAACAATAGATAATGTAAAGAATCAATTACAAGACACAACGATAGGGAATAAAATCATCAATAAGATATCCTCAAATGAGACTGTAGAAAAAGTACAAGGATTTGCAAGCCAATTTTTTCAATCTACTTTTGGTGTTGTTGGAGATATATATGTAGTTTTATTTATTGGAATTTTTTTTACAATTTCTCCTAAAACTTATACAGATGGCATAATAGCCTTGGTTCCCAAAAAAGGACAGCAACAAGCAAATCAAGTTTTAGATAAATTAGGTACACAATTACTGAACTGGCTTAAGGGTAAACTGTTTTCAATGTTAGTTGTTTTTATATTGACAGCAATCGGTTTATCGATTGTAGGAATTCCACTTTGGTTAGTTTTAGCTTTGGTAGCTGGGTTAATAAGTTTTATACCCAACTTTGGACCATTAATAGCATTGATTCCTGCATTATTGATTGCATTATTACAGGGTCCCGGAACTGCAGCAATAGTTGCTGGAATGTATATATTGATTCAGTTTATCGAGAGCAATTTTATAACAACTCTTGTTCAAAAAAAACTACTTAATATGCCTCCCGCACTTATAATTATTGCGCAATTACTAATGGGAGCATTAACGGGTGGATGGGGATTAGTGCTGGCAACACCAATTACTGTTATTGTTATTGTCCTCGTTCAAGAATTATACATTAAAAATCGAGATTAATATTACCTTATAAACTATAACATATAAGTTATAGCAACAATATATTGTTGCTATAACTTTCGTCACAATATTACTCCGATTGCCTTAATTTGGAAAAAAAACAATTCTCGTTTAATCTTATCATTTCTCAATATAATTAAATTTTATGTTTAAAACTTAGATGACTTATAAGGTTAAAAACAAAAACATTATTTTGCTGCAATTACTTCGTTATATTTGCAAATATTGCAATAAAACTAATAATCTTAAACAATCTCAAAAAAATCACGCTACTCAAATATATAATAACGATGAAAAATAATATTCTTTTAACTTTACTACTATTGATGTCTACAATGATAAATGCACAAGAAAAATTTACGCAAATCCCAATATTAACTGGTGAAACGGCCTTAAAAATTGTACAAGTTGCAGCAGAACAAGCTCAAAAAGATGGATTATATGTGACCATTACTATCGTAGATCGATCAGGGCAAACACTTGCAGTTTCAAGACATCATAATGCTGGCGTACATACCATTAGAGCTAGTTATAAAAAGGCATATACTGCTTGCTCTCAAAAAAGAGAAACTGCTGAAATAGCAAAAGAGATCAAGGAAGGAAATATTCCAGAAGATATACGGTTTTTGGATGAAAATGTTTTAATGATGGATGGCGGAATTCCAATTTTCAATAATGGAATAATAGTTGGCGGAATTGGTGTGGGCGGCGCTCATGGAAATGAAGATGTAAGAATTGCAAAAGCAGGATTAAAAATACTTTCTAAATAAAGGCAATACATTTTAATTTACACTATCACCAAAATATATTTAAAATTGTGAATTTTTTTTTATTAGGTTAGAGTTTTCAAACTTATAAATTTAAATAAAACCTACATTATTCAGTAATTTATGCATTTGTCATAAGTAACTGAAGAAAAACGATCTAATGAAAACCAAATATATCCAATATAGCAAGAAAATTAGCCATAAATTTTTTTGTTTAATTATATGTTAAAAATGATAAACAAACTAAAAAATAATATATCTTTGCTTATCTTAATTAATTTAAACTTAAAATACCAACTATGAAATTAGTAAAAACATTTAGTGCATTAGCACTTTTAGGAGTTATCGTAACTTCTTGTGGAGAGAAAAAAACAGCTGACACAACTGAAATGACTGATTCTACAACAGTAGCAATGGACACAGTAGCAGTTGCTGAAACTGGAAATATTGTTGATGTTGCAGCTTCAAATGCTGATTTTTCAACCTTAGTAGCAGCTGTAAAAGCGGCTGGATTAGTTGAAACTTTAAGCGGAACAGGTCCATTTACTGTTTTTGCTCCAAACAACGCTGCATTTGATAAATTGCCAGCTGGAACTGTAGATAATTTATTGAAACCAGAAAGTAAAGATAAATTGACATCAGTGTTGACTTATCATGTTGTTGCAGGAAACTTTGATGCTGCTACAGTAATCGATGCAATAAACAAAAATAACGGAAAATATAGTGTTACAACTGTTCAAGGTGGTACAATTGTATTAAGCTTGAATGATGGTAAAGTAATATTAACGGACGCTAACGGTGGAACTTCTACTGTAATTCTTGCCGATGTTGCTGCTTCAAATGGAGTTATACACGCCATAGACACCGTAGTTATGCCTAAATAAGGTTGAAACATAATTAATTCAGGAACCGTTACAGCAATGTAACGGTTTTTTTATATAATAATTTTAGGACTTTGTACTTTCGTAATGCATAAATTTCTAGTTGTATAGTAATTATTTTTATAATTTCGTACGTACGTTTTTTTTAAATTTTTTGAAAAAATAGTACAGTTTTAAACTTCATATAAATCTGATTTCTGAAGACATCGATTTAAATATTCTAAATCCTTTATAAAAAAATTTGCTATCTTAGCAATAATTGAAAGAATATACAAGTAAGTTATTACGAGAATTTAATAGCAGTTAGTTAACTAATTCTTTAAAATAGTAGATATTATAATTGAGATTTAACTTTTGTAATTTGTTATCTTTTAAAAAGTATAATGTACTGAAAGAAATCAAATTAAAATCTAAAAAACATAAAATTTACAAATCCATTTTAAAAAGGGTCGGAATCATAAAAATTATATAAATGAATCAATATCTAAAAGATAGTTCCGATAGACTTTTTGCCTCCATTCAGGAAAACTGGCATAATTTTATAGAGCAAATTCCCGGTATTTTACTTGCCATACTTATTGTTTCTATTGGAATGTTTGTCGCTCAAAAAATTGCTCAACTTTCTAAGAAAGGCCTCTCTACTAAAACAGACGATCCAATTATGGTCAATTTTTTAGTCAAGGCAATAAAGATCATTTTGTCTACAATGGTGATTATGTATGCATTAAATATTGCTGGACTAGATACCATAGCCACTGGAGTTCTTACAGCTGCTGGAGCATCAACTGTGATTATTGGATTTGCGTTTAGAGATATAGGAGAAAATTTTATCGCTGGTATTATTCTTTCATTCAATAGACCATTTAATTTAGATGAAACGGTGAGCATCGGTGATGTTTTTGGAAAAGTAAAAAACATTGAATTTAGATATACTAAATTAAGCACTTTTGATGGGCGTGATGTTTATATTCCTAATAGTGACGTAATCAAAAAACCTGTTTTCAATTATACTCAAGATGGATTTTTCCGATTCGATTTTATTGTAGGTATTGCTTACGAAGATGATATACTAGCTGCTGAAAAACTAATATTAGACGTAGTAAATAAAACTGAAGGTGTTTTTCAAGACCAGCAGCACCCAAATTTTGTTTTTACTGATACCCTTGCAACTAATACTGTCAATCTTAAAGTTCATTTCTGGCTTGAAACTTTTGAATATGGAATGCACGCTTTACTTATTAAAGGACGCGTGATTACTAATGTAAAAACAGCATTATTAAGAGAAGGATTCAATTTACCAGCTGATATCAGAGAAATTAAACTTTATGGCACACAAACCGAGATTCCATTTCGTTTAAATAAAAATGAATCAAACTGATAATTATTTTATACGTTTATTAGTATTGAGCATATCATGCTATTAATTCTTGCTAAAAATTGTTTACGGATTTTATCAAAAAGTACTATATTTCATTGATGAAGCTCTAGTTTCATCAAGCGCTTTTTCTAAAAAAATGTACCGCAAATATTTTTAGCAATTCTAACTATTTTAATAAAATAGTATTGTTTACTTCGATTATTTGCGGTAAAATTTATTTATACGCTCTCTTCCTCAACAGCAAATTCCATCTGATCCTCAACTTCCGCAATCGCTTCTGGCTTTGATGCTTTTAAGGCATTAAACTTTTCTAGTTCCTCTAATTCTCCTTCCTCACCAGAGAAATAAGGAAATACATCCATTATGGGAGATTCTGAAATTGCAGGAATAGTGTAATCGCCCATTGTTCCTTTCATTACGCTTACCGTATTGTCAAATGCTTCTTTGACATCGTTGGCCTGGACCAGTAAATACATACTAGTTTTGCGTTCTTTACCGCTTTCCTCATCATAAGCTAATAATGATACTTTGGATTTAAACCAGCGATCCGCATTTTCAAAAGGATGTATTTCAGCGTAGTTCGCTATTTTTATATTTGTAATTTTAAACTCTTCACTAATATAAGCTGATATCTCCTCTGTAATTCTACTTTCGGCCTCCGTATAGGATACTGCGTCAACTAAATAAGGTTCAGTTGCCACTTTTTGACCGCCATTTTCATCCGTTTTTTTATACTTTACTTTGCATTCGTACCAAATTGTGCTCATCATTTATTTTTTTAAGGATGTCAAAGATAGATTTTAGACGTAAAAAAAAGCAATATTTACCAAATAGATATTCACAATTTAATTTTGAACTACAAAAGGCATTTTTACTTTTTAAACGCAAATTAAAACAGCGCTAAATTTACAAATCGTACTGTCTAATAATTGTAAAAAAAAAGATAACGTTATTAGTGATTTTAAATGCAATTATAAACTAAATTAATTCAGTTACATTTAAATAATTATAATGCTGTCGTTCTGTATCCACCCGAGCAACTACATCTTGTTTAGTTCAATAAGATTAATGATAGGAGCGTAATTTTACAATGATTTAGATTCCGCTAGTTGCTTGTA
>NZ_JAXCIA010000047.1:0-14970 GCF_035985025.1 Flavobacterium sp. PL11
CCGGGATTTGGTAATGCCAATACTGCGACTGTTACCGCGGGTAACACGCTAAATTTAATCAACTATCCCATTGTTGCACAAAATCTAACCGAGGGAATTCATTTTTTATACATTCGTTGCAAAGATGCCAACAACAAATGGAGCATTTCCACACGAAAAGTGCTGTACGTTTACCCCAACCTAAATGCTATTTCGCCCATTGTAGCAGCCGAATATTATATTGACAATGATCCCGGAATTGGTTTAGGAAATGCTATAGTTGTAACAGCCAATACTATTGTGCAACCAAGTTTTACAGTTGCAACAAATTCTCTATCGGTAGGTAATCATTTCCTTTATGTGAGAGTAAAAAATCAAAATGATTCTTGGAGTATCGTAAGGAAACATATGTTTACTGTGAACGAAGCCCTTTCTGTTAATGAAAATTTATTGCGTGAAGCAATGGTGTATCCAAACCCAACTACGGGAGTTTTTAACATAAAAATTTCCAATGATGAAAGTATTCAAAAAGTTGAAATTGTGGATATGTCAGGAAAAAAAGTTGCTACAGTAACAGAGAATACCTCCCAAATTGATGTTTCGCATTTATCTAATGGTACCTATATTCTAAAAGTCTCAAACGGAAATTACAATTACACTCAAAAATTAATTAAAAAATAATTTTTTTAAATTAAATATCATGAAAAATTTTTCACAGCATTTAAAAAGAAAAGTAATTACAGTATTTTTTACACTACTATTGGCATCACAGTTATCCGCCCAATGCTGGCAAACCATAAGTGCTGGAGGAGGATCAACCTTGGGCATAAAAGCAAATGGTACTTTATGGGCTTGGGGCGAAAATGCTTGGGGTCAATTGGGCAACGGCACAAATGGATCTACACCCATCAAAATTCAAATTGGAAATGACACTAATTGGTCAAAAGTGAGTACAGGTTCAGGGCATACTTTAGCTATTAAAACCGATGGTACTTTATGGGCTTGGGGTGAAAATTTATACGGTCAAGTAGGAGACAATACCTATATTGATAAAGTAGTTCCCGTTCAAATTGGTACTGATACAAATTGGGCCGAAGTGGAAGCTGCAAGTTTACATTCAATAGCTTTGAAGACCAATGGAACAATTTGGTCTTGGGGTTCAAATATGTTTGCGCAATTGGGAGACCCAATCATATCGAGCAGAAACTTTCCAGGTCAAGTAGGTCTAGATACCAATTGGATTGCTATCAGCCAACTACTTCTCATACTTTAGCTATTAAAACTAACGGAACTTTATGGAGTTTTGGTAGAAATAGTGATGGGCAATTGGGTGACGGAACTATAATATTTCGATCTACTCCGGTACAAGTTGGAACGGATAATACATGGTCAAAAATAGCTACAGGAGGACAATTTAGTATTGCTGTTAAAAACGACGGAACTTTATGGTCATGGGGCGATAATATCGTAGGCCAGTTAGGAGATGGAACACTTGAGGATCGGCTTACACCAGTGCAAGTGGGAAATGCAACCAACTGGCAAAATGTAACCCTAGGGTATTTTTTCGCAACGGGTATAAAAACTGCAGGTACAATTTGGAGTTGGGGAAGCGGTAGAGACGGCCGATTGGGAACAGGATCATTAACCGATGCGTATTTTCCAGTTCAAATTGGCACAGCCACAGATTGGCTCTCCGTTGATTCTGCTACCAATCATACTTCCGCTTTAAAAAATGACGGTTCGTTAAGTGCTTGGGGTGTTAATTTTGCCAGCGGTTTAGGTGATGGAACTACTATTGAAAAAAATGTTCCGACAGCAATAAATTGTCCTGAAGCTCTTAATATTTCTGAAAGTTTCAATGCTTCTAATTTATTTATTTATCCAAATCCGTCAAGCGGTGTCATCAATATAACAACCAATAAATCAATTGAAAATAGCGCAATAACTGTTTCTGACTTAATTGGACATATATTATATCAAAAAAAATCAGAAAATGTAAATAACCAAAAATTAGACATAAGTAAACTTCAAAGCGGTATTTATATTTTGAATATTTCAAACGGAAATTATAATTATTCTCAAAAAAATTTTAAACAGTAATATTTTATAAAAAACACGTAAAATCAACCCTTTTTTTTTCAAAAGTGTAGATGCAATCAACTTTTTGTTTACTTTAACACTATAAACAACAACACTTTAACTAAACCTGTGTAAAAAAAGTAAAAGACTTACAGTATAAAACTGAAACATTCTAATAAATAACGTTGGGAAAATGAAAATCAATGATTAAAATTTATTTTAAATTTATTTTAAATTTATTTAATCGCTAAAACCGAGAAATGAAATTCTTAATTATACTAATACTGATCTCATTTTTTTTAATTGGCACAGCCCAAACATTTCCAATAAAAAAAACCATCCAAGAATTTAATACTTGTAAAACTAGAGCCTGCCAAATAAAAGCTTCTTTCCTTATAGCAGAATACTATTTAGAAGAGGACAAATTATACGATGCTCAAAAATGGCTATATGTTAGTGAAAATTTAAATAGTATTGAAAAATTTGATACAATTAGTGTGTTTATAAATAGTTTGCAATCTGAGCTATTTTATTATAATGCTCTTTATCAATTTGGCGTAAATGAAGCTGATAAAGTGATTAGTAAGTCAATAAAACTGAAAGACAGTTTACTTATTTCAAACGGCTATTTCTTTAAAGCAATTAATTTATTTGAAATGAATAAAGTAAAAGATGCTGAAAGGATATTGTGGAAATCAAAAAATTATCAGCCTGTCTACACTACTAAAAAACAGTTAAGAAGTCCTATTCTAAGAGAGCATATATACAATAATCTAGCCCAAATTAAACTTCAATTACAGCAATCAGACTCTGCTATATACTACAACAAAGCAGCTTATGTTCGTGCTAAAAAAAACGATAGCAAAAGAGGAATCCCAAATATAGAACAGACTTTTGGACAGATTTATTTAGACCAAGATAAATATAATGATGCTATTTATTATTTTCAAAAAAGTACTGAATCTGCAATAACAAACAATTATTTTGATATTGCTTTGCTTAATTATGGTTACCTGATGCTTTGCTACCCAAATGATTTTAAAAATAGTGATATTTGGTTTAATAAAGGCGTGGCACTATTATCGATCAAAAAAATAAATATATCTTTTCAAGTACTTTTTTATGAAACTGCAGTAAAAGTTTTTAAAAAAAATAGTGAGTTACAAAAATTAGCATTTACGCAAGAGCAATTAATCATACTAAATGAAAAAATTTCTTTCAGTAATAATGATTATATTCAAAACATAAGTAAACAATATTTACAAAATGAAAATAAGCTATTAAAGCAAGAATTGAATTTGACAAGAAGCATACAAGAAAAACAATTCTTTTATATTTTATTAGCTGCATTATCATTAATTTTAATTGCCTTAATATATTTTATTAAGCAGCGACAAAAATTAAAAAACCAAGAAATAGATACGCTAAAACAAAATCAGGAGATATCTAATTTAGAATCTTTAATAGATGGAGAAGAGAAGGAGCGGAAACGAATAGCTCAAGAATTACACGATGGTTTAAATGGAGATTTGTCTGCTGTTAAATATAGACTTTCTAGTTTAGATCATACCATTTTAGCACAAGAAGATCGGGAAAATTTAATAAAATCTATACTATTAATTGATAGTGCTTGTGCACAAGTTAGAAGTATTTCCCACAATTTAATTCCTACTTCTATTTTGGATTTTGGATTGGTTGAAACAGTTAGTCAATATTGTAGCAAAATTAATAATTCATATCCATTATCATTAGATTTTCAATATTTTGGAAATCCAGCAGTATTAAACAAAAAAAATGAAACTGTTATCTACCGTATTATTCAAGAATTGATTAATAATATTTACAATCATTCTAAAGCCACAACGGCATTAGTACAACTTAATTTTCATGAAAATGAATTGTTTATAACCGTAGAAGATAATGGAATTGGATTTGATCCAAAAATGGTTCAAAATGGTTTGGGTTTAAAAAACATTAGATCAAGAATCCAATTCCTTAATGCAAATCTTGAAATAGATAGTACTAAAAAAGGCACCTCCTATCATATCACTGTTGGTTTAAATTTATTAAAAGATGATTAAAATAGCTATAACAGATGACCATCCTATTGTAATCGAAGGCATTAAAATGATGTTGAAATCTAATAAAGATATCGTTATTGATCAATCATTTAAGAACCTAAATGAAATGTTTGATGGGCTAAATGAAGATATTAGAATTTTACTTTTAGATATAAATTTGCCTGACGGTAATGGAATTATTGCTTGTAAAGAATTATTAAGCCGTTTTCCAAATCTTAAAATAATTGCATTAACTAATTATGAAGACATCTCATTTATTAAGCAAATTATAAAAAATGGTGCGCTAGGCTATCTCTTAAAGAACACAAGTAAAAACGAGCTTATTGAAGCTATAAAAACGGTATTAAATGGCGAACTCTTTTTGCAAAAAAATATAAGAGATTTATTGCTAAATGAATCGTTTGGAAAAGCATCAACATCATCTTTTTTTATTCCAAAGTTAACCATACGTGAAAAAGAAATATTAGAACTGATTATCAAAGAATATACTACCGAAGAAATGGCTACTAAACTATTTTTAAGTGCAAAAACGGTAGAGTCACATCGAAGTAATCTCATCCAAAAGCTTGGAGTAAAAAACAGTGCTGGATTAGTACGTGTTGCATTTGAAAAGGGATTGATATAAAAAATGCACCTTAATTTATAATTGCTATACTTACATTTCTATTGTAAAGCTATTAAATTCAAAAATTATATAATATACAACTCATAATTAAAATTATAAAAACTTCTAGTTTTATGGTTATAATTTAATGTATATTTATTTCTGTCTTTTAATGCTATATTTTATAGTTGTTAAATTTTTTAATAGGCAAGAATTAGCAGTGTAAAGAGTATGATAAGTAAATAAACTCATGCGTTACTTACTGTATAATTTTACTAGTAGTCATTGTAAAGTTATTTTATATGTTACGGCTGAGGGATAGCAGTGAAAATCCTTTTATGGAATGCAATGGAATAAAAGATTGTAACGTATAGCCCGACCGCAGGGCAGCCCAAAAGCAAAAAAACGCATTCAAAATCAATGAATGCGTTTTTTTATAACATTTAATCTTATTTATGATAAAGATGAAAAATGATAAAGTCATCAAAAATCTTAAATCGTTAATCAAAATCTTAAACTCTATTATCCCTTCAAACTCGCTGATAAGTACTCTCTGTTCATTTGCGCTATATAGTCTAACGAAATTCCTTTCGGACATTCTACCTCGCACGCACCAGTATTGGTAC
The DNA here is from genome assembly GCF_035985025.1 of Flavobacterium sp. PL11. NCBI lineage: Bacteria > Pseudomonadati > Bacteroidota > Flavobacteriia > Flavobacteriales > Flavobacteriaceae > Flavobacterium > Flavobacterium sp. PL11. The sequence continues at coordinate 5,370 of NZ_JAXCIA010000047.1, forward strand.
AATTACCAAAACCTTCCGCATCCATTTGAGCAACCATATTTAGTACACGGTCAGTAGCCTCCACTTTACCTTGTGGCAATAAAGCATATTGAGACACTTTTGCCGCTACAAAGAGCATTGCAGATGAGTTTTTACAAGAGGCTACACAAGCACCGCAACCTATACAAGTGGCTGCATCAAAAGCTCTATCGGCATTGTGCTTAGGAATAAGGATTGCGTTAGCATCAGTTGGCTTTCCAGATGTATTAACCGATACAAATCCTCCCGCTTGTTGGATTCTATCAAATGAACTTCTATCTACTACTAAATCTTTGATTATTGGAAAAGCTTTAGCTCTAAAAGGCTCAATGAAAATGGTATCTCCGTCCTTGAACATTCTCATGTGCAGTTGACAAGTTGGAACTTTTCTATCTGGACCATGAGCTTCACCATTGATGTACAGTGAACAAGAACCACAAATTCCTTCTCGGCAATCGTGATCAAAAGATACTGGTAAATCTCCTTTATTTATTAAACCTTCGTTTAGAACGTCTAACATTTCAAGAAAAGACATATCTTCTTCAATTCCATCTATTGGATATTCAACGATTTTTCCTTCTGCTTTAGCGTTTTTTTGACGCCATATTTTTAATGTAAGTTTCATTTTTTTTAAGTATTGAGTATTAAGAAATAAGTATTGAGACTTTTCTAAATACTATTTATAACTTCTTTGAACTAATTTTACGTTATCAAACACCAATGGCTCTTTGTGTAAAATAGCATCGCTAGGATTTCCTTTGTATTCCCATGCAGCTACATAAGCAAAGTTTTCATCGTCACGTTGTGCTTCTCCCTCTGGAGTTTGGTACTCTTCGCGGAAGTGACCTCCACAGGATTCATTTCTATGCAAAGCATCTTTAGCGAATAGTTCTCCTAATTCAAGGAAATCAGCAACACGTCCTGCTTTATCTAATTCTTGATTTAAGCTAAATGCATCACCTGGCACTTTTACATCATTGTAAAACTCTTCTCTTAAAGCTGCAATCTCAGTAATAGCTTCGTTCAACCCTTGAGCATTACGAGCCATACCTACTTTATTCCACATGATCTTTCCTAATTTCTTATGGAAATAATCTACAGAATGTGTTCCTTTATTGTTCATAAAGCGCTCAATACGCGCTTTTACGTTATTTTCTGCTTCAACAAATTCAGGTAAATCAGTTGAAATTTCACCAGTTTTGATATCTGGAGCTAAATAATTACCGATAGTATATGGCAATACAAAATAACCATCTGCTAACCCTTGCATAAGTGCCGAAGCTCCTAATCTATTTGCACCGTGATCGGAGAAATTAGATTCTCCTATTGAAAAACATCCTGGAATGGTAGTTTGTAAATCATAATCAACCCATGTTCCGCCCATAGTATAATGCACCGCAGGATAAATCATCATAGGAGTTAAATATGGATTTTCATCAACTATTTTCTCATACATTTGGAACAAATTCCCGTACTTGTTGGCAACAGTTTCAGCTCCTAATTTTGTTATTAATTTAGCATCATTTGCATCTAAACCTTTTACATAAGCTTGCTCTTTTCCGTAACGTTCTATCGCGGCAGCAAAATCTAAATAAACAGCTTCACCTGTTTTATTTACACCAAAACCAGCATCACATCTTTCTTTTGCAGCACGCGAAGCAATATCACGAGGTACTAAATTTCCAAAAGCGGGATAGCGTCTTTCTAAATAATAATCTCTATCGGCTTCAGCGATGTCTGTTGGTTTCAATTTACCTTCACGAATATTCTTTGCATCATCTAGTTTTGCAGGAACCCATATACGACCGTCATTACGCAGAGATTCTGACATCAAGGTTAATTTAGACTGGTGATCTCCTGAAACTGGAATACATGTAGGGTGAATTTGCGTATAACAAGGATTGGCAAAAAACGCTCCTTTTTTATGAATTTTCCATGCAGCAGTTGCATTACTTCCCATTGCATAAGTAGACAAGAAAAATACGTTTCCGTATCCACCTGAAGCTATCACTACAGCATGAGCTGAATGTCTTTCTATTTCTCCAGTTACTAAGTCACGAGCAATAATTCCTCTTGCTTTACCATCTACAATCACTAAATCTTGCATTTCGTGACGCGTGTATGATTTTATTTTTCCACGACCTATCTGGCGATTCATTGCTGAATATGCGCCTAATAAGAGTTGCTGTCCTGTTTGTCCTTTAGCATAAAATGTACGCGCTACTAGAGTTCCTCCAAACGATCTGTTATCTAGTAAACCACCATATTCGCGTGCTAATGGAACACCTTGCATAACACATTGGTCAATTATATTCACAGAAACTTCTGCTAATCGATGCACATTCGCTTCTCTGGAACGGTAATCGCCACCTTTTACAGTGTCATAAAACAAACGGAAAGTTGAATCTCCATCGCCTTGGTAGTTTTTTGCTGCATTAATTCCCCCTTGTGCAGCAATAGAGTGCGCACGACGAGGTGAATCTTGAAAGCAAAATGATTTTACGTTATATCCTAATTCAGCTAAAGTTGCAGCAGCAGAACTACCTGCAAGACCTGTTCCAACAACGATAATATCAATATTACGTTTATTAGCAGGATTTACTAAATTAATGTGATCTTTATAATTTGTCCATTTGTCCGCTATAGGACCATTTGGTATTTTTGAATCTAATGCCATTGATAATTTAATATTAATGATTAAAGTAATGAAATAATGCGATGAAAATAAAACCAAAAGGAATTACAATTGCAAAAGCATATCCCAATTTATGTAATGATCTTGAATATTTGTTGCTGAAACCCACAGATTGAAATGAGGAGTTGAACCCGTGCCATAAGTGTAATGATAATAAAACAAAAGAAACACTGTAAATAGCAGTTCGCACTGGACTTTCAAACTTATGTACTAACTCAGCGAAATATCGAGTTTCGTCGAGCGGATTTACTTCTACATATTTGTAAACCATCTCCGGAATCCAGAAGTCATAAAAATGTAAACCCATAAATGCAAGAACCACTAAACCAGTAATGATCATGTTTCTGGAAGCCCATGATGAGTTTGCTGCTCCATTGTTTTTTATATAACTAATTGGTCTTGCCTTATTATTTTGATATTCTAAAACAATACCCATCACAAAGTGAAAAATAACTCCAATGATAAGAATAGGCTGAATAACAAATTGTACCAACGGATTGTTACCCATAAAATGAGAAATGCTGTTAAAGGTGTCAGGGCTAAAAACCGAGGTGCTGTTTATAAAAAAATGTTGTGCTAAAAATAAAATTAAGAAAAGTCCTGAAAGCGCCATAGCCACTTTTTTTGCTATCGATGACTTTAATAATGCAGATTTTGCCATAAGAATGTGTATGTTATAATTTAAAAATCATACAAAAATAGACCAATTACGCATATACTACAACCTTTGCGTTATAATTTATAATGATTTTAAAGTGTTAAAGCTTACAATTTTATAATTAACTATGAATCAACTGTCATTCTACAAAAACTTTAATTTTCTATTAGACAAAAAAAGATTAATAAAAAGTAAAATGTGGCTTTAAATTATTGATTTTTAGTATTTAGATGCGAGTATTAAAAAATTGTCATTAGGTGTTTTTATGTAAAAATGGAAAAATTTTCAATTGCTTTTGAATATAAATAATTGTTTGTTACTAATAGAAAAAATCCCTATGTTCCGCACAATACTATGGCAATAATTGTTCCAACAACTGAAAAATTCTGATAAAAGTAACTGTATTTAAAGTATTAAAATTGCCGTTTTTCTATTGATGATCAAATAAATATAAATTAATTAAAAATAAATTTATGCTGGTAAACATTTTGAAACATAAAATAAAAAAAACACGATTCTATGGGGAATCGTGTTTTTTTTATTTTAATTATTTTTTTTATTTTGATTCTACAATCTCAAGATTCGTGGTAACACTCTCTTTTCCTTTCTGTACAATTACTTTATTACTCGAAACTGGAAGGTAATATTTCCCGTTTTTAGATTCTTCTAATTTTAGCTTTTTGTCCTTACTTTTTAATTTATTCGCTGATTCTTTTGAGATAGAAAGATCATAAATTTGCTTATTAAGCCCCTTAACTGCTTTAACTTTTTGAGAAAAAACAATTTCTTTTGCACTATTCTCTACTTGAAGTAAAACCTCTGAATCACTATTGGAATAAAACCAAATTTCTGCATTTGGTTCTGAAGTTTTTACCCATGAACTCCAGCTATTTCCCCATTGGCTAGATTTTTTGATTTTTTTAATTTCAAATAAATGTAGATTTTCAGCCGTGATTTTTTCATTTAGCTGTTGCACTTGCTCTAAATTCACTTTGTAAATAGAACGTCCGTGAGTTCCAACCACTAAATCTCTAGCTTTCTTTTGAATTACTAAATCATGTACCGCTACATTTGGAATTCCGTCAGAAAAATCATTCCAACTTAATCCTTTATCTAATGTGATATACAATCCATTATCTGTTCCTACATATAAAATACTTTCGTTAACATTATCTTCAACGATTACATTTACTGGACTTACTGGTAAATTAGTAGCGATGCTATTCCATGTTTGTCCATAATCATCTGATCGATAAAGATAACTTGTAAAATCGTCATTTCTATATCCGTTTAAAGTTACATAAACTCTTTCTACTTTATGTGATGATGCCACAACTCGCGATACCCATAAGTTTTCTGGTAAATTATCTGAAATATTATTCCACATTACTCCTCCATCTTTTGAAACATAAACTAGTCCATCATCACTTCCTGTATAAAACAAACCAAATTGTAATTGACTTTCACTAATAGTTGCAATGGTACCAAAAGCTACATTACCCTCCTTTGGTCCTTGTGTTAAATCTTTAGAAATTGCAGTCCAAGTGCGACCTTGATCCATACTCCTATGTAAAAAATTAGAACCCATATACAAAATATCCTGATTATGAGATGACAATAGTATAGGCGTTTGCCAATTATATCGCAATGGTTTTTCGTCTTTTTTTGGCTTAGGCGAGATATAGTCGCGCTTGTTATTAGCTCGATCTATTCTATAATAATTTCCAAATTGAAAACCTGTAAAAACAATATTGGGATTTCTTTTGTCGATTTGCGTTTGCATACCATCACCACCCATTAGATTTTCATACGGATATTTACCCGTCTGATACCATTCTGATGAGAATTTGTAGTCACTAGGCCCAACCCATACTCCATTATCTTGCATTCCGCCGTAGATATTATAAGGCTCTTGTTCATCTACACTTACCGAGTAAAACTGGCTTACACCGTGGGAATTCCCTTTAAACCAATGTGCTCCATCATCATACGAAATATTTAAACCACCATCATTACCATTTATCAAATGTCCTGATTTATTAGGATTTACCCATACAATATGATGATCAGCATGAACATTTTCATCACTGATCGAAGTAAAAGTTTTTCCGCCATCAATTGATTTTATTATAGGCACACCGGATAAATAGATTTTATTTTCATCATTTGGATCTACTGAAATGACACTAAAATAATAACCATAAGAATAAAAGAAATCATCTATATACTCTTTATGCGTCTTGACCCAATTTTTACCTCCATTAACTGACTTATAAACTTCAGCTCCAATAACTTCAGTTTCAGCCAAATTATTTATAGCATCAAAAACTACTTTACGAGCTTCATCAGGTTTTAAATATCCATTTTCAACCCAATGTTTAATATTCTCAGCTCTATATTTTTCAGTTAAACCATAATTTTTTAGAATAGAGTTTAAGCTTTTATTGGGCAATTTTAAGAATTCATCCCCTGGCACAGAAAATGCAGTTGGTAATGAATTTGTTTTTTTAGACTGTACTGGCCTTTTAAATTGATTATCTAAAACCGCATAAACGGTGTTATCATCATAAACAGCTAAGCCAATACGTCCTACACCCTCACCGATAGGAAATCCGCTACTAGTGTTTGAAAAAAGTTTCCAAGTCATTCCAGCATCTTCACTTTTATAAATTCCAGAAGTGGCGCCACTTCCTATAAAATCCCATGCTTTTCGATCTTTGCTCCAAGAAGCGGCAAACTGAACATTAAAGTTTTTTGGCGATACAACCACATCTATAATACCAGTTTCATTATCTACAAATAATGTTCTGTTCCAAGATTTTCCACCATTTGTGGTTCGATAAACACCTCTTTCTTCATTTTTTGAATACAAATGTCCTACAGCTCCCACAATAAGTTCCTCAGAGTTTGATGGGTTTATTAGAATTCTGCTAATATGATGGCTGTCGTGCAAACCCATATTTTGCCACGATTTTCCTTTATCTTCAGATTTTAGAATTCCAATACCTGCGTAAGATGATCGTGACGAATTCACTTCGCCCGTTCCTACCCATATTGTCCCTGTTTTCCAATTTACAGCAATATCACCTATGTTTTGAGTTGGAGCATTATCCATAACTGGCGTAAAACTCATCCCATTATTATTTGTGTACCAAAGTCCTCCTGAGGCATAACCAACATAAAATTCAGTTGGATTATTTGGATTTACATCTAAATCTACCACCCTACCGCTCATCACCGTAGGTCCAACATTTTCGAAAGTCACATTTTGAAAGAGCGACTGCTTTTCCAATTCTGTTTTAACTTTTAGCGATTGCTGCATCGCATCGACAGATACTTGCCCCCAAGAAATGGCTTGCGTAATAAAAACTGAGAAGAATATTATTTTTTTCATGTGTAACTGAATTTATGGCGAAAATTACTGATAAATATAATGATCTGAAAATTTTATACTGTAATTAACAGCCATTCGATCTAAAGTTACTATTTTTGAATGTACAACCTATCAAATCGAATAAAATTAAAATTGCTAAAAATATTAATGTTTATTGACAGGCAATTTTATTTTAAGTTCAAATAATTAATAAAAACAATACAATGAAATACCATCAAATTGATCGCACTTTGTTTATAAAAAACCGCGCTAAATTCATGGCTCAAATGAAGCCACAAAGCGTTGCCGTTTTTAACTCCAATGATATTTATCCAATTTCTGCTGATAGCTCTTTACCATTTGCTCAACATCGTGATATTTTTTACCTAAGTGGAGTGGATCAAGAAGAAAGTATATTGTTACTTTTTCCAGACGCACCGTATGAGCATCAAAGAGAAATTTTGTTTCTAAAAGAAACTAGTGAACATATTGCTATTTGGGAAGGTGAAAAATTAACAAAAGAACGCGCTTTTGAAGTTTCAGGAATACGAACTGTTTACTGGTTGCAGGATTTCGAAAAAATTTTATTCGAAATGATGACTTATTCTGAAATCATTTATATTAATACGAATGAACATTATCGGGCTACTGTTGAAACTGAAACTCGTGAAGCTCGTTTTATAAAATGGTGGAAAGATAAATATCCAGCTCACACGGTTGCAAAAAGCAATCCAATATTGCAGCGCTTGCGTTCTATAAAAGAAACTGAAGAATTAGATTTAATTCAAAAAGCTTGTAATATTACAGAATTAGGTTTCAGAAGATTACTTTCTTTTGTAAAACCAAACGTTACTGAATATGAAATCGAAGCGGAACTAATTCACGAATTTGTTAGAAATCGATCTAAGGGATTTGCTTACACCCCTATTATCGCTTCTGGAAATAATGCCAATGTTTTACATTATATTGAAAACAACCAACAATGTAAAGCAGGTGATTTAATTTTATTAGATGTAGCGGCAGAGTACGCTAATTATTCTAGTGATATGACAAGAACAATTCCAGTATCGGGAAGATATACAAGCAGACAAAAAGAAGTGTATAGCGCGGTTTTACGTGTTAAGAATGAAGCTACTAAAATGCTTACTCCGGGAACATTATGGAAGCAATATCATATTGAAGTAGGCAAAATCATGACATCAGAATTACTTGGTTTAGGACTGCTTGATAATGCGGATATACAAAATGAAAATCCAGATTGGCCAGCTTATAAAAAATATTTTATGCACGGAACTTCACATCACATGGGACTTGACACGCATGATTACGGAATTCTAATTGAAGCTATGCAACCCAATATGGTTTTTACCGTAGAGCCTGGAATTTATATTCCTGCAGAAGGTTTCGGAATTCGATTAGAAGATGATGTAATTATCCAAGAATCTGGAGAACCATTCAATATGATGCGCAATATCCCTATCGAAATTGCAGAAATTGAAGAATTAATGAATTCCTAATTTCTTTATTTTATATACCATAAATCGGTTCATAGCAATGTGAACCGATTTTTTTTGGAGCTACTTAATATTTCTATAACTCACTTGAGTCTTGCTACTCATGAGTAGATATAGACTGATTATTTTAACCGAGCTATAAGCAATTCAATTTTATACTTGCACATCAACTAAAAAATATGAAATCATTAAAATTAAAGTTAAATCTGTAACTTTATCTTTTTAATATAGCATTATCTAACTAATTAGATATTAGTCATTACTTTTTCAAATTAATTTTTTTAATTTGTTACTTTAAGAAAAAATATAAAACTTAAACCATTTAAATCATGCAAGCACACGAAATAGATTATCAAATATTTGGCGAGGAAATGCAATATGTAGAAATAGAATTAGACCCACAAGAAATTGTAATTGCCGAAGCGGGCAGTTTTATGATGATGGATAATAATATCCAAATGGAAACTATTTTTGGTGATGGCTCAGGACAAGAGGGTGGAATTTTTGGCAAAATTTTAAGCGCGGGCAAAAGAGTCCTTACAGGCGAAAGTTTATTTATGACTGCTTTTATTAATCAAAATAACATGAAAAGCAAAGTGTCGTTTGCTTCACCTTATCCTGGAAAAATAATTCCTATTGACTTAAGGCAGTTTAATGGAAAATTCATTTGTCAAAAAGATTCTTTTCTATGTGCTGCCAAAGGTGTCTCTGTTGGAATCGAATTTTCTAAAAAATTAGGTCGCGGATTATTTGGTGGCGAAGGTTTCATTATGCAAAAAATCGAAGGAGACGGAATGGCGTTTGTACATACTGGAGGCACACTAGCCAAAAAAGAATTAGCAGCTGGCGAAGTTTTAAAAGTAGATACGGGCTGCATTGTAGGTTTCACTAAAGACGTTGATTATGACATTGAATTTATTGGCGGAATCAAGAATTCTATTTTTGGAGGCGAAGGATTATTTTATGCTACACTTCGCGGACCAGGAACAGTTTATATTCAGTCATTACCATTTAGTCGACTTGCCGACAGAATCATTGCATCCGCACCAAAAGCTGGCGGCAATAGTAGGGATGAAGGTGGTTTATTAGGTGGCTTAGGAAGCATGCTTAGTGGTGATAGACGATTTTAAAAATGCTACCCTTACACATTTTTTAACATTAAATTGTCATCCTGACGAAGAAAGGATCTCCTCTAAAAGATATTCCAAACGGCACTATCTAAAAAGTAATCAATGTCAACTGATCCATTTGTTTAGATTCCTCCTTCGTCGGAATGACAATATAACGGGAATGAGAGCGGTATTATGCAAGTTATAATTTTAACTCTTTCAATAATTAATAAG
>NZ_JAXCIA010000048.1:0-13951 GCF_035985025.1 Flavobacterium sp. PL11
TAGCATATAAGTCGCGTTAGGGATAATAGTGGAAAGCCCACAGGCAAGTGAAGTGCAACGGAACTTGCCGAGGACTTGTAGCGAATAGCCCGGCCATAAATACAATAGAGCCCATGAACCGAAAAGGTAATGGGCTCTATTGTATTTAGGGAAACGCCCAGAGGAAAAAGCAATAAAAATGACAGGTTCAAATATACCAGCTTGGCTCCTATATAGTTTTCAATTAGAAATAATAGGAGACAGTCGAGAAATTCAAGCAGTTTTAGATTCATTTTAAAAAAAAGTAGGCTAAGTTGTTTACAAAAAACCATATTAAAATAAACAATTCGGTATTAGTCATTTATTAGCTTACTTTTGCAAAAAAATTAGCATTGTGAATTACTTATCTGTCGAGAACATATCCAAATCATTTGGAGAAAGAACACTTTTTGAAAATATTTCTTTTGGTATTAACAAAGATCAAAAAATTGCCTTTATAGCCAAAAATGGCTCTGGTAAAACTACAATTATGAGTATTATCAATGGTTTGGAAGAATCAGATACTGGTCAGGTGGTTTTGAGAAAAGGAATTCGAATGGCGTTTTTGTCACAAAGCAATAATCTGCAAGAGGATCTAACCATTGAGGAAAGTATTTTTGCTTCAGACAATGAAATTCTCAAAGTCATTGAAGCGTATGAAAAAGCATTAGAAAATCCTGAAGACGAAGACGCTTATCAAAAAGCTTTTGACGGTATGGATCAGCATAATGCTTGGGATTTTGAAACTCAATATAAACAAATTTTGTTTAAACTGAAGTTGGAAGACTTTAAACTGAAAGTAAAAAACCTTTCGGGTGGACAAAAAAAACGTTTGTCACTAGCTATTATCTTGATCAATCGTCCTGATTTATTAATATTGGACGAACCGACGAATCACTTGGATTTAGAAATGATCGAATGGTTAGAAAGCTATTTTGCCAAAGAAAATATTACTTTGTTTATGGTTACGCACGACCGTTTCTTCTTAGAGCGCGTTTGCAATGAAATCATTGAGCTTGATAATGGAAAATTATACAACTACAAAGGAAATTACTCGTACTATTTAGAGAAAAAAGAGGAACGCATTGCATCTGAAAATGCAAGTGTGGATAAAGCACAAAACCTATTCGTAAAAGAATTAGAATGGATGCGCCGACAACCAAAAGCGAGAACGACTAAATCGAAATCGCGTCAAGATGATTTTTACGACATAAAGGAAAAAGCACAAAGTCGCCGTCGTGAAAACAAGGTCGAACTTGAAATAAATATGGAGCGTATGGGAAGCAAGATTATTGAGCTTCACAAAATCTCTAAAAAATTCAAGGATCACGTGATTATGGATAATTTTAGTTTCGACTTTCAACCGGGAGAACGCATCGGAATCATTGGTAAAAATGGAACTGGAAAATCGACTTTCTTAAACTTACTGACTGGCACTTTGCCGCTTGATGGCGGGAAAGTAGTAATTGGCGAAACCATTAAGCTAGGATATTATACTCAAAGTGGAATCAATCCAAAACCAGGACAACGTGTAATTGATGTTATTAAGGAATACGGAGAATTTATTCCGTTGATGAAAGGAAAATTGATTTCAGCTTCTCAATTATTAGAGCGTTTTCTTTTTGATGCCAAAAAACAATATGATTTTGTTGATAGATTAAGTGGTGGTGAATTGAAGCGTTTATACTTGTGTACTGTTTTGATTCAAAATCCAAATTTCTTGATTCTCGATGAGCCTACAAATGATCTGGATATTGTGACATTAAATGTATTAGAAAGTTTTCTATTAGATTATCCGGGTTGTCTTTTAGTGGTATCTCACGACCGTTATTTTATGGATAAAATTGTGGATCACTTATTTATTTTTAGAGGTCAAGGAGTGGTGGAAAATTTCCCTGGAAACTACTCTGATTTTAGAGCGTATGAAGATAGCTCTGATGTGGCTCAAAAAGAAGAAAACAAGGCCGAGAAAAAAGATTGGAAGCAAAACAATCCAACTGGAAATTTAACTTTTAACGAGCAAAAAGAATATCAAAAGCTTGAGCGAGAAATTAAAGATCTGGAAATTGACAAAACTAAAATCGAGCAATTATTTGCTGATGGAAATGTAGTCGACGATAGCATTGAAAAGAAAGCAAATGAATTACAAAATATCATAAGTAAAATAGAAGCGAAAGAAGAACGTTGGTTTGAATTGAGCGCGAAGATGGAGGGATAAAAGCCTCTTAACCAAGCCACGGCGGGGGAATAGAAAAATTATAATTATATAAAATCCCAACACTTTTAGCGAAATGCTATAAATGTTGGGATTTTGTTTTCAAATGTGCCAATATGAGAATAATTGACATAATGAAGTATTTATGCACATGTTCAATACCAACAATAGAATATATTTGATTAGTACTGCAATTAAGAGTAAAAAGCTTTGTAGTAATTAAAAACCTAGACAACAAGTAATTTTTTTCAGAATCACATAAATAATTGGAAACTTCTCCCATTTTTCCTTTTTTTATAAATGTTGAGAAATTATGCCAATTTTAAAATTATACTTCTACCACCCAATCGGGTTATAATCTTTCAAGAATTTTCCACACCAGTGTTTTCCGGTGTTGATCCCGTCAAACAGCGGATCCATGACTCGTGCTGCTCCATCTACAATATCTAATGGCGGCTGAAAATCCTGCTCTTCTTGTTTCTTTTTGGCTAATTCTGCTGGATCTTCGTCGGTTACCCATCCGGTATCCACAGCATTCATGAAGATTCCAGCTTTAGCTAATTCTCCCGCCGCTGTGTGCGTCAACATATTTAGCGCAGCTTTAGCCATGTTAGTATGCGGATGTCTCGCTTCTTTAAAAAAGCGATGAAACTTACCTTCCATTGCCGAAACATTTATGATATGCTTTTGTCCCGTATTGTCTTTTTTCATCACTTCTGAAAGTCGATTGCATAATACAAATGGCGCTACAGAATTTACCAACTGCACTTCAATCATTTCTGTAGTTTCTATTTGTCCTAATTTCAATCGCCAACTGTTCGTTTTTCTTAAATCGACTTGCTGCAAGTCGGCATCTAGTTCCCCTTCTGGGAAAACTTCATTTGCTACTAAAGCATTATCAAATGAATATGGAATCTGCGATAATTTGGCGGAAGCTCGCAAACCAATACCAGGTTCTGGTCCATGCCAAGTGACAGGCATATTTTGATTAGAAGAAGCTCCTATGGTCAAAATTTTTAATTCTTCTAAACAATTAGTATGATCTAACAATAATTCTTGCACCTGCTTCGGTAATTCAGATAATAAACGTTCTTCATTTTCCATTAAATGCGTGTAGAATCCAGCAGGACGTCTTACGGTTTGAGCCGCATTATTAATTAGAATATCCAATCGATCGTATTTTTGTTCTATAAAATTGCAAAAGATTTCGACGCTTGGAATATGTCTTAAATCCAGTCCATGTATTTTTAATCGATTGCCCCAATCCATATAATCCGGTTCTTTGGAAAAACGCAAAGCCGAATCTACGGGGAATCGCGTCGTTGCAATCACGGTTGCTCCACCTCTCAAAAGCATTAACGTAATATGATAACCAATTTTCAAACGAGAACCGGTTATCACGGCTATTTGCCCTTGAACATTTGCCGTTTGGAAACGTTTAGCATAATTAAAATCCCCACACTTGGTACACATGGTGTCATAAAAATGATGCATTTTAGTAAATGCCGTTTTACATACATAACAATTCCGTGGCGTTTCTAATTCTAATTGCTCTTTAGTATTAAGCTCAGTATAACCCAATAATTTTGGAGCTACAAATACAGTTGCTTCGCGTGCATAACGAATTCCAGTTTCTTTACGTGCTGTTTTATCTTGCTTCTCTTTTTTGCGTTTGGCTATTAATTTTCCATCTTTTTTTCGGCGGGCAAGCTCATCTCTATCGGGTCTGGAAAACTGTCCTGCCGCTTTAATCAAAGCGATCCTTTGCAATTTTGGAATAGTAAATATTTGATCAGTATCTAAATTTAATTGTCCTAAAACAGCAATGCATTTATCAATTTCATCTGAAGTTATTGCAGTAGGCGAAACATCTTCTATCGTGGTCATAAAAACGGGGCTTATAAGTAATTTATTTTTACAGGTCGCAAATGTAGTGTTTCTATTTTTACTGATGTACACTTGCGAAAATCGATCCACTAAAACGAAATAAGCAGTCGAATGCTTTGTCTCTTTTTTGTATCTTCGCTCCTATTTTTCCAAAACTTTATGTTGTTATGCTATTCCAAATCCAATCCTATCTCAAATTTCTTTGGTATTCTAAAAACGAGCATGCGGTTCACTCGCCTTTCGTTTTTAATTTGATTACTAAATGTATTTATGATAAAAAGATAAAAGTAGAATATGCCATTTTAAAAGAATATAGAAAATTTCTTTTACAGAATAAAAACAGCATTGATGTAACTGATTTTGGTGCCGGATCAAAAGTTTTAAAATCCAATAATAGGCAAATTGCTAAAATTGCAAGTATAGCTGGAATTAGCGAAAAACGCGCTCAATTATTGTTTAGAATTGTTCACTATTTTCAACCACAGCATATTTTAGAATTAGGAACCTCTGTGGGTTTAGCAACTGTCGCACTTTCTCTGGGAAATGAAAAAAGTGAAATAACAACTCTTGAAGGATGCCAAAACACAATGGCTATTGCCAAAAATCAATTACAAAACAGCAAGTGTACTAATATCGATTTTGTGGTTACCGAATTTAAAACTTATTTGAAGGATTTTGACTTAAAATTAAAAATTTTCGACCTAATTTACTTTGATGGTAATCATCAAAAACAAGTCACATTAGAGTATTTCGAATTATTACTTCCTACGACCACAAATGAAACCATTTGGATATTTGATGATATTCACTGGTCATTAGAAATGGAAGAATCATGGAAAATTATTCAAAAACACCCTAAAGTCACCGTAACAATCGACACTTTTCAATGGGGATTAGTTTTTTTTAGACGTGAACAACCCAAAGAACATTTTGTCATTCGTGTATAAACAAAAAAAATGACAGCCAATAAAGACTGTCATTTTATTAAAAAGTTAAACTTACTATTGCTTTGCGTCTTTCATTTCCTCTGATTTGGCCCCCATTCTATTTAAGGTATACATTGGTGCAAACTTGATTTTTAAACCCGCAATTTTTCTATTATCTTCAGAAGTTAAACCTTCTTTTTCAACAGTGTTTTTTCGGCTATCTAATGCCTCATACATCATTTTCACTTCATCCCAATCTTCACGAGAATATTTATCTTTATTGTCTTCCACCGTATTTACAAATTGTTGATAAACAGAATGAATATTGCTAGCATTTATCCAGCTAAAATTCATGTCATCGCCTATTTTTCCTTCACCAAAAAGTGAATTTCTCATTTGTTGCTTTTCGCTAGGTTTAGCTGCAACAGCTGCCATTTTTTTAGCTTCTACTTTCGCTTTCAACGCTTCATATTTTGTTCTCGTTGCATCTACTCGAGTTTGAGCATCTACATTATCTTTCATATCTGCCATTGCAACGTTTGCCTCATCAGATCGCATTTGGTAAGAAGATTCTATGCCATCCCAGTTATCAGAAGCATCTTGTTCAGCAACAGTACTTACAGAATCGACGTAAACTACGTAAGCATCAATTTTTTTATTCGCTTGCTCTTGTTTTTCATCTTTACAAGAAGTAAAACCTATTGCGATAATGGCCAATCCTAAAACTAGATTCGTATTTTTCATATTGTAATATTTTAGTTATTATCAAACAAATGTAATTGTATTATGATGTATTCAATAGCTAACCAATAATTATATAAATAATGTATAAAATTTTGAAATAAACGAAATTTACTGTTAAATACCGATTAAAAACAACTACGAATTATAAGATTTCAATATGAATAATTATAGTTCATTCTACAGAAATCAATCAGACATTACGATTTAAAACATATAATTTTAAATTAAAGATGTAACAAATATTAAATTGCACTACTTATTGTAAGTACAAAAGTTTTTGTACATTTAAAATCTAAAAATAATAGTAACCTGATGAATACCGAGGTTACAAATCAAATATTCTAATGGCAAACCCGCTAATCAATATAACGAATATCAAGAGAGATTTTGTACTAGGTAACGAAATCGTTTATGTACTTAAAGGCATCGATTTACAAATAAACAAAGGCGAATATGTAGCATTAATGGGGCCTTCAGGATCTGGAAAATCTACACTGATGAATTTGCTAGGTTGCTTAGACACGCCCACATCTGGTAATTATATCCTTAATGGAAAAGATGTCAGTAAGATGAAAGATGATGAACTAGCAGAAATTAGAAATAAAGAAATAGGTTTTGTTTTTCAAACTTTCAATCTGTTGCCGCGTACAACTGCACTTGATAATGTGGCTTTGCCTATGATTTATGCTGGATTTTCTAAATCAGACCGTAATAAAAGAGCCTCTGAAGTTCTTAATCAAGTAAATTTATCTGATAGAATGGATCATCAACCCAACCAACTTTCAGGAGGACAACGACAGCGAGTGGCTATTGCTAGGGCATTAGTTAATAAACCATCCATTATTCTTGCTGATGAACCTACTGGAAATCTTGATAGCAAAACTTCGCTTGAAATTATGAAGCTTTTTGGAGACATCCATGCCAACGGAAACACAGTTATTCTAGTAACTCACGAAGAGGAAATTGCCGCTTATGCTCACCGAATCATTCGCTTACGGGATGGTGTTATAGAAAGCGATACAACTAAATAGTTTTTCTTGGAGCTATTCCGGCTATTCGCTTGTATCTTTTTCAATCCATTCTTCCTTCGTCTGAATGGCTTAATAAAGGATACCGCTGCTATCCGGGCTAGGAAATCACAGTGAAAACACTTTTTTAAATGATATAGAATATCTTAAAATGAAAATTGGAATCCTCACTTGCGCTAAACTTCCTGATCTAAATCCCGAAGATCAACAAATAATTCCAGCCTTAGCTAAACACAAAATAGAAGCTATAGCAGTTATCTGGAGTGATAAAAACATCATCTGGTCTAGCTTCGAATATCTGATTTTCAGGAATACTTGGGACTACTTCGAAAGAGAAATTGAATTTAACATTTGGCTTGACCACATCGAAAAGCTAGGAATCAAAACGCTCAACCCCATTCAAGTAATAAAAAAGAACATTCACAAGTTCTATTTGCGAGAATTAGAGTTGAAAGGAATTCAAATTCTACCTACCGTTTTTATCGATAAAACAAAGAAGTTAGACCTTTGCAAAATTATCCCTTCACATTGGAACAAAGCCGTTATAAAACCAGCCTTTTCTGCAGGTTCCTACCTCACAGAAGTTTTTGAAATTAAAGACATTGCAGCAATCAATGAAAAATTTGCGCCGATTGCTCAAGATAAAGAACTGCTATTACAAGAATTTGCACCTCAAATACAATCCGTTGGAGAAACTTCATTTATTTTTTTCAATAAAGAATTCTCCCATGCCGTAAATAAAAAACCTGTTGATGGGGATTTTAGAGTACAATCACTATTTGGAGGAAAATATTCATTGGTTCAACCCACCCAAAAATTAATCCTGCAAGCAAAAAAAGTAATTGATACCTTTAATAATGACCTTTTATACGCCCGTGTTGACGGAATTATAATTGACGATACACTTCATTTAATGGAAATTGAGTGTATAGAACCCGATTTATATTTTAATCTTAGTGAAAATTCTTTACAACGATTTGTTGAAGAAATAGTAAAATTAATAACCTAAATTTGTTTTCTTTTATAAATCAATTAAAGCACTGATGAAAGTATATACTAAAACTGGAGATAAAGGAACAACAGCACTTTTTGGTGGAACACGAGTTCCAAAAGATCATGCACGAATAGAAAGTTATGGAACTGTAGATGAATTAAATTCACATATTGGATTAATTCGGGATCAGGAAATGAATGCGCATTATAAAGAAATCTTGATTGAAGTGCAAGATCGCTTATTTACTGTTGGTGCCATTCTAGCGACTCCTCCTGATAAAGAAGTGAAAAAAAATGGAGAACTCCGTTTAAAGAATTTAGGAATTATAGATACTGATATTGAATTATTAGAAAATGAAATCGATACAATGGAAGAATCGCTTCCGCCAATGACTCATTTTGTACTTCCTGGTGGACATACAACGGTGTCATATTGTCATATTGCTCGTTGCGTTTGTCGCCGTGCAGAACGTTTAGCAGTTCACTTAAGTCATAATGAACCTGTGGCTGAAATTGCAATTCAATACCTAAACCGACTTTCTGACTACCTTTTTGTGTTGGCACGAAAGTTGTCTCACGATCTTAAAACGGATGAAGTACAATGGATTCCGAGGAAGTAAAATTCCAAAATTAATCTTGAAAAAACAAAATTTTAATTTGCATTATTTTATTGAAATTTTGGATACAAAAAACACTTTAAAATTGTTTTTTGGAATTTGGAATTTCGACAATTGGAATTTAAATAAAAAACGTTCTTAACTTTAAATAAAAATAAATCATTTTTAACTTGTATTTTTCAGTAAAAATTTTATTTTTGCACAAAACTAAATTGACAGCAAATGTATTGGACATTAGAATTAGCATCCTACCTTAGTGATGCACCGTGGCCTGCTAACAAAGACGAACTTATTGACTACGCTATTAGAGCAGGAGCTCCATTAGAAGTGGTAGAAAACCTTCAATCTATCGAAGATGAAGGCGAAATATATGAATCAATGGAAGAAATATGGCCAGATTATCCTACCGACGAAGATTATCTTTGGAATGAGGATGAATATTAAAAAGTAAACCAATTAAAAAGTCTCACAAGAGGCTTTTTTTTGGTTTAAAGTAACAAAATTAGATAAATAAGAAATAAAAATAAATCATGAGTTTCCTAAATAGTATTATTAAAGTCTTTGTGGGTGATAAATCACAAAAAGATGTCAAAGCTCTACAACCTTATCTTAGCAAAATTAAAACTTTTGAACAACCGTTAATGGCTTTGTCACATGATGAACTTAGAGATCGAACGGCTTATTTTAAAGAGAAAATAAAACAAGACCGTTCTGAAAAAGATGCTAAGATTGCTGCTATAAAACTACAAGTAGAGGGAACTCTTGACATTGATCAAAGAGAAGATCTTTATATTGCTATTGATGCTCTTGAAAAAGAGGCGTATGATGTTTCTGAAAAAACATTATTGGAAATTCTTCCAGAAGCTTTTGCAGTTGTAAAAGAAACAGCAAGACGCTTTAAAGATAACTCACAAATAATAGTAACTGCTACTGCTAAAGATCGTGAACTTTCTGGAGTAAAAAGTTATATCACCTTAGACGGTGACAACTCGGTATGGTCAAATTCTTGGAGTGCTGCAGGAAAAGAAATTACCTGGGACATGATCCACTACGACGTGCAATTAATAGGCGGAATGGTTTTACATGAAGGAAAAGTAGCCGAGATGCAAACGGGTGAAGGAAAGACATTAGTGGCAACTTTGCCGCTGTACTTAAATGCATTAACAGGAAACGGAGTGCATTTAGTAACCGTGAATGATTATTTAGCAAAAAGAGATAGCACGTGGAAAGCACCGTTATTTGAATTTCACGGTATGACCGTGGAATGTATTGATAACTACCAACCCAACTCTGACGAAAGAAGAAAAGCGTATGAGGCTGATATCACTTACGGAACCAATAACGAATTTGGTTTTGACTATTTAAGAGATAATATGGCGCATTCGCCAAACGATTTGGTACAGCGAAAACACAACTATGCCATTGTCGATGAGGTCGATTCGGTTTTAATTGATGATGCAAGAACTCCTTTGATTATTTCTGGTCCAGTTCCTCAGGGAGATCGCCACGAATTCATGGAAATGAAACCAAAAATAGAAAATCTTGTTGCACTGCAACGTCAGCTTGCTAATGGTTTTTTATCAGAAGCTAAAAAATTAATAAAAGAGGGAAACACTAAAGAAGGTGGATTTCAATTATTAAGAGCCTACAGAGCGTTGCCAAAAAACAAAGCGTTAATCAAGTTTTTGAGTGAGGAAGGAATTAAACAATTGCTTCAAAAAACCGAAAACCAATATATGCAGGATAATAAAAGAGAAATGCACAAGATTGATGAGGCATTGTATTTTGTTATTGAAGAAAAAAACAATCAAGTCGAATTATCAGACAATGGTATACAATATCTTTCCGGCGATACTGATTCTGAGTTTTTTGTACTTCCAGATATTGGAACAGAAATAGCTACAATCGAAAAGAAAAAACTAGATAAAGATACTGAAGCCGAAGAAAAAGAAAAGTTATTCCAAGATTTCGGCATAAAAAGCGAGCGTATTCATACGTTGACCCAACTTTTAAAAGCATACGCATTGTTTGAAAAAGATGTAGAATACGTAATCATGGACAATAAAATCATGATTGTAGATGAGCAAACAGGTCGTATCATGGACGGTCGTCGTTATTCTGACGGATTACACCAAGCGATTGAAGCTAAAGAAAATGTAAAAATTGAAGCAGCAACCCAAACATTTGCAACAGTTACTTTACAAAACTATTTTAGAATGTATAACAAACTGGGCGGAATGACAGGAACTGCTGTTACTGAAGCTGGTGAGTTGTGGACTATATATAAATTAGATGTAGTAGAAATTCCTACTAACCGAGCAATGGCGAGATTAGACAAAGAAGATTTTATTTATAAAACGACTCGTGAAAAGTTTAATGCAGTAATTGAAGATGTAAGCGAATTGTCTAAAGCAGGAAGACCAGTACTTATTGGTACCACTTCGGTAGAGATTTCTGAATTATTAAGTCGAATGTTGAAAATGCGTGGTGTTACTCACAACGTATTAAACGCTAAAATGCACAAGCAGGAGGCGCAAATTGTTGAGGAAGCAGGCAAACCAGGAGTAGTTACTATTGCAACAAACATGGCTGGTCGTGGTACCGATATTAAACTATCTGCCGAGGTAAAAGCAGCGGGTGGATTAGCCATTGTAGGTACTGAGCGTCATGACTCTCGTCGTGTCGATCGCCAGTTACGTGGTCGTGCAGGACGTCAAGGAGATCCAGGAAGTTCACAGTTTTACGTTTCTCTTGAAGATAACCTTATGCGTTTATTTGGTTCAGAAAGAGTAGCCAAAGTAATGGACAGAATGGGATTAGAAGAGGGAGAAGTGATTCAGCATTCGATGATGACAAAATCTATTGAGCGTGCGCAGAAAAAAGTAGAAGAAAACAATTTTGGTGTTCGTAAGCGTTTATTAGAATATGATGACGTTATGAATGCACAACGTGAAGTAATCTACAAACGTCGACGTCATGCTTTGTTTGGAGAGCGTTTAAAATTAGACATTGCTAATATGCTTTATGATACCTGCGAAGTTATCATTAGTCAAAATAAAGCCGTATCTGATTTCAAAAATTTTGAATTTGAATTGATACGCTATTTTTCTATTACTTCACCCGTTACCGAGAGTGAGTTTGCTAAGATGAGCGAAACTGAATTAACTGGAAAAGTATATAAAGCGACATTAGAATATTACACTGAGAAAACTGCGAGGAGTGCTAGAGAAGCTTTCCCTATTATAAAAACGGTTTATGAAGATAAAAACAATCAGTTTGAACGTATTGTAGTTCCGTTTACCGATGGCATAAAATCGCTGAATGTGGTTACTGATTTGAAAATAGCTTATGATTCTCAAGGGGCGCAACTTGTTGCTGATTTTGAAAAAAACATCACATTAGCCATTGTTGATGAAGCCTGGAAAAAACACTTACGTAAAATGGACGAATTGAAACAATCAGTTCAACTTGCCGTTCACGAGCAAAAAGATCCATTGCTGATTTATAAACTAGAAGCTTTTAATTTATTTAGAGCCATGATAGACAATGTCAATAAGGAAGTCATTTCCTTCTTGTTCAAAGGAGATTTACCGGCTCAAGAAAATCAACACATTCAAGAAGCTGTTGATGTGGCTCCAAGGGAAGATTACGAACTCAATAAAGACGAGATCGTGAGCAGTGAAGGGGCAAATCGTGAAGCGGGACAAACACAACAACGCACTATCACGGAAACTATCACCAGAGAAATGCCAAAAATTAACCGCAATGATACCGTTAGCATTCAAAACGTCGCCAACGGACAGATCCAAGAAATGAAATATAAAAAAGCTGAAAGCTTACTAGCCTCAGGACAATGGGTTATTGTTAAATAACAGCTATTCCCAGTTGGCACTAATTAAACTTCCCAATTACTTAAGTTTGTAATTGGGATTTTTTATGACCTTATTTTCACGATTTATATTCCGTTTATTTAGGAGCTATTCCCGTTATTCGTTACAACTCATTTGGTTTCAAACCCTTTTTCTAGGCGCTGGCAGGAGCTTCCTATGGTCGCTCTGCCACCACCAGAAAAAAGCGGTTTTCAACCTGCATGAGTTTTCACTACTACCGGGGCTATGATGAGCGTGGTTTACAAGACACCTTTTATTATTAATAATTTGTTTATCTAAGCCCACTAAATTGATACTATGGATCGCCTATACACCTTGTTCAGGTTCTAAACCGCACTCAAATTAAATATGCACCTATTTTAAATTCATAAAAAGTAATTTTTTGTCACAATACCGCACCACCATTAGCTAGTTTTTGCACATTTATAAACTAATTATTAGCCATTAGTTTATAATAAAACAAACAATCTTTACTCTTATACATTCCTGCAAATGAAGTGGTCAGCTAAAATTATTAAGCACAAAGGGGAAAAACGAATTGCAGTATATTTTGAAAAAAAGTGCCGCTTTAATCGCCCGAATCAAAAAATTAGAGGGAGCACGCTGGAGTCAGTCACTACAGGCATGGCACCTTCCTGACACAAAGGAACACAGAAAACGATTCTTAATAGCGCCTCACTCCCACTCGTTGCCTTCGACTGAAGGTAGTGTTCAAATAGAAAAATTTAGGCAATGGCTGCATTCTAAACGCTATAGCCAAAGCACTATTGCTACCTATAGTGAAGCCTTAAAATCCTTTCTAGTTTTCTATCGAGAAAAGCCAGTTGCTGCAATAAATAATGAGGATGTGATTATTTTTAATAACGATTATATATTGCAAAAGAAGCTTTCAGCTTCGTATTAGAACCAAACTGTTAATGCGGTTAAGCTGTTTTTTATGACAGTTAGAGAAACTAAAATTGAAGTAGACAAGATTCACAGACCAAAACGATCCAAGCTATTACCTAATGTATTGAGTAAAGAAAAATAAAATTGATCTTGACTGCGCATAATAACATCAAACACAAAACAATGCTTTCGTTGCTATACAGCTGCGGTTTACGCTGCAGTGAACTTTTAAATTTAAAACCAAATGATATAGATTCCCATAGAGGAATTGTAATCATTCGTCAAAGCAAAGGTAAAAAAGACCGAATTGCTCCTTTGTCCCTAAAAATATTAGAAATGCTTCGGGAGTATTACGTAATAAGCAAACCTACAATTTGGCTTTTTGAAGGGCAAAATGCTGGTGTGCCCTATTCTACAAAAAGTTTGCAAAGTGTTTTAGAACAAGCACTTCAAAAAACGGGTATAATAAAACCAGTAACTTTACATTGGTTGAGACATAGCTATGCTACCCATTTGCTAGAAAGCGGCACCGATCTCAGGTATATTCAAGAATTGTTAGGGCATAGCAGTAGAAAAACGACTGAAATTTACACTCATGTAAGTACGAAAAGTATTCAACGAATAAAAAGTCCCTTTGATGATTTGTAGAAAAAAAAACGTTAGTTTTGAAATTGTAATAAAGCGAAACAAACATTCGCCAATCTATCCACATTTGGGTGTATATGCGAAGGTTTGTTTCGCATAT
>NZ_JAXCIA010000049.1:0-13358 GCF_035985025.1 Flavobacterium sp. PL11
CAGGGGGTTCTATTTTGAAAATCACGATTTAAAGGCAATAAAGTCAATGGAATTAAGGAAATTTATTTAGTCCTAAAACGTTTAGGACAGGATTGATTTATAATATGAGATTGTTATCATAATGCATAAATTAGTTGTTCACTTAATTCCATTTTGCTAACAATGAAGTGTTAATATTTCGATAGTATAAATCATTTTTTTTTATCTTAGTGCATCACTATAATTTTCTACTATAATTTAATAAAGCTTATAAAAATTAATAAACATGCCTTATACACCTATAGACGAAGTTCATTCAAATAGAAAAAAGACAGAAAGCAAAATTAATAATCATCCAGCTTCTAGTTGTTGTAGCGTGGACGATAAATTTGAAAGTAGTTTCGTTCATAGTGATGCTGATGGTCACGATCATGATCATAGCACGATTAATGGAAGTTTAACTCAGTTTTTTTTACCTTCAATAATTAGCGCTATTTTATTAATAGTAGCGTTAGGGCTAGATAATTTTTTCCCTCAATCGTGGTTTTATGGCGGGATTAGAATTATTTGGTATGTTGTGGCTTACATTCCAGTAGGTTTTCCGGTTTTTAAAGAGGCGGTACAAAGCATGAGAAAAGGGGAGTTTTTTTCAGAATTCTTGCTGATGAGTATTGCTACATTTGGTGCTTTTGCTATTGGTCAATATGCTGAGGGTGTCACTGTAATGTTGTTTTACGCCATTGGGGAATTATTCCAAACTTTAGCTGTCAAAAAAGCAAAATCAAATATTAAATCCTTGTTAGATGAACGTCCAGATGAAGCCAGTGTTGTACAAGGTGAAATAGTAACTGTTAAAAAAGCAGCGACGGTAAATATTGGTGAAATTATTGAATTAAAGCTTGGTGAAAAATTAGCTTTAGATGGAATATTACTGTCAAGTCAAGCAAGCTTTAATACAGCAGCTTTAACTGGTGAAAGCAAACCAGATTCAAAAGTTAAAGGCGACATTATTCTTGCTGGGATGATAAACTTAAATGCGGTTTCTCGTATTGAAGTAACTGCTGTATTTACGGACAGCAAATTATCTAAAATACTTGAAATGGTTCAAGAAGCCACCACTAAAAAAGCACCAACAGAACTATTTATAAGAAAATTTGCTAAAATTTACACTCCTATTGTTGTTTATCTTGCCATAGCCATTTGTTTTGTACCTATATTCTTTGTAGCTAATTATATATTCCAAGACTGGTTGTATAGAGCATTAATTTTTCTAGTTATTTCTTGTCCCTGTGCGTTAGTTATTTCAATTCCATTAGGCTATTTTGGCGGTATTGGCGCTGCAAGTAAAAATGGAATTTTGTTTAAAGGCTCTTCATTTTTAGATGTAATGGCAGCAATTCAGGTTGTGGTTATGGATAAAACAGGAACATTAACACAGGGTGTTTTTAAAGTGCAAAGAGTAGTAGCTGTTGGGATTAGCGAGGAAAAATTGGTAACCTATACCGCAGCCATTGAATCTAAGTCTACACACCCAGTAGGATCTGCTATAATACAATATGCTGCTGATTATAAAAGTAATTTGACCGTTACAGCTGTAACTGAAGTGCCAGGAATGGGGCTTAAGGGAGTAGTTAATGACAAAGAAATTTTAGTAGGTAGTCCTAAATTAATGGTTAGATATAATATTGATTATGATCTTGCGCTTAACACCATTCCGTATACAACTATTGTTGTAGCGATCAATCAAAAATACGTAGGCCATTTTATTATTGCTGATCAGATAAAAACGGATGCAAAAGATGCGATTAATCGTTTACATAAATTAAAGATTAAAACAATGGTTCTTTCTGGAGACAATCAAACTGTGGTTGATGCTGTGGCCAAAGAACTCAATATTGATCAAGCTTTTGGAAATTTATTACCTGAAAATAAAGTAGAAAAAGTAGAGGCATTACTGCAACAAAAATACAAAGTAGCCTTTGTAGGCGATGGCGTCAATGATGCACCAGTGATCGCACTTGCAGATGTTGGAATTGCAATGGGCGGGCTAGGAAGTGATGCGACTATTGAAACTGCCGATATTGTGATCCAAAATGATCAGCCTACTAAAATAGTTACCGCAATTAACATTGGAAGAAAAACAAAACAAATAGTGTGGCAAAATATTTTACTTGCTTTTTCTGTCAAGCTAATAGTATTAGTACTCGGGGCGGGAGGATTAGCCACTATGTGGGAGGCTATTTTTGCAGATGTTGGAGTTGCATTACTGGCAATTTTGAATGCCATAAGAATTCAAAGAATGAGATTCTAAATAAAAAGTAGTTTTAACTTAAATTTCAATAATATATCATTGCTATTTTAGTATTTTCGTTACTATTAAATCACATACATGAAAATTGCAATAGTTTGTTATCCAACCTTTGGAGGTAGTGGAGTTGTAGCCACAGAATTAGGCTTAGAATTAGCACGTCGAGGACACGAAATCCATTTTATAACTTATAGTCAACCTGTACGCTTAGCTCTTTTAAGTCCTAATGTACATTACCATGAGGTAAATGTTCCTGAATATGCTTTATTCCATTATCAGCCCTATGAGTTAGCTTTATCTAGTAAGTTAGTAGATATGGTGAAACTATATAAAATAGAGGTACTTCATGTGCATTATGCTATTCCGCACGCATATGCAGGTTATATGGCTAAACAAATGCTAAAAGACGAAGGAATAGATATTCCCATGATTACCACTCTACATGGAACGGATATAACATTAGTGGGTAACCATCCGTTTTATAAACCAGCAGTTACATTTAGCATTAATAAATCAGATTATGTTACTTCGGTTTCCCAAAGTTTGAAAGAGGATACGCTAAAATTATTTAATATTACTAATGAAATTGAGGTGATCCCTAATTTTATAGAATTAAATAAAAGTGAAAAAGAATCGGATTCTCCATGTAAGCGTTCCGTCATGGCTAAACCAGGCGAAAGGATTATTACGCACATCAGTAATTTTAGGAAAGTAAAAAGAATTCCTGATGTCATTAAAATTTTCTATAACATTCAAAAAGTAATCCCTGCTAAATTAATGATGGTAGGCGATGGTCCCGAAAAAGAAATGGCTGAAAATTTATGTCAGGAATTAGGAATTACCGATAAGGTTATATTCTTTGGGAATAGTAATGAAATTGATGAAATCTTATGTTTAACTGATTTGTTCTTACTTCCATCTGAAACAGAGAGCTTTGGATTAGCAGCTTTAGAGGCAATGGCTTGTGGGGTTCCTATTATATCGAGTAATTCAGGAGGACTGTCAGAAGTTAATTTTGAAGGAATATCTGGATATCTAAGCGATGTAGGAAATATTGAGGAAATGGCTCAAAATGCACTAAAGATTCTAAAAGATGATGCCACTTTAACCCGATTTAAAGAAAACGCATTAATTGTAGCAAAACAATTTGACATTAAAAATATTTTACCGCTTTACGAAGCTTTGTATCATAAGGCAATTAGTAAAATAAAATAATACAAAGTGGCAAAAGATCAATACTAAAAATAAAATGAATAAAACGTTCCTATTATTAGTTGCAATTACTTTGGCTTCCTGTGGTTCCACTCAAGTGAATTCATTGAGTAATACTAATTTATATGAGGTCATAACGCAGCAACAATATGGTGGTGCAAGCATCGAATTTTATGAAATTTTGTCAGAACCCAGCGAAATTAAAATGCTTCTCAATGATCCAAATTTAAAAGGTAAAATTAATACAAACGATCTTAATCAGGCTAATTTTATTATTTTAAATATGGGTGAAAAACCTACAGGCGGATATAGTATTGGGATTAGTACTATAGCAGAAACCGCTGATGCAATTGTCATAAAAGTTAAAAATACTAATCCAGATCCTGGAAGTATAGTCACTCAAGCACTTACAAATCCTTTTTGTGTTGTTAAAATAAATTCGAAGAAAGAAATACAATTTAAATAAAAAAAAAGCTGTTCACCTTGTGAACAGCTTTTTTTTAAACTTATTGTAGGTCTAAAATTGATATCTCAGTGACAATGCAATATCTGATCCGTAATTATTTTTGTAATAACCACTTCCACCAAATTCTGGTCTGAAATCCAAAGAAACTAATAAAGGAAAATCAAAATTATACTCAATTCCTATATCTCCAGCTGCAAATGCAAATGTATCATTATACGATTTTTTATTATTATCATCGTAACTATAGCTTCCTAATCCTCCACCTACACCAGCATACCAATTAAATCCACCATCAATATTCCAAACCCACTGGTACAACCCCGTTAATTTAATAGCTTTATCATCATAACTATTATTATTAAAATTGCTTCTATTTCTCCAACCCAAATCTAATTCTAGTCGGTTATCAGTTGATAACGCTCTTTGATATGAAATCTCACCACCAAAACCGCCGCTATCGCCAAAACGTAAACCAATTGCATTTTTAGAAATATCTTGGGCTTGAGCCGCAAATGTTAACCCAATCAGCATAATGGCTGACATTACAATCTTTTTCATAAGTTTAGTTTTATTTTTTGCAAATATAGTTTAACTTACTTACTTATAATTGTAATATTGCATTTATAGTTTATATAATTTATAATCTTTCATTTAAAATAATACCAAATCATAAATCAATAAAAAGTCTATTATTAATCAATAATTTAAATATGATCCTTTAAAACTTTGATTTAAAATTATACTTTTGTTAAAAACTTATAATAATGGCAGGAAATAGCTACGGAACACTATTTAGACTTACCACTTTTGGAGAATCTCATGGTGATGCTTTAGGTGGAATTATAGATGGGTGTCCATCAGGAATAAGTATAGATTTTGAAGCTATACAAGTAGAAATGTCGCGCCGAAAACCGGGTCAGTCAGCTATAGTGACACAGCGTAAAGAACCTGATGATGTACAGTTTTTATCTGGCATTTTTGAGGGTAAAACCACAGGTACTCCTATAGGATATATTATTCCTAATACTAATCAAAAATCAGATGACTACTCACATATAAAAGACAATTATAGACC
The DNA here is from genome assembly GCF_035985025.1 of Flavobacterium sp. PL11. Classification (NCBI taxonomy): domain Bacteria; kingdom Pseudomonadati; phylum Bacteroidota; class Flavobacteriia; order Flavobacteriales; family Flavobacteriaceae; genus Flavobacterium; species Flavobacterium sp. PL11. The sequence continues at coordinate 5,041 of NZ_JAXCIA010000049.1, forward strand.
GAGTCATGCTGACTATGTTTATGAACAGAAATATGGTATTCGTGATTATAGAGGTGGAGGACGCAGTTCAGCAAGGGAAACAGCCAGTAGAGTAGTGGCTGGTGCCATTGCTAAACAAATGTTACCTCAAATTAAAATCAATGCTTATGTTTCCTCTGTGGGACCTATCGTATTAGACAAATCGTATCACGACTTAGATTTTTCAAAAACTGAAAATAATCCTGTTCGTTGTCCTGATGAGGAAATGGCTAAAATAATGGAAGAATATATTCGCGATATTAGAAAACAAGGCGATACTGTAGGTGGAACTGTTACTTGTGTGATTCAAAATGTGCCCATTGGACTTGGAGAGCCCGTTTTTGATAAGCTTCATGCCGAGCTTGGAAAAGCAATGCTTTCTATAAACGCTGTAAAAGGATTTGAATATGGCAGCGGTTTTGAAGGTGCTACCATGAAAGGTAGTCAGCACAATGATTTATATAATAGCGATGGCACGACTCGAACCAATCTTTCTGGTGGTATTCAAGGCGGTATTAGCAATGGCATGGATATATACTTCCGTGTGGCTTTTAAACCTGTAGCAACTATAATGCAACAACAAGAATCGCTAGATAATAAAGGTAATATAACTGAAATGACTGGTAAAGGACGTCATGATCCTTGTGTTGTTCCACGTGCTGTTCCTATCGTTGAAGCAATGGCAGCTATTGTACTTGCCGATTTTTACTTACTAAATAAAACTTTGAAATGAAATTAGCCCTACACTGGAAAATATTGATAGGGATGATTCTCGGTCTATTATTTGGTATTTTGATGAAAAATCTTCAATTGGTCGATCCTGTAACAGATTGGATTAAACCTTTTGGAACCATTTTTATTAATCTTTTAAAAATGATTGCCGTTCCACTTATTGTTGTTTCCTTAATAACAGGTTTGGCTGATTTAAAAGATATTTCTAAATTGTCAAAATTAGGTGGTAGAACGGTGGTACTTTATTTATTTACCACGGTAACTGCAGTTTCTATAGGTCTTGTCTTAGCTAATGTGATTAAGCCTGGAAGTTATATTAATGAAGTCTCAAGAGATACACTCTTAAAAAGCTTTACTGGTGATGCCAATGCAAAAATTGAGTTAGCAGCATCAGCTAAGAATCAAGGACCATTACAACCGTTAGTCGATGTAGTTCCAGAAAATTTCTTTCAAGCACTTACAGATAATGCAAGTATGCTAAAAGTAATTTTGTTTACCATTCTCTTAGGGATCGGAATTATATTGATTGATCAAAAGAAAGCACAACCAGTAGTTGATTTTTTTAAGGGTTTAAACGAGGTTATTTTAAAAATCATTGATATCATTATGCTTGCAGCCCCGATAGGAGTTTTTGCATTGATGGCTTCATTGATGGTAGAGATTCCTGATTTCACAACTCTAGGCGCTTTAGCCATTTATGGATTGACTGTTTTAGTTGGTCTTCTAATAATGACTTATATTGTATATCCTACACTACTTTATAGTTTTGCTAAAGTTGGACCAAGACGTTTTTTCGCCGCCATCGCTCCCGCGCAATTACTCGCTTTTTCAACGAGTTCAAGTGCGGCAACTTTACCTGTAACTTTAGAACGTGTCACTGAACATTTAGGTGTTGATGAGGAGGTCACAAGTTTTGTTTTACCACTTGGAGCAACAGTAAATATGGATGGAACCAGTTTATATCAGGCAGTTGCAGCCGTTTTTATTGCACAAGCAATGGGAATTCATTTAGATTTGACAACCCAGTTGATGATTGTCGTTACAGCTACTTTAGCTTCCATAGGTTCAGCGGCCGTGCCAAGCGCCGGAATGGTGATGCTGGTTATAGTTTTAGGTCAAGCTGGAATCCCAGAAGCTGGTTTAGCACTAATATTTGCAATTGATAGACCTTTAGATATGTGTAGAACGGTGGTGAATATAACAAGTGATTCTGCAGTAGCAGCTATAGTTGGCAACTCCGTTGGTAAACTGAGAAAACCAGAAGATTTAGAAATAAGAGAATTATAATGCGATTATTAAAATTGATAATTTGCAGTATTAAATCATAGAATAACAAACTGTACTTAAAGTTGTGCATTATAAATATTCTCAGATATAATAATAAAAAAATAGCCTGTTCACAAATGCTGACAGGCTATTTTTTTAAGGTGAATTGCAAACTTCCAATTTTAGAAATCTACTAATTTAATTTTTTTTAGTATTTAAGAAATAGCTCAGAAAAGTGACATTAAAAAAATTAATACCAGCGTTTTTTATTTTGCTTGGAAACTTCTGATTTTCTAGATTTGTGGGCAGCGCCACTTCTATTAGAGTTATTTTGTTTTACTCCAGGAGCAGTTTCAGGACTTCCTGAGTGCCAACCGTACGGATGATCACTAACAATTTTTACATCAACTTTTATCAATCTTTGAATATCTTTCCAGTATTGATGTTCATCTTTCCCACAAAAAGAAATGGCAACACCATCATTTCCAGCACGTCCTGTTCTCCCTATTCGGTGTACATAGGTTTCAGGAACATTAGGTAAATCAAAGTTGATTACATAAGGCAATTGATCAATATCAATTCCCCTTGCAGCAATATCAGTGGCAACAAGAACATTAATTTCCTTATTTTTAAAACCATCTAAAACACGCTGTCTTGCATTTTGAGATTTATCTCCATGAATGGCTTCGGCGGCAATATCGTGTTTGCGCAATGCTTTTACAACATTATCAGCACCATGTTTTGTTCTTGAAAAAACTAATACATTAGATAAATTTTCGTTTTTTATTAGATGATATAATAAGTTTCTTTTTTCTGCTTTTTCAACAAAATAAACTCTTTGCTCCACATTTTCAGCAGTTGATGAAACTGGAGAAACACTAACTGTTTCAGGATCCTTTAAAAACATTTCTGCGAGCTCTCTTATCGCAATAGGCATTGTGGCTGAAAATAGAAGTGTTTGCCTATTATTTGGTGTCAATTTTACGATTTTCTTGACATCATTTACAAATCCCATATCCAGCATTTGATCGGCTTCATCAAGTACTAAGGTATGTAAATGATCCAAATCGATAAATCCTTGTTTAACTAAATCAAGTAATCGACCTGGAGTTGCAATTAAAATATCAATTCCTTTTTTTAACATTTCCACTTGTGGCACTTGTGACACTCCACCAAAAATTGTTAGTTGAACAAGATTAGTATATTTTGCATATTGATCAAAATTTTGACCTATTTGTACTGCTAATTCTCTTGTAGGTGTAATTACTAAAGCTCGAATTGGACTTGCCTTTTTTGAGGATCCTACTATTCTATGCAATTGATGGATTATTGGTATTGCAAAAGCCGCTGTTTTTCCAGTGCCAGTTTGTGCACATCCTATCATATCGCGGCCTGATAAAACTATGGGAATTGCTTGTTCTTGTATTGGTGTTGCTTCTATATAGCCTTGTTCAAATACAGCTCTTTGTATACTTTTTGAGAGTGATAAATCTTCGAATAACATATTTTAAGTTTAAATATCATGTAATAAGTACATGTATAGTTGTGCAAAGATAGGATTATTATTTTTGATGCTTTTAATATATACATCAGCTAGCTATTCTATTACAAAATAACTGTGTAATCCCTATTCTTGAATTGATGTGTTCGATTTTATAAAATCAGTGATTAAATATCCTATTAATTGACCAATCAAATGATTATTTTTATCTTCTGCTAAGTCAGGTGCGCCTTCGCAAATATGCAAATAGGAAACGTTTTTATTTTTTGCAAAAAAAGAAATAAACTGCCTAAGATTTTCAATAGAAAAACCACTTAAAGTCATTGCGCTACTAGCAATATTAGGAATTGCATCTAAATCGATTTCAAGTCCGAAGTGTTCTTTACTCATAAACTCTGCTGCTTTTTCCATTTCGGTATCAAAATGCTTTTCTTTTCTTATCGCTATACTATCATAAGTATTATAGCGAACGCGATCTTCAATTTTTTTAATAATATCAAGGACACTTTTTGACACATAATTTTCGTGTAATCCAAAAATAAAATATTTTTTAAGAAAACCCTCTTCATAAGCATACGAAAATCCGTTTCCACTGTGGCGTCCTTCTAATATTCTGAAGTTGGAGTGAGCATCGAAGTTGATAGCATTTATCGCTTTTCCTTTGGCAAGAGCCGTACCTTTAATATTACCGTAAGAATTATTATGACCACCTCCAATGATGATAGGTATTTTATCTAATTTGACAAGATTGAAAATAATATGTGCAACATCTTTATCAATTTTTTCTACTAATTGACTTAGCTTAGAGCGATCGTCAATATCATTAAAATTTAAAAACGAAACTTCTTTTAAAAGGTTAGCTACATCAAGTTGTCCTAAAATAATAATTTGACTTCCTTTACAAAAGCGATTATTCTGAATATTAGCAATACTCTTGATTGCACTATCCCATGCTGATGCAGCTCCAGGTCTGCCGTAATTTGCTCTTACACCAATGTCTTCAGGAATACCAAAAAGTACATATTTAGCCTCACAGTTTTTTAGAAATTTAAGAATATCAGTATCTTTTGGGATTGCTATCATCTTCTCGCCAAATTTTATTTCGCCACTTCGATGGTTCGTAATCTTTGAGAGATCTTTAATTGTAAAAGGAATAATCTTGTCCATCAAAAAATATTTTTATTCAAAAATACTATAAATGTATAAAGTTTCGTTAATAGATAGTTATATATTATTAAATTTGAAAAAAATACAGATGGAAAATCAAAAAAGCAGTTCTAGTTTAAAGGCAGTAATTGCAGTATTAGCTATTTTATTAGTAGGTAGTTTAGTTTATATTTTCAAAATGTCTTCAGATGCTGATACAAGTAAAGTAGAGATGACTAATACGATCACTGAGAAAGAATCGGTGATGAAAGATTTGCAAGAATTAAAAACTACTTATGATGCAGCAATTGCTGAGAACACCTCAATGTCTGACGAGCTAATACAAGAAAGAGATAAAGTGGTAAACTTAATGTCTCAATTGAGTAAGTCAAAAGGTGATGTCGCTTCATTATCAAAATATAGAACGCAATTTAATTCATTGCAAGCTAATATGAAGGTATTGATGACTGAGAATGAAAACTTAAAATTAGCGAACACTACATTGACTACACAGCGTGATAGCACGGTTGTAGTGTTAGGAGAATCTAGAAAAAATGTTGAAGCTTTGACAGGTCAAAATGAAGAATTGTCAAAAGCGGTAGAAATGGGTTCCAAGTTAACGGTTTTAAACACTCGTGGATCAGCTTTTAAAGTTCGTAGTTCAGGCAAACAAATTGAAACCGATAAAGCTAGAAGAGCTGACGTGTTAAGAGTTAGTTTTACAATTGCTGAAAATGTCATTGCAAAATCAGGAAATAAAAGTTTTTATGTTCAAGTAATCGATGGAAAAAACAATGTAATTGGAGATAAAAAAACTGAAAATTTTGATGATGATATTTTGACTTATAGTTTTATTACTAATGTAAATTATGATAATAAAACGGTGCAAGTTACAGAAGATTTAAAAGGAAAAGATTTTGTTAAAGGAACTTATTTTATTAATATTTTTGACAAAGGGCAGCTAGTTTCTAAGACTAGTTTTATTTTGAGATAATTAATTCTAGTTTATTTTAAAAAAAAAGAGGAGCTCAACGCTCCTCTTTTTTTATTATGGTCAATGTATCAACAGGTCATTGAAATCTTTTGAGTAATAGCCCCCTATTATCCTGATTATAAAAAACCATATAAAGTTAATTGCATCAACAAATCAATTTTTATATCATGTAATTTTCGAATTATATGCTTAGTTACAGGATCATTCTGTAACTTTAATTTCGAACATTTTATCCCAGTTTTTACCAGTGACAAATATAGTTTTGGTTTTGGGATTATAAGCAATTCCATTGAGAACATCAGTATCTGGCAGTTGAGAAACTTTAGCTTTTAAATCAATAAGGTTAATAATTCCTTCTACAGCGCCCGTATTGGGATTGATAACAGCAATTGCATCTTTTTGATAGATATTACCATATATTTTTCCGTCAATCCATTCCAGTTCGTTTACTGATTTTATCTTAGTTTCATAAGAATACACATTGATATAATCTACTTCTTTGAGTGTTTTAGCATCTATTTTCCAAATTTTTTCTGTTCCATCTGATTGGTATAGATAGGTTCCATCATTTGTAAGACCCCAACCTTCTATGTTTTTTTTGAAATAGGGAAATGTTTTTTCTTTCTTAAAAGTATCTACATTGTAAATATATCCTTCGTTATTTTGCCAAGTAAGCTGATATACTTTATTATTTAGAATAGTAATTCCCTCGCCAAAATATTGATCCGCTAATTCTATTTTTTTATAAACTTTTCCTGTTTTATAATCTGTTTTTCTCAAACTTGATATTCCTCTCTTTCCAGAAACACCTACGCCATTGCCTGTTCCTTCATAAAGTGTATCTCGATAAAATTCTAAACCTTGAGTGTAGGCTTGGTAATCATGCGGATAAGTATTTACAATAGTGTACTTTAATAATTTAGGTTGTACATCAGAAACGAGTTCAACTCGCGCAGTTGCTTCACTATTATCTCCTTCAAAATAAACGAGCGCTTTAAGATTTTGATATCCTAATTTATTGTCTTTTAATTGAACTGTTAATTTTTCGGCACCTTTTTTAGAACTTATTTTTTGATCATTTATATAATAGATAATGCTATCAATTTCTTTCTTATTAGCATTTACAATACCTATTTCTAACGACTCTTCTGGCTTATATTGCTCTTTCAGGGTACTTGAATCGATAGTAAATATAGAATTTTCACCTTTTTTTGTGTCACCGCAATTGACTAATGTAATTCCTAATAAAATGATAGATAGGAAGTTATATTTTTTCATAGTTTTAAAATTTGATAGAACAATATACAACGATAATTTATAGCTGCAAAGGTATTGTAAAAATATAAAAAGTATTGTATATTTGCACCGGCAAGTCCTACACGACCAGCTCCTGCAGACTCCCCCAGGATGGGAACATAGCAAGGGTACGTGGTTGAGCGGTGCGATGTAGGTCGCTTGCCATTTTTTAACTAAATCTATTTCAGTTTTCACAACCATTTTCATATTATATTGGTCTTCCTTTTGGAAGATTTTTTTATTTTTAGACGTCTCGTAAATTTAAACATCATTTCAATGAGTAAAGTAGTTCTTGTTACAGGCGGTTCCTCAGGAATAGGCAAATCTATAGGCGAATTTTTACATCAAAAAGGTTTTATAGTTTACGGAACCAGTAGAAATCCAGAACGAATACTAAATTCGGTTTTTCCTTTATTATTTTTAGATGTTCGAAATGCAGATTCAATTGGTCAGGCTGTTGCCAAAATAATAGCTACATCTGGAAAACTGGATGTTGTCATTAATAATGCTGGTGTTGGAATTACAGGACCTCTGGAAGAAATTCCAATGGAAGAGATTAAAAATAATTTTGAAACTAATTTTTTTGGACCTATTGAAGTAATCAAAGCAGTATTGCCGCAAATGCGTGTGCAAAAATCAGGATTAATTATCAATATTACTTCTATAGCTGGATATATGGGTTTGCCTTACCGGAGCGTCTATTCTGCCTCAAAAGGAGCCTTAGAATTAATAACAGAAGCTTTGAGAATGGAAGTAAAATCATTTGGTATACATATTACCAATATTGCTCCAGGCGATTTTGCCACTAATATTGCAGCAGGACGTTATCATGCGCCTCTTGTAAAAGGTTCAGCTTATGAATTATCATACGGAAAAACATTAAAAGCAATGGATGAGCATGTTAATAGTGGCAGCAATCCTGATGAGATGGCCGAAGCTGTTTATAAAATTATATTGGATCCAAGTCCAAAGATTCATTATAAGGTTGGTGCTTTCCTTCAAAAATTCTCGATCGTTTTGAAAAGAATATTACCTGACAAAGTCTACGAAAAAATGTTGTTAAATCATTATAAATTATAGAAATGGAAAATTTTTCTAATTACGCATCTAATGTGGCAATGCTATTATGGTTGGTTCTATTAGTATTTCTTTGTTATAGAGTTATACGATGGATCAACGTCATTATTAAAAACAATGCTCTTTACAAAGACGATATGTTAAATGTTCTTGAAGAAATTCGAGATGAACTTAAAGAATTGAATAAAAACAAGGTTCTTCGCTTAAATTAGTGGATTATTAAAAACTTAGCTAATTTTGGGGTATGGAATTAGATGGATTAGGAGTTTTGCTAGGGGTTAAATCTCC
>NZ_JAXCIA010000050.1:0-11035 GCF_035985025.1 Flavobacterium sp. PL11
TTCAGCAAACTCTAAAAGGTTTTGTCCTGTAAATAAATCCATAATTCCCCTATTTTGTTGAGTTGCAAGATATGAAATTATCTACTGACCTCGTAAAAGTTAATATTAAATTTTATATGGATAAGCTGTACTCATCATTCTTTTCCTTAAATTTTTGCCAACGTAATTTTTCTTGTAACTCCATTGAAGTGAAAGACTTAAAAAAGTTCTAATAATTACAATTATACCTAAAATAGAAACTGATTTTAAAGAAGGTTTCGTTCTAATTGTTGCCATTATATCGGTAGCGATTAAGATTTCTAAGCCCGAAAAAAATGGATTTTACAGCTGCTTGCCGCAATATAATATAAATGACAAGATTTATACTTTTTAATGAATAAATAAATCTAAAAATGATGAATAATGATCCAACGAAATTTGTCAAAACTCCAATTGCTTCCATTATCGTTGCGATGCAGTCGAAATATATTTTAAACCGTCCATCAATTCTTATTGTTTTTAAACTGTCATTGGGTTTTTTAAATAGTAATTGTATTTATAAAATACTGCTATTATTAGTAAATATAATTGTTTTATTGCACAACAAAAATTGAATTGTTCTACTGTTTTAGAACTGATTAAAAATTTAATTTAAAAATACTGTAAAAGTTAATCTTTGATGAGTATATTGGAGTTATACTTATAAAATCTATATTATGCATAATTCTTGACCATTTAAATCAAATTTTTTATTGGATTACAACAGTCCAACAATAAAATCTTCAAAATGTAATCAATAAAATATAAATTATAGTTTTTTCGCTTTTAAAAGAAAAAGAGTGGTTCAATTTTCAAAAATAAATAATTCTAATAAATATTTGGTGGTAATAATTTTAAAATATATCTCATAATGGTACGAATAGTTATTTTAGGCTTGGGAGCCAGAAGCACATTATTTTATCAAGAAAAATTGCATCAGTTGTATTTTCAATTAAAAGGAAATTACGGAACATTTCCTTTTATTTTAAACCAATTGGATTTTAATTTGGTTAATCCTTTTTTACCAGAAAACATAGCAATTATTTCACCTATTTTGCAATATGAATTAAAAAAATATGATGTTACTGATGTTTATTTATTAGTTCCAAATATCACTATTCATCAGATTTTAGATCGCATGAACTTCCGATTAAACATTATTCATCCTTTTAAATTATTAATTAAAGAATTGGCTAATAGAAAAGAAAGAAAAATTGTTCTTTTTGGAACAAAATTCACCAACAATAATAACTATTTAACCTACTTTATTGATGAAAAGCTAATAGAAAATCTTATTACTGCAGAGATGCTATTTTTAGATGAATTGCGTAAAAAAGTTTATGCTTATCTTGAAACTGAACAAGATTTAATGATCTTCAATACGTTAATTTCTAAGTATTCAAAAAACTATATTGTTATAATTGCTTGCACAGAGTTATCCATTATAAATAGAAATAAAAGTACAAATGTTATTGATTTATCTTGGCTTCAATGTGTTGAAAGCTTACAATTGATAACGATTTAAACTTCAGATAATTCTTTTTTAAAAATTAAATTATCATTTTTTTTATCTAAAGTAGTCTGTAGATTTTATTGATCATACTCCTACTGATACCAAATCTTTGAAAATGTACTATTACTGTTTTTTTATGATCATGTGAAATTGTCATTAGTAGTATCCACATTTAACTTGAATGTCGTATTTTCAAATTTAATTCAATTATTTAATACTCGATTTGTATTTGTACAAAATTTTAAATGTCATCCTGAATAAACATTTTCAACATAAATGTGATGTAAAATAACAATTATTTCAGCAAATATATATGTGGACCTTATAGAGATTTACACGGCTTTGGTAGATAAAGATCATCACAACGGACGCGAAATCACTCAGTGTAAGGACCATAATGTTACCACTATTGTAGCCCAACCTGCCCAAGGAAAGAGCAACAAAAACGGAACACAATCCGATTATTTTGTATCTAATTTTGTGTACAACAACAACACCGACACCTATACTTGCCCACAAGGAAAGACTTTAAAAACCACTGGAAGCTGGCATAAAAAAACGGGACGCTCGGAAAACAGCGGTTATAAATTTAAGAAATACCGTACATCATACTGCAAAGAATGTCCAATGAAAGACCTTTGTACTAGTAGAACAGGGGGAAGGGAATTAAGCGAAGCGAATCACGAAAACCAAAAAAACAAATATTAAATTGAGTAGATTGACCGAAGTGAGTATGCTGATGCTGTTGAAAAAAATAATAAACGCTATCAAGAAAACCCACAGTTATACCGAAAACGACAAGAATTGGAGCATAGCGGAAATCATGAAGACAAAAAAAACAATAAAAAAGACTGAATAAATTAACGAACACATCTTTGGAAATATCAAACGGTTCCGAAGCTCCAGGAGGGTTATAATCACACCAATTTAACGGGACTCGAAAAAGTAAATGGCGAACACAGTTTGATCATGTTAGTGTACAACATCAAACGCACAATGAATATTCTGGGCGTTCCCGATTTAATTGATAAAATCCAGAAATGGAATGCAAAATACCCACCAAAAGGGTATGCCGTAATCAAAACGACCTTTTTTAAGCTCTTATGCGAGTTCAAAATTATCAAAAAATTATTTCTATGTCTAAAAACCGCCTCGCTTACAAGCGAATTTTGTGCGAATAGGAAAGGAGTTATTGAGTTAATTTAAGCAAAAGTGGGGTAAATTCACAGCCTGATGTTCCCGCGCTAAAAGAAGTTGCTGATGTAAGCGAGCCGAATTTTCTTTGCCTTGATAAATATAATTCGTGAAAATACAATTTCCAGCAGGCGGAAATCAGCAATTGCATTTAGCGTGTGTTACCAGAAGTGCGGATTTAATATGTTTGAATTAATACGTCAGTTGGAATATGCAATCTTTCATGAAGTTGTCTTATCATTTCCAATGAAAGTTTTCTTTTTCGGTTTAGAATTTCACTCGCACGACTTTTTAGTCCAACGATGTTCGCCAAATCAGTTTGATTATAACCCATCTGCTCCATTCTAAATTTGATTGCTTCAATTGGATCAGGTAAACTAATTGGAAAGTTTTCATTTTCAAATTGGTCAATTAAAATTCCAAGTACTTCAAGTTCATCTCCTTCCGGCGAGCCAGATTTAGCGTCAAAAATTATTTCAAGTCTTTCAATTGCTTGATTATAATCTTTTTCTGTTTTTATAGGTTTAATTTCCATATCAATTAAATTTCGTTTGCGTTTATCTTATCATATTCTCCATGCGTTCCAATAAATCGAATCCAAACCATTTGATAATCATAATTAATCTTTACAACTAATCTATAATTATTTCCTTTGATGTTGAATACAACTCTATTATCATTCAGAATACTTGCACTTGGATATTCCATTTTTATTTCATTTGGAGTTTTCCAAAGAACTTTACTCGTTTCCTGAAACCAAGCTTTCAATTGTTGTTCACAATCATTATGAACTTCCCAAAAATCCCGCAATATTTTTTTAGCAATTACTCGCAATGATTAAATTTTTGACGAAGATACACAAAAGTTCCCAGTTTGGGAAATTATTATGAATTTTTTTTTCTGCGAAATCCATGCGCATTTCTGGTAACGTCAGTCTTTGAAAAAATTTCCGTCTTATTTCTTACAAATATAGCCAAATTGTTTTGTTTATAAGCGAGAAAATTTGTACATTTAAAGATGCAACATATATCCGGAACATCGCGTCAACAGTTACAAATAAACAGTTTAGAAGATAAAATCGCTTTGGATAATCCTCTCGAAGCTTCGGGACGTTTTATTGAAGCTTTTGTAGAGCATATCTCACTCGCTGCACTTGGTTTTACAGTGCAAACTATAAAATCCGAAGGTCGTCCGAGTTTTAACACTAAGTTGTTTCTTAAAATCTATTTATACGGTTACCTCAATGGATTAATAATCTCGAGGAAGTTAGAAAAAGAGTGCGTTCGAAATATTGAATTACAATGGCTCTTAGAAGATATCTGCCCGAATTATCATAGCATTTCCTCCCGATATCGATCGGGATTAGAAAGCAAAACCCAGCTGGGCTTAGAAAACTCTTCAAACTCTTTGTTTCTTTTTTGAAAGATGCCGACTTGGTTGCTGGTGAAACCATCGCCATTGATGGCACAAAAAGTAGAGCACACAACAGTAAGAAAGCAAATTTTAACCAAAAGAAAATTGACAAACACTTGGCTTATATTGAAGAAAGAACCCAAGAATATCTCACAGAATTAGAAACAAATGATGTAAAAGACAACACAGTAACCGTTACTAAAATCCAAGAAAAAATAGCGCGTTTAAAGAAAAACAAAATCCGCTATGAATTACTAGAAGAAAAACTAAAAGCCAGTGGCGATACGCACCCGAGCCCGAAGGAGCGAACGGACGAAGTAAATTAGCACCACCGATTCTGACTCACGCGCACTACTGGTTCAGGGAGTTGTGGTCGAGATAAGTTACAACATCCAGGCAGCGGTAGACAATAAACACAATTTAGTAGTTGCTACTCACACTATTAATCGCAATGATCGTAGCGCATTAGCAGCCATAGCAATCGAAGCTAAAGAAAATCTAAACATAGAAACTTACACGGCTTTGGTAGACAAAGGCTACCACAACGGACGCGAAATCAATCAGTGCAAGGACCATAATATTACCACTATTGTAGCCCAACCTGCCCAAGGAAAAAGCAACGAAAACGGCACACAACCCGATTATTTTGTATCTAAATTTGTGTACAATAACGACTCCGACACCTATACTTGCCCACAAGGAAAGACTTTGAAAACCACTGGAAGCTGGCATAAAAAAACGGGACGCTCGGAAAACAGTGGTTATAAATTTAAGAAATACCGTACACCAGACTGCAAAGAATGTCCAATGAAAGACCTTTGCACCAGTAGAACAGGGGGACGAGAGATTGACCGAAGTGAGTATGCTGACGCTGTTGAAGAAAATAATAAACGCTATAAAGAAAACCCCCAATTATACCGCACACGACAAGAGATTAATGAGCATATTTTTGGAACTATAAAACGCCAATGGGGTTATAATCACACCAATTTAACGGGACTCGAAAAAGTAAATGGCGAACACAGTTTGATCATGTTAGTTTACAACATCAAACGCACGATGAATATTCTGGGCGTTCCCGATTTAATTGATAAAATCCAGAAATGGAATGCAAAATACCCACCAAAAGGGTATGCCTTGATTAAAGTGACCTTTTTTAAGCTCTTATGCGAGTTCAAAATTAGTAAACATTTATTTCTATGTCCAAAAACCGCCTCGCTTACAAGCGAATTTTGTGCGAATAGAAAAGGAGTTATTGCGTTAATTTGAGCAAAAGTGGGGTAAATTCACAGCCTGACGTCTTGGCGGTACAAGAAGTTGGGGATTAAAGATGAGAGTTTTTTCCATTAAACACCAATTTTCCAAGTACAAAACCATTTTTAAATTCAGCCTAAAACCCCAATTTCTTGTAACGGCTGTTGAACTAAACCTTCGGTAGTGTTTTGGGTGAAAATGTTAGTACTTTGTAAAAATACTAAAACTTTTTACATGGGTACAAAAAAAAGCATCCTGATGCGTTAAGGGAAAACAAAATCCTTAATCAGGCAATTCGTGAGGTTCCAAATTTTGAGGAACTCTTGCATCGATTTGAACGTACGATTTCTGTTTTAGGCAGAAGCCAAAGCACCTTTTCTAACTATGCTCGGCATGTAGCTTCTATGGCTTTGCATTTTGGAAAAATCCCCACAGAGCTTGATGTAGAGCAAGTACAAGAATACTTGTTTATGCTTCAGAAGCGTTTTAAAACACCATCACAAACCTATTTTAAACATTGTGTTTACGGACTTCGGTTTCTTTTAAAATCCGAGGGCTTGCCTTATGAATACCTGCATTTACCTTCGATAAAGCATGAGAAAAACTCCCAACAGTTCTCAGTAAAGAAGAAGTTTGGCGGTTGCTCAATAATTGCCAACTACTCAAACACAGAATGCTTATTGGTCTTTTATACGGTTGTGGATTGCGTTGTATGGAAGTGCGAAGTGTTCGTTTGCAAGACTTGGATTTTGATCGCGAGCAACTCAAAGTGGTACAAGGCAAAGGCAAAAAAGACCGCTATGTTCCGCTATCCAAACATTTAATTAGAGGACTCAAAACTTACATTGAAGCCGAAAAACCTAAAACCTATCTCTTTAACGGGCAACCAAAAGGCAGAGCAGGTGGAGATACTTCGTCTTCGCTCAGCACATGTTTTGATAGTCGGTATTCCCAACGTGGCGTACAATGGGCAGTTAAACAAGCCTGTAAATCTGCTGGAATTACTAAAGAGGTTTACGTGCATACGCTCAGGCATACGTTCGCTACCCATTTACTTGAAGACGGACTCGATATTATCACACTAAAAAATCTTTTAGGACACGAGCAAATCGAGACGACAATGGAATATTTGCACATTGCGCAACTTGACACTATAAAAGCTTTTAGTCCGCTAGATACACTTTTTGAAAAATGCAGCCGTAAATAGCTGCTAAGCGGAGTCGAGTAGCCTGCACTGAGCGTAGTCGAGTAGCCTGCACTGAGCGTAGTCGAAGTGAAGTCGCTGATGTACTGGAAAAACTGGGAAGCAAAGTAGAGCATCTAGGGCTCAATTCCTGGCAATTGCGGACTCTGTCAGCCGTGCGAAGATGCCGGACGGCAGCTTTAGGCGGTCATATTGATGCGTGTGATGAATGTGGGAAAATCAGCATCAGTTACAACTCCTGCCGCAATAGGCATTGTCCCAAATGTCAAGGTAAAAATCGAGAAGATTGGATACAAGCTCGTCAGAGCGAACTATTACCAGTTCCATACTTTACTCATGTTCTTTTATTTGTTTTTTATTTGAATTCGTGATTCGCTTCGCTTAATTCATGTTGTTTTTACTTTGCCTGATAGTATCAATAGTCTAGCGATGCACGACCCAAGATTGGTGTATAATATACTTTTTGAGTCGGCATGGGAAACGTTGAAAACCTTTGGCAAAGCTAAAGAAATCCAAACTGGAATGATAGCAGTTCTGCATACTTGGGGACAAAATTTATCCCTGCATCCACACTTGCATTGTATTGTTCCAGGCGGCGGTGTGGACAAAAATGGGAAGTGGCAAAACATACGAGGCGATGGTAAATTTTTGTTTCCAGTCAAGGCATTGTCCAAAGTTTTTAGGGCAAAATATTGCGAGAAACTAAAAGAGAGAAGCCCTGATAATTATACCAAAGTCAAGAAACAATTGTAAGAAAAGCAATGGGTAGTGTTCGCTAAGAAGCCTTTTGGAAGTCCAAAATCAGTGGTGGAATATTTAGGAAGATACACCCATAAAATAGCCATTAGCAACAACCGAATCCAAAGTATAGATAATCAAAACGTAACTTTTAGCTACAAAGATTACCGTCAAAACGGATTTAAGAAACAAATGACACTTACGCACGAAGAATTTATCCGACGATTTGCGTTGCATATTTTGCCCAAACGTTTTATAAAAATCCGTCATTATGGCTTTTTGAGTAGCACTTGGAAACGGGAGAAACTAAAGATTTTACAAGAAAAACTACAGGTAAAAGTGCTAGAAAAGGTAGAGAAAAAACCTTTTCTGCCCAAATGTCCTTGTTGTAAAACAGGCAATTTACACCGGATAGCGGTTTTTGACCAGCGTGGTCCGCCTGCTTGGTATCTTGGCGATAGCCAAAGCTCAATTCCCTGTACAAATTAACTTTATGGGTAAGGGATTTTATGGATAAATGTGAATGAAATCACTATGAATATTGTTCTTACAATACGGCAAAAAAAAAGAGGACTCCAAATCCTCTTGAAATCCTCCAAATAATTTTACGATAGCTCCATAGTGTTGACGGCATGTAATCGGTTCCGTTCAACCGCGGGTTCATTGTTCGTTCTTCGAACGCAACGAAACCCTAGCTGTTAGGCGATGGCAGTTTATTTATTCTGTTTCTCCATTCCAATTTATTACAATTGGTTTTTCCAAATTTAATTGTTTTTCGTCTTAAACATCTTGTTTTTACCTTAAAAATCTCAAAAAAAAATCGAGAAAAAATTCCGCTTTTCAAGTTTCTGTTTTACCATTTCAATATTCAGCCAAATTTTTCAAGTTTCCAATTTCCACAAACTCGATAAAATTCCAATATTCAAGTTTCCACATTCTACAAACTTAATCAACTTCCAATATTCAAGTTTCTACTCTGCGCAAACTTAAGCAAGCGTAATTTTCCACTTTAAAAATCCACAAAAATAAGAAAAAAATTTCGCTTTAAAAGTTTAGTTTTTCAACTTTCCATTTTCGGTTTTTCCTTTTTCTGTCCGTTCCAACCTGCTCTCGCATAACGTGTTGGTATATGAAAAGTAGCAGATTTATAGGTGCCATTTTTAGATTTAGAAATTAAGACAACAGAAAAGAACTAACTTTAGTATAGCTCTTAACTGCTATTTTTTATATACCGTGTTGTAGGCAGTATTTATTCAATGTAATATTCCCATTTAACTTTATATTTCAATATTGTAGAATCATTTATTTTTTCTACTAGATATAAATGTGGAAAAACCTTATATGGATATAAAGGGTTAACTTTATTTACTTCTTTATTTAAAGTTTTTAAGTCAGAAAATTTTATAATTTTTAGGTATTTAATATTACATGAATCAATTTCAGTAGACTTATTATAATATCTAAACATTTTGTCTTTAATATAGAAAATAATATCTCCGTCTTTTTTAATCTCTTTAATAAAAGTCCTTTTATGTTCGCTTTTTCCATCTCCAACTTCATATTCATAGGTTGAATTAGAAAATGAATCAAACTTAAGATATTTTTTCACTTCTGATTGAGAAAAAGAAATTTGGAAAGAAATAGCTAGAACAATTAATATTATTTTTTTCATTCTGTACATGTTTGATTAAGATTATTGTTTATATAGTTTGAGATTACATTTTCTATTCGAGTTCTTTCTGTATCATCCATAATTTCTTGCCAAGCCGTGATGTTTGAGTAAATTAAGCCTTCCCAAGATAAATCTAAATATAATTGTTGTGATTGTTGGTTATCTGGAATAGCGGTTCCTGTGTCAAACTCTTGCAATATTCGTGCTATTGTTTCTCGATAATGAGCAGCTATTTGTTGGTGTTGCCAATTACTATTAATGTCGCTACCATTTCTAAAATAGTAATCTAACATTCCTGGGTAATCACCTTGCAATAACATTTGGTTAACTAAACTTACATCAATACTTCCATTATTATTTGCAAGTGATAATAGTTTTCTAAACATTTCTGCATGTATCACTTCGTGTATAATTGTTTTAGCAACCAATAAATTTGGTCTTTTTTGATAGCTTGCATCTTTTATTGGATTACCATTTAATACTATATCTATAACATAGTTTTCTGGTGCTCTGGTATAAGCTTTTTTAGTATTTGAAGACATTGTTGCGTCAGCTTCGAACTTTAAATGCGCAACTGGAAACTCAGCCTCAAATTTTTTAATTGCATTTTTAAAGCCTGTACTTGATGATTTTAATTTATTATAGACGCAAAGAGCTTTACCTGTAAGTTCATTGATTATTTGTTCTTCAAAATCCACTTCCGCATTATTATTGGTTTCAATTTCACTATTAATTACTTTTTTAATAAAATTTTCTATCTTGGGAGTAATGGTAATTATTTCAGATAAATAATTATTGATATCTGCAAAGTCCTCACTGTTGCGGTTGTTGAAACCCCAAATGAACTGTTGGGAATTAAGGTTTAATTTATCCCCAAAGTTTAAGGCTGCTTTAACTTCATTTTGTGATAATTGAGTAAAATCATTATTAATTGAGTTATCAATTAAATGTCTGTCTACCGTGTTCTTGATATTGGAATCTGAATGGTAATAATTTCTTTCGTCAGTGTTTAAGAATCCACTTTCAAAATTTTTAATATCCCAAGTGTAAGGTACAGTGTTTGGTGCTGTAACGATACCACCATCGTCATCGCTACCTCCACCTCCACCTCCTCCGCCATTGCCATTGCCATTTCCTGGGTTATCATAAGGGTCAATCTGTCCTCCATCGTCTCCTGAGCCGCCAGAGCATGGGTAAGAATAAATATCATAATATACATAAAAATCAGCTGCATGACAACTTGAGTTTCTGGGTGATTCTTGGTGTCCTTCAACCCCATTGCTACATTCATAGGTTACCCTAACATCGATACAATCGTCAAGTTGGCTTGATTTTGCAGAAACAGATGATTTTGATTGCAATAAATCATTAACGTTAAAGACATCATTGCCTACTATTTTTACATTACCACTAAAGTGTTTGTTTGTATCTGCAAGCCATTTTTCGGACGGTGTGTACTTTAAAATATGTGATTTATATATTTCTTGGTTGTCGTTTACATAAAGCACTAAATTGTAGAAATCATCGTTTTCTGTTTGGGTCAAAATTGTAAACGTATAAGTAATAAAACCTTCTTTTTTTATTTTTATGATGTTATCTGTAAGGATGGTAGCGTCTTTAAAACCACTTGAACTTTTTTGGCTTAAATTATTTTTTGAAGATAATTTAACTTCATTAAAGGTTTTGTTAAGGTTCTGGAACTGATTGTTTAGGTTTGAGTTTGATTTGAAATCTTCAAATGAAATCTCAGTTATAGTTCTTTCCTGTTGAGTTTCTTGGGGAGCAATGTCCTCGTTTTTATTGCAATTGGTAAGTAATAAAGAAATTCCAAAAGTCAGTATTCCGAGTTTGAGTAAGTTTTTCAGTTTTTGTTTTTTCATGTGTTCCGTTGTTTTAAGTTAAGATTAATTTTCTATGTGATGGCATATTGCCTACAACGTCAGACTGTGAAAAAACCACCGTTTTACTTGCATCAAATATAGTATTTAATTTTGTTTATAAGCGAGAAAATTTGTACATTTAAAGATGC
>NZ_JAXCIA010000051.1:0-10932 GCF_035985025.1 Flavobacterium sp. PL11
CGAGAAAAAGATTTGGTTTTAAAACACCAAACCAAGTATATTTACATAAATTGATAAATCAGCAAAAAGTTGCATTTATGACTTGAATCCGCCTTTCTTTTAAAAATTAAATTCTTAAAAACAATTATTCTCTCCTCAACAACCTAAATGTTTTATATATTTGTTTTTGTACATGGTAAACAATCAAGCGATAATAGTAACGGAGCTACTTTTGATTATAGGAAGTATTTAAGACAAAAAGAAAAAAATTATGGAAAAATGGAATGAATTATGTTTTATACTATCAGAGAGTGTTTCTATTAACGCATCTGAACAAATTTTTGAACTTAAAGTTATTCAAGCATTTGAGAAATTAGGCTGGAGTCATTTTAAAAAAGAAATTTCAGTTAGAGAAAGTATACAAATTGGTTCTTCGAACAGAATTACACCCGACTTAATAATAAAGTCAAACGGAGCTAATTTGTTTGTCATTGAAGTTAAAAAACTATCCATAGATTTAAAAAATCCGGACCATCAATTCCAGCTTTCCTCGTACATGCGCATGTTAAGGTTAAATTTTGGTATTCTTATTGGAAATGAAATCAAAATATTTATTGATGGCTCTTTGGTTGGTACAAACCAATTCGAATTATTAGAAACAATTTCTTTTAAAAAAGACAATCCACAAGGTTTAAAATTTATCAATCTTTTTCAAAAAGAAACATTTAGTCAAGCAAATATTGAAAAATATATTCAAGAAAAAATTGAGACTATAAAGGATAACCAAGTAATTGACCACTTAAGAAAAGAAATTTCTACTTCTGAATATTGTGAATTTTTGAAAAACAAATTGAAGGACAAACTTTTGAATGATTACAATGAAAATATTGTAGAAAAAGTATTAGAAGATTTTAAGGTTAAAATTTATAATTCCTCACAAATTCAAATAGAAGCGCAGCATACAATTTATTTGCAAAGTCCGCGAAATAGTTCCGAGAATTACGATGGAACTTCAAAAGAAATGGAATTAGCAAAAATTTACAAAAAGGTTCCAGTTTGGTTTAATAAACTAGATCAAAAAAACAGCCAAATTTTATTAAATTATTTAAAATTAAGAGCACAAAAAACTCCAGTCACGTTTTTTGAACTTGAAAAAGCATGTGAAAGAATTGAGAATTTTAGAAGTAGCTATCAAGCGATGAAAACTATTAGCGAACGAAACAATGCAAAAGTATTTGATGAAGTTGGCAAAATTATTTCTTTATGGGAACCAGGAAAAGATTTCGTTGAAAAAGAATACGAGAAATATTTGCAAAGACAAAACTTATAGAAATTTCCTGATTTATCACATACAAATTAATTTTTTTCTTGCTCTCATAAATTTTTAAATATATTTTGAAAGTCCCTTTCTTTTTGAAATAAATCTGCTTTTTTGGAAAAGAGTTTATGTAAACCCCCTTTCATCAACTCTTTATCAACCAAAATATTTCAAACCTTTATAAATTAATTACTTATCAAAATGACTACACTTACTGTAAACATAAAAGACGTTTCTAAAATTTCAATCATCAAAAAGATATTGAAAGCTTTTGATGTGGAAGTAATCGAGCAAAACAATGAAATTACTAATCCTGAGATAATTGAAAGACTTGAAAAACACCAAAATAATTTTCAAAATCCTGCCTACAGGGAAGAACGCTACTCCAAAGTTGACACCAAAAATATATGGACAGATTTTCAATAGAAATAAGCAAAGAAGCACTTGCTGATTTGTTGAAAATTAAAAAATCTGGAAAAAAAAGGATGTCTCAAAAATTAAAAAAATATTTTTAGAACTCGAAATACATCCTGCAACTGGAATTGGCAAACCCGAGAAATTAAGATACAAAGAGGTCAACATTTGGTCTAGACAAATCAACAAAAAAGACCGATTGATTTATGAAATCATCGACCATGAAGAAGTAGTGGCTATTATCATTTCTGCTTTAGGACTTTATAATAATAAATAAGCTACTACTCATTTAATAATTTAAGTAGACCCTTTATGAACCCAGGGTTTTTTTGTTAAAAACAATCTCGTTACTTATACTCGAAGTAACAATAAATACAAATTTTACACTTCATAATTAAACCTTTCTACTTATTTGACATCTTAGAGGAAGTCAAATATTTCAACTATGCTAAAATCCTACTGTATTCTGCTTTTTTTAATCTGTTCTGTATTCGCCAATGCCCAAGAAAAATACACGATAAAAGGTAAAATACTAGGAGCTAACGATAAATTCCCTCTAGAATCAGCGACTGTTTATTTGACAACTGTTAAAGATTCTACTATGCTAGAATATACACTAACTGATAAAAATGGAGATTTTATATTCACTGCAAAAAAGCAAGACAAACCTGTTTTCTTGAAAGTTACTTATATGGGATTTGAAAATTACAAACAGGAGTTAAAAGAAATTAACGGCAATAGAGAATTTAAAACTATATCACTTTTAGAATCTGCAAATATGCTTCTAGGAGTAACTATTATCGGGGAACAACCTCCTATTAGGGTTAAAAATGACACTATCGAATTTAAGGCATCAGCATTTAAAGTTCGTCCTGATTCAAATGTTGAAACTTTATTAAAACAACTTCCTGGATTTGAAGTTGATAGTGATGGCAAAATAACGGTAAATGGAAAAGACGTAAATCAAGTATTAGTGAACGGAAAACCATTTTTTGACCGTGATGGCACTATGGCTTTAAAAAATTTACCCGCTGAAATTATAAATAAAATTCAGGTTTCTGATTTTAAAACAAAAAAAGAAGAATATTCTAAATCAGAATCTACTTCAGAGAATTCAAGTATCAATATTACAATAGATAAAGAAAAAAATAAAGGCTATTTTGGTAAATTTTTAGGCGGATACGGGACTAACGAGCGTTACGAGTCGAGTTTTATTGTTAATTTATTTAATAATAATAGAAAAATTAGTGTTTTAGGGTCATCTAATAATATCAATGCTCCAGGTTTTTCAATGGATGAAGTTTTCGATAATATGGGTGGTGGTAGAAATAATAGGGGTGGAACAACTGGTGGTGTTGGTAGAGGTATAACGCAATCTAATTTATTAGGGGTCAACTATTCTGATGAATGGACTAAGGGTTTACAAGCCTCAGGAAATTATAATTTTTCAAACACAGAAACTGAAAATTTATATAAATCTAAAACCATCAATTTTTTGCCAACAGGAAATTTTATTTCGGAATCACAATCAAAATCCAATAATGAAAATACAAGTAATAAAGCAGGATTTGAGTTAGAATATAAAGCCATCCCAAGTATTAGAATTTTTGCGTCTCCAAAATTTTCAACTAACACATCTAATAATTCATCAGAATCAGAAAGTAGTTCTAAAGAGGAAAATGGCACTTTAAAAAATGACTCTAAGTCTAAATCGAGTAATCAATACGAATCAAACAACTTTGGCAATTCAATCAATTTCAATAAGTCATTTGATAAAAAAGCGAGAAATTTAAGTGTTGTTTTAAATAATAATAACACAAAATCGAGTTCGACTGGATTTATTAAATCAGAGACTATTTATTACGCCACACAAACTAGTGATAAACGCGATTTGAATAACATTTCTGAAAACAGTAATGATTCCTACTCTGCAGAAATTGAATATACTGAGCCCGTTTCTGATTCTATTCGCTTTAAAATAGGAATGGAATACAATTATCGCAACAATAGCAATGATGTGAAAAATTATAATTTTAATCCATTAAATCAAGAATATTCAGATCTCAACGAACTGCAATCTAATTATACCTCATCCACTCAAAATAGCATTACACCAAAGGCTGGAATCCGTTTTGAAAAAAATAAAGTTAATGTAGATATTAACTCATCGTCTTCAATTGTTCAATACGACAATCATTCTAATTACTTAAATCAGGCAACTAATCTCAATAAAAAATATATTTTACCTAATATAAGTACTCAAATTAGATATAATATTGAGCGTTCTAAGTCGCTTACTACACGATATAATTATTCAGTTTCATTGCCATCATCAAATCAGTTACTGCCTATTGTCAATCTTTCTAACCCATTAAACACTATTACAGGAAATCCTGACTTAAAGCCAAATGAAAAGCATAGCGCTAATATTAATTATAGAAATTTTGACTTTCGTAGTCGTACAGGCTATAACATTTATGTGAATGGTGATTTTTTTAGTAGTGAAATAATTTCATCATCCATTTATGATATTAATAGAAAACGAACCAAAACTTATGAAAACATTTCTGGAACTTATACTATTTCTGGTGGAGGAAGTTGGAATAAATCCATTAAACAAGAATCGAATTTATTGAGATTCGGAATTTCTTTAAATGCTAATTTTTCAACATCTAAAGGTTTTACTGACGGCGTATTATTTGATGCAACCTCTACTGGTATTAGTCCAAGACTTTACCTTAATTATGATTATGCCGAAATGTTTACCGTTACACCATCCTATAATTTTTCCTATAATGAAACACAATATCAAAATTACTTAGTAAAATCTAACTCAAATGTTGTGCATAGATTTAATATCCAAACTACTAGTTATTGGCCTATAAACTGGACTTGGGGAAATGATTTTGGTTATACCTATAATTCAAGGCTTTCCTCTGATTTTAAGAAGGATTTTTATTTATGGAACACCAGTTTATCATACAGCTTTTTTAATAAAAATTTTATTGCTAAAGTTAAAGTGTATGATTTATTAAATCAAAACCAAAGTTCTAGTAGGACTATATCAGCTACAACTATTCGCGATGACGAAAACACCATTTTAAAACGCTACGGAATGTTCTCGTTAACATATAAGATTCAGAATTTCTCAGGAATGAAAAATCCTCCAGGCAGCAGAAATAATAGAGGTGGTGGAAATCGTGGAATGAATTACGATGGATAAAAATAATTGATTTGTAAAGTTATACCGCTAAGTACTTTTTTTGAAAGGGCTTAGCGGTCTTGTTAAATGCAATATCAGATCAAATTATTTTCAATAGTTTTTTCAGTTTGCTGCACTATTTTATAAATTAGTAACAGATCGTTTGTTACCTTCTTTTTTGTGCAAAAAAACGTTTCATTAAATCAGCAGCTTCTTCGGGCAGCACTCCACTTACTACTTTCGTGCGAGGATGTAATTGAGTTCTCATTTTTACAAATCCGCGATTTTCATCGCTAGCACCATAAACAATTTTAGAAATCTGACTCCAATACAAAGCGCCAGCACACATTTGGCAAGGTTCTAATGTAACATATAATGTGCAACCTATTAGGTATTTTCCACCCAGAAAATTAGCCGCCGCGGTGATTGATTGCATTTCGGCGTGAGCAGTCACATCATGCAGTAATTCCGTTAGATTGTGACTTCTAGCAATTACTTTATTGTCGATTACAATTAAGGCTCCCACAGGTATTTCGCCTTTTTCAAAAGCTAATTCTGCTTCTTGCAACGCTTTTTTCATAAAGTATTCATCAGAAAATAAATTTATCATAAGCAATAAAAAAGAGTTAAGGCAGGAGTATTTTTTGTTAGGAAACAAAAATAAGAATTCAATTCGTACATTTGCTTTATGTCAACAAATTTACTTTCAAAAATAAATTCTCCCTCTGATTTACGCCTATTAGAAGAGAGTCAACTTCCTCAACTAGCGCAAGAATTACGCAATTTTATTATAGATATTGTATCTGTAAAGGAAGGCCATTTAGGCGCTAGTTTAGGAGTAATAGAGCTTACCATAGCTTTGCATTATGTATTTGATACACCATGTGATTTATTAGTTTGGGACGTAGGCCATCAAGCGTACGGACATAAAATAATAACAGGAAGAAGAGACGTTTTTCATACTAACAGGCAATTGGGCGGTATTTCGGGTTTTCCAAAAAGGAGTGAAAGCGATTATGATGCTTTTGGCGTGGGCCACTCCTCTACTTCTATTTCTGCAGCATTAGGAATGGCCATTGCATCTAATTTGAAAGGTGATTATAACAAACATCATATTGCAGTAATAGGCGATGCTTCTATTGCTTCAGGAATGGCTTTTGAAGGATTGAATCATGCAGGAGTTACCGATGCCAACTTGTTAGTGATTTTAAATGATAATGCCATAGGAATTGACCCAAGCGTTGGCGCATTAAAAAAATATCTTACCGCTGTAAAAGAAGGCAAGAATCCAAGGCAAAATAATATGATAAAGTCATTGAATATTGATTATTCAGGGCCAATTGACGGGAATGATATATTTGCCGTAATCAAAGAATTAAAACGATTACAAGAAATAAAAGGACCTAAATTCCTGCATATCATTACAAAAAAAGGAAAAGGATTAAAACAAGCGGAAGAAGATCAAGTAAAATACCACGCTCCAGGAAAATTTGATGCTAATACTGGAGAAATACTTAAAAAATCAGAGGAAAATTTGCCTCGAAAATTCCAAGATGTTTTTGGTTTAACCATTTTAGATTTGGCTAAAAAAAACAAAAACATCATTGGCATTACACCCGCAATGCCTTCAGGGAGTTCACTGAATTTGATGATTAATGAATTTCCTGATCGCGCTTTTGATGTGGGAATTGCCGAACAACATGCTGTCACTTTAGCAGCTGGAATGGCAACCCAGGGAATGATTGTTTATTGCAATATTTATTCAACGTTTTTACAAAGAGCTTATGATCAAGTTATACATGATGTAGCCTTACAAAATTTACCTGTCATATTTTGTTTAGACAGAGCTGGTTTAGTGGGAGAAGATGGTGCTACACATCACGGCGTATTTGATATTGCTTATATGCGTTGCATTCCTAATATGATGATTTATTCTCCTAAAGATGAAATAGCATTACAAAATATTTTATACACGGTACAACTTGGATTACATAGTCCTATTGCCATTAGATATCCTAGAGGTCGCGGCTTTATTGCAAATTGGCAATCTGATTTTTTTGGGAAATATCAAGAAGTACAATTGGGTAAAAGCACTTGTATTAAAGAGGGTTTAAATGCTGCCGTTTTATCTAATGGAACTGTAGCAAATAATGTTACATTGGCTATTGAGCTTCTCAAACATCCCGAAAATATTGCGCATTATGATTTTGCTTTTGTGAAACCTTTGGATGAAGAACAGTTGCATTTTATATTTACAAACTTCAAAACAATTATCACCATTGAGGATGGAGCTGTAAAAGGTGGTTTTGGAAGTGCTGTAGTAGAATTTAAGTCGTTTCATAATTATGATTCGCAAGTAATTATTCTTGGAATTCCTGATGCGTTTATTGAACAAGGAAATGTAGCTGAATTACAACAATATTGTAAAATTGACGTTAAAAGTATTGAAAAACTTTTTTCAAAGTATTAAAATAATTATTTTGCCAACTTTAATATAAATACATCATTATGAAATTATTATCGCACTTGTTTTTGTTTGTAACCTTGACTATATCATTTAATTGCTTTTCACAAGAGATGCCCACAGCCTATTTAAATGATACTCTTCAGCCTGCAATCACAAAATTAGTGGCGGTAAAACCAATGAATATTAAATTAAAAATAAGAACAAAAACTCATTATCTCCCTTTAACGTATTGGAGTAACAAAAATACTTTAGGATTAGACATCTCTGAAGTGGCATTTGTAAATTGGAATGCGGGAGGTACCAGTTCAATTTCGGGACTGCTTAAAGGTAAATTTGTTAGAAATTATACAAGATTAAATTTAAATTGGTCTAATGAATTAATTTTTAGATATGGCGTCAATAAACAAGATGGCAAAGATGTAAAGAAAACAGATGATCAGTTTCAATTTAATTCAACTTTTGGTTACCGAAATAATCCAACTTCAAATTGGTTTCATTCCGCTAAATTCAATTTTAATACTCAGTTTACTAATGGTTATGCCTATCCTAATACGAGTAAGGCTATTTCAAAACCATTTGCACCAGCTTATATGTTTGCAGGAATGGGTGCCGAAAACATTAACAAAGAAAAAAATAGAACCTTTTATATCTCTCCATTTACATTTAAAACTACCTTAGTATTAGACCAGAGACTTGCTAATCAAGGAGCTTTTGGAGTTCAGAGAGCTATTTATGATAAAGACAAAAATTTAATTTCAGAAGGGAAACAGTCAAAAACTGAATTTGGTTTTCTTATAACGAATAAATACAAAAAAGAAATTCTTAAAAATATTATTTTAGAAAATCGATTGAGTTTATATTCCGATTATATAAATCGTTTTGGAAATATAGATGTGAATTGCGATCTTCAGATAGAACTTCGTGTTAACCAATATGTTAAAGCCAACATTGGGGCTCATGTAATATATGATGACGATATCAAATCGAAACAAGAAGTTGCAGGAATTCAAGTAACTGAAGGCCCAAAAACACAAGTAAGACAAGCAATAGGTGTTGGACTGGAATATGTGTTTTAGAAAGTCTTTGTAGCAAAAAGTATTACTATTTATCAATTATCTGAGCGAAGATTGATTGTCACTATAACTTCGCTCAGTCTAAAAAATATATAAATGTGAAGATAAATTTTTAGAAAATAGATATTCGCTTATTCTGATGATGAAATCGTAGCAATATAGTAATCTTATCAGCCCCGTTTTAAATCTCCTTTTGTATTACAATTAAAACTAATTTTTTACCGCAGTTATTGTTTTATATAGAAGTAGTGCATTGCCATCAGTAAGCATAGATACAAAATGACAAATATGTAATAATCTTTCATATAAATTATCTTTTTCAATATGTCTTTTCTCTGGTAGTAATTTCAAGATAAGCGCATCATAATTAGATTCATTTCCGTCGTACTTATTGTTGTAAGCGTTTATAAATTTATCTAAAAGTGTTTGTATGATTTGGTATCCCACGATCTCTTTCTCAATTACTTCCCTACTTTGATAAATATTATCAACACTAATTTTGATAATATCGTCCATTTGAACTTTGTATTTACTTCTATCCATTAAGGCGTAAGGAAATTTTCCATTTAAGATAGCCTCTTCATTTTCTACAAAAACTTTTACAGCATCATTGATTAAGCTGCCTATTGCTAAAGCGCGTAAGTAACTAATTCTATCTTCTTTAGTAGTGAGTATTTGGTATTTAGAAGTATCAATACTATCTCGTACTAATTTAATCAAATATTCTAATGCAAAATCCTCTGATACTAGACCTAAATTTATTCCGTCTTCAAAATCAATAATGGTATAACAAATATCATCGGCAGCTTCCACCAAATAAGCAAGTGGATGTCTCTCAAATCCAATGTAATTTTCAGGTTTATTAGAAATTAAACCCATATCAACTGCTACTTCTTCAAAGAAATTTTTATCTGCTTGAAAGAAACCGTACTTTTTATCGGCAATGTTACTTGTTGGTTTTTTTGGTAAACTTTCTTTGGGATATTTCATAAATGCACCAAGCACGGCATAGGTCAATCTAACGCTCCCTTCTATTCCAGGACGTGAACTTGTTAGCACTGAAAATCCATTAGCATTGCCTTCAAAATCAATCAAATCTTGCCACTCCTTATCAGTAATATGCTGCTTGTATTGCTTTCCGTTTCCTATTGAAAAATATTCGCCAATGGCTTTTTCACCTGAATGTCCAAAAGGTGGATTTCCAATATCATGCGCTAATGAAGCCGCAGCGACTATGGCTCCAAAATCATTCATGTGGAAACCATGAACTTCCTTAAGATACGGATATTTTTCAATAATTTTTTTTCCAACTAATCTCCCAATAGATCGACCCACCACTGAAACCTCTAAGCTGTGCGTTAATCGAGTGTGTACAAAATCAGTTTTTGACAGTGGAATCACTTGAGTTTTATCTTGCAAACTTCTGAAAGCCGCCGAAAAAACAATACGATCATAATCAACTTCAAAACCTAGTCGTGTGTCGTCTTGTTCTACACGCAATCTTTTGCCTTTGTCTCCTTGTCTTCTTAATGATAAAAGTTGTTCCCAGTTCATTTCTCCTTGATGTTTTATTCTAAAATTAAAGCAGCGAATATAAAGAAAAACAAACCAGTTAAAATAAAAAAAAGCCGCCAAAATTGGCAGCCGTTTTTAAATGAAATTCTGTAATTTAATATTTACAATTTCATTACTGAAATATATTTGTGTTTGTCCACAACATACGTTACCGATAATGTATCGTGCCAACCTCTTAAATTTGCAGATAAAAAGGAAAATGGATCTAATGGAATCATACGCACTAAAGTTCTGATAACAATGTTTTTTATCTTTGGTTTAGTACCATTGTGCTTTACCACCATTGTTTTAGTAAAATATTTACCAAAAGTTCTAGAAAAATAGAATTCCATAATGAGATAATAAAAGAATAAAACTACCAACCCAAATAGTACGTTTTCAGTTAAAGACAAGGTAACGATCCATTCTGACATTTTATAATTTTCTGTTATTTCTCCTATTATGTTTATTGCAGCACCGATACCAACAGTAAACATGTAAACCACAAATAAATCTATGATAAAGTTAAGAAAGCGTTGTCCTTTTGATGCTATTAAATCATCGGTAATCATAAACTCTTTAATTTCCATTTTTTTGGTTTTTTATTTTGCAATACAACAGTTTATTAAACCGCTTTCCCAAATATACTGAATTAATACTGTTTTGCGTAGTTATTGGATGGCAATCGTAATAAAACTGAGTCATTATTGAGTACTTGAAAGAGAGAAGTAGGGGAAGAAATTCGAGTTATATCGTTTAAATCAGTTATCAATTCTTTCAAATATTCTTATTCTTATAAAATGTCACATGAATGTTTTTTTTCAAACTTTATAGTTTAGCCCCCGATAAGTTCGGAGTGTTATTTTAAATTTCAAACTTATATATTTGAAACATGAAATACAAGAAATGGACTTTAGATCAGAAG
>NZ_JAXCIA010000052.1:0-9612 GCF_035985025.1 Flavobacterium sp. PL11
CGAGAAAAAGATTTGGTTTTAAAACACCAAACCAAGTATATTTACATAAATTGATAAATCAGCAAAAAGTTGCATTTATGACTTGAATCCGCCAAATAAACAAAATCACAATTTAAAAATCTCTTTCTTGTATATAATACTGATCAACTAAAATATCACTTAATACTTTTGGATCTGTGTTGGTGTAAAAAATAGCCTTGCCTAATTGTTCAGCAGAACGACCAGTAACTTCATCTATTAATCGTTGCGTTTGCCTTGCTACTGCTTCACCTGAGTCAATAATTTGAATATGAGCTGGTAGTATTTTTTTTATTTGTGGGATTAAATAGGGGTAATGGCTACATCCTAAAACTAAAAAATCAATATTAGCTTGGATCATTGGCGCTAAATATGATTCTAACAATTGTGACATTTCAAGGGAACTTATTTGACCATTCTCAATTAAATTTACTAATCCGTGTCCTACTTGCTCAATTATCTTTGTGCTTTTATAATTCTCCATCGCTTTACTAAAAAGCGTGCTGTTTAACGTTCCTTGTGTGGCTAGAATGCCAATAACTTGAGACTTAGAACTTAGAGCTGCAGGTTTTAAGGCGGGCTCGATACCCACAAAAGGGATTTTGAATTTATCTCTTAATTCTTGAATAGCATTTGTAGTTGCTGTATTGCATGCTACTACAATTAACTTGCAATCCATATCTAAAAGCAACTCAGTATTTTTTATACTTAATGCTATAATCTCTTCTTTTGATTTTTGTCCGTATGGTGCATTTTTACTATCCGCAAGATAAATTGTATTTTCGGTTGGCAATAAATTATGAATAGCTCTCCAAATTGAAGTTCCTCCAACACCTGAATCAAAAATACCTATAGCTCTGCTGTTTTCCATCTAAACAAATTTAAGACGTTTATCTTTATTTTTTCAACAAATTTCGAACAAAAAAAACCACTCAATCCTTGTTCAGGTGAGCGGTTTAAAACAATTGCTTTCTATATTTTAGAAACCTAAATCTTTTTTTACATCCATTGTTAAGTTTGGACCATCAGCAAGTAATAGAGAAGTACCATCAAGTACATACTGATATCCTTTTGCTTTACCAACTTTTTGGATAGAAGCTCTCACTTTTTCCATTAATGGCTTAACGATATCAGATTCTTTTTGTTGTAATTCTTTTTGAGCATTATCTCTATAATCAACAATTCTTTTTTGCATATCCTGCACTTCTTTAGATCTGTCACCATTTATAGTTTCAGTAACAGTAGCAGCTTCAGCTTCGTACTTTTTTAATTTCCCTTGGTATTCTTCAACCATTTTTTTATACTCACCATCATAAGTAGTACTCAATTTATCTAATTGTTTTTGAGCATCTAACATCGCTGGCATTTTAGTCATAATTTCACTTACATCAACATGAGCTGTCTTTGCTTGTGCATTAGTAGTTTGATTTGCTCCTAACATTAATATTGCAGCAATTAATAGAGTTTTAATTTGTTTCATCGTTTTTAAAATATTAAGTAATTAATTATTGTTTGTATTATTTTTTGATTTTTTCTTGTTGGCTTCGCGCTCTTCGAGTACTTTCTTTTTTCGCTCTTCCAATTGTCTCTTTCGCTCTTCAATAATTCTAGCCTTTTCATTTACAACATTTGATGCAGTTTTATTCTCATTCTCTTGTTGTAGTTGATTTATAGCAGGGACAGTTACATTGCCTTCATTTTTTGTACTGTCAGAAACCGTGCCATTTTTTTTGGCTTCTCTTTCTTCTAAAGTTTTCTTTCTCCTATTTTCTTGTTCGATTTTACGATCCTCTATAATTTTTTTTCTGTCTTCTAATACTTTAACTTTTGCGTCAGCTTGCTTTTGCTTTTCAGCCCGTATTAGCTCTTGTTTCGCATCACTATCATTAGTATTAATACCTTCCTTTTCAGGTGTTAATGTTTTGGTACCATTTCTTTTTGCCTCTCTATCGGCTGCTATTTGCTTTCTTTTTTCTTCAAATTCAGCTTTCTTTTGTTCTTGCAGCAGTTTTCGAGCTTCAATGCTGTTATCCCTTACAGCTTTCTTTTCATCTAATAATTTTTGTCTATCTGCCAAGTCAGGATTGTCATCAATTTGATTTTCTTGTAACTCTTTAGCTTCAAGTTCTTTTTGTTGCTTTTTAGTTAACTGTTCTCTTTTTTCAGTTCGATTCAACGCTCGTAATACTTGCTCGCTGATATCAAATCTCTTGGCGGCAAATAGCATTGTTAAATCTGAAGATTTGTCAAATATAAAATCATATTTTAATCGCTCAGCAATATCTTGCACAGCAGTGAAAACTTGATCTTGAATTGGTTTTAACAAAAGAGATTTTTGCGATATTAACTCTCCATTAGCTCCAAATCTCTGTTGCTGATATTCTAAATTTTCATTTTCTAAAAACTTTATTTCAGCTTCTCTCTCTTCAATTAAGTTTTTTGTTAATAATACCTTTTCAGCTTTAAGTGCATCTTTTAGCTTATTTACTTCTTGAATTTTGCCCTCTCCATCTAATCGCCATTTCTGAGCTTTTTGCTCTAATTGAGTTTCCGCTTCTGCATACGCAGTTACATTTTGCAAAATATATTCCATATCAATATATCCTACTTTTACCCCTCTAACTTGTGCATTGCCAAGTGTTGTAAAAAACAAAGCTAAAAAGACAAATAAAAGATATTTTTTCATAAAAGCAATTTTTTAGAAAATTTGATGTTACTACATTAAAATTGTTGTCCAATAATAAAATGCGTTTCCCATCCATTAGGTTTTTCTTGCCCAGGTAAAGCATCAAATCCATGTCCAAAATCTATACCTAAAAGTCCAAATGCTGGCATAAATACACGTAAACCAAGTCCTGCAGAGCGACTTAATGCAAAAGGATTATAATTTTTAAAATCAGCATAAGAAGAACCTGCTTCCATAAAGGCCAAAGCATAGATAGATGCGGATGATTTTAATGTTATAGGATAACGCAATTCCATTGAAAATTTATTAAATACCGTAGCCCCAATTTGTTGTCCAAATCTAGGATCAGTTCTGTCCTCAATTGTTGGAGTCAATGAATTATTAGGATATCCTCTTAACTGTATCGTTTCTCTACCATCCATAGAATAGTTAGCTAATCCATCACCTCCTAAATAAAATCTTTCGAAAGGAACTGATCCTCTTTCTTGATTATAAGCACCCATAAAACCAAATTCTGCTAAAGCTCTTAATACTAATTTTCCATAAATTTTACTGTAAGTATCTGCCTTAAACTTTACCTTATAATATTCTAGCCAGTTAAATCTTTTTTGATCTACTTTACTAACATCTGCCGCGGCAAGTGCAAAATTTGTAACTTTATTTCCAGCAGCATCAATATAATCGCCAATGTTAACAATGTTTCCATTAGCATCTGGTATATTTTGACGATCAACAGTATTCTTTAATTTATATTCTTCTTGATCTCCTAAAGTTGCATAATTTGTACCACTTATTAACGAGTAAGGAGGGGTCAGTTTAGCTGAAACACTGAACTCAGAACCATATGTTGGGAATATAGGATTCACACCTTTACTACTTCTTGTTAAGCCCACAGTGTATGCTAAATTTCTTGAAGTACCATCACCAAAAGTAAATAACCCTGTATTGTAATTATTTAAAGCGTAGTGTTGATAACTGATAGATTGCGATAAAACAAAATAATCATCTGGAACTGTCAACCTTTTGGCAATACCAACGGATAATGTCAAAATATCAAAACTTTTAGTTCTATCCGCTTTTTGAGTAATATAATTATTTAAAAATTGCTTGCTGTATGACAATGATGTGCTAAAAGAAACTGGTTTTTTCCCTCCAAACCAAGGCTCTGAAAAAGAGACACTATACGTTTGGAAAAAAGTACTTGCTTGTAAACGAAGCGATACTTTTTGACCGTCTCCCATAGGTAGTGGTCTATATGCTTCTTTATTTAATAAATTTCGTGCCGAAAAGTTATTGAACGATAATCCAAGTGTACCGATAAACCCACCACCGCCATATCCTCCCTGAAGTTCAATTTGGCTCGATCCCTTTTCCACTAAATTGTATTCAATATCAACTGTTCCTGCTCCTGAATCTACATTCTTAAATTTTGGATCAATTGCTTCTGGATCAAAGAAACCTAATTGACCTATTTCTCTAATAGTTCTTATCAATAATTCCTTATTGTATTTCTCACCTGGCTTAGTTCGCAATTCACGATAGATAACACGATCGTTTGTCTTATCATTTCCAACTACAGATATTTTGTTAAAGTAAGCAATAGGACCTTCTGTAATTCGAATTTCAAAATCAATAGTGTCATTTGCCGTTTTTACCTCAACAGCATTTATATTAGAAAATAAATAACCGTTATTTTGGTACAAATTCGTAATGTCTTCGCCATCTGGCTTGGTCTTATCAGCAATTCGTTTTTCAAGAAGCACACCATTATATGTTTCTCCTTTTTTAATACCTAATATTTGATTTAGACCCTGATCTGTGTAAACAGTATTTCCTAAAAATTTAACGTCTCCAAAATAATACTTATTTCCCTCTTCAACATTAATTTTTATTGCAAGAACATTTTTATTTTTCTTATAGGTAATAGAATCAGAAATTATTCTAGCATCACGGTATCCTTTTTCTTTATAAACAGCTATAACTTTTTCTAAATCAGTTTTATATTTTTCTTTTATAAATTTAGATGCTTTTAAAATTCTAAAGATATTTTTTTGTTTAGTATCTTTCATCGCTTTACGCAAAACCTTGTCGCTTAGTTTTACATTACCTACAAAATCGATTTTTTCAATTTTAACTTTATCACCTTTGTCAATATTTACAACCATATTAACTTGGTTTATTGTAGCCGTATCTTTGATAGTATTTATAGAAACTTTAGTATTATAAAATCCATCTTTTTTATACTTGTTTTCAATATAATTTTTAGTGGTAGTTATCAAATTTTCATTGACTACTTTTCCTTTATTAAGGCTATTGTCTTTAATTAAGGCGTCTACTTTTGATTTTTTTACTCCTACAAATTTTACCGCGCTAAGTTTAGGTAACTCAACAATATTTAAATCAAGATAGATACTGTCATTTTGTATTTTATTTACATAAAAAGAAATCTCATCAAACAAACCAAGTTTGCCTAATTTTTTAATTGCCGTACTAATTTCTTCGCCTGGTATAGTTATCTCTTGCCCTTTTTGTAATCCAGAGAACGTAACAACTGTTTGTGAATTAAAACTAATATCTCCTACTATAGATACATCTGCTAAAATGTATTTTTTGCCCTGATCAAAAGGGACTCTTTCTTGCGCTTTTATTGTTGTAAAACCTCCAAAAATCAAAATGGTAAGGGCTATTTTTATGCTTTTATTTAACACTAAAAAATTATTTAATTTGTTCACTTGTTTTTCCGAATCTACGTTCTCTTTTTTGATAACTAATGATAGCCTCATATAAATCTTGTTCTTTAAAGTCTGGCCATAATATATCAGTAAAATACAATTCTGCGTAGGCTATTTGCCAGAGCAAAAAATTACTTATTCTATGCTCTCCACTAGTTCGTATTAATAAATCTACATCAGGTAAATTTTGCGTGTAAAGATGCTCATTAATAATTGAATCGTCAATACTGTCTATTGAAATTATATTATTTTTAACTTTATTACATATATTTCTTACCATATTAATGACCTCTTCTCTTGAGCTATAACTCAATGCTAAAGTAAGAGTCATTTTAGTATTATTCTTTGTTTTTTCAATAACATCAACGAGTTCTTTTTGTGCTGATTTCGGTAATTTGTCTAAATTACCTATTGCGCAAAGTTTAATATTATTATTTTGTAACGTTTTAAGTTCTTTTTTTAATGAATTAATCAAAACTTTCATTAAAGTTTCAACTTCTAGTTTAGGTCTATTCCAGTTTTCAGTTGAGAATGCGTACAATGTTAGAAACTCAATGCCTAATTTTGCGCTAGATTCTATAATTACTTTAACTGATTTAGTCCCACTTTCATGACCCAAAGCTCTTAAAAGTCCTTGTTGTTTAGCCCAACGACCATTTCCGTCCATGATAATGGCGAGATGCTTTGGTAATTTTAATGTGTCAATATGTTGTAGTAAATCCATTTATTTATTGTGCACAATAGCAAGGTTTTTCACCAAAAGTGTACGTTAAAGTAGCACCTGAAAAAACATACCAATCGTTATTATTTATATTTCCAATATTCTTATAGAAACTTCCATCTATATTATCCGTTAGTGTATAACGAGCACCTACTTCTAGAGCTGCTATTAATCGTGGGGAAATATTAGTTTTTATTCCTAAAATTATAGGAATTGAAATTGATTTTCTTCGCTCTGATCTTCCTCTAGCAGGTATATTGGATGGAAAAGGGAGTAGCGATTTATTTAAACTATATTGAAGTGAAAAATAACCTAGACCAGAAGAAACATAGGGAGTTATCTTTCGTTCCAAACTATGCAAATTAAAATCTAAAAAGTTGAATTCCAATCCTAAATAAACTTCTTTTATATCACTTTCAATATTATAACCTCTTTGTTTTCTACTACTTTCTTTAGAATCTAAATCATTTGATGTAATTTTAGATTGCATATAGGAAAAACGATAAGCATGTCTAGGACTTTTATTCCATTTGTAAAGTAAACCAAAAGCGGCCTCATTAGGTGATACATATGAAGTTTTGCCTATATCGCCAATATAATTACTGCCACCTAAAAAAACACCAACTTCGTGAATTTGAGCAGTGGCGCTCATCATTGATAACAAGCTTATAGATAAATAAAAAATTTTGTTCATTAAATAAAAAATTGCGTGCAAATATAATAATTATCAAATCGATTCAATACTGATTCCCTTAAATCTATTTTTTTTATCGAATCATATAACGTAAAAAAAAGATCTATTCGTTTAAACGATAAAAAGTGATAAAATTGTATTGCCACTATTGCGAATGATTTAATTCCGCTTGTCTTCTCCCCAAAGTAATTTTTTTCTTAATGTTTTTACAAAAGTTTCTTCTGGTATTTCCACCATATTAATATAGAAAGGTGTTTTGCTTAATGTAAGAACTGATTCATTTTTTACAGAAGTAACTCGGGAATCTAAGGAAACTAGATAATTAGCTTCTCTTCCTGATACTTTTAACCGAATCTCCGTATTGTCAGGAACTACTAATGGTCTAGTGGTAAGATTATGAGGTGCAATTGGTGTAATCACTAAACTTTTTACATTAGGAGTCAAAATTGGTCCACCGCAACTCAAATTGTAACCTGTAGTACCTGTAGGAGTTGAAATTATTAATCCATCAGCCCAGTATGAGTTTAAATATTCCCCATTCAAATATGTGTCTATCGTGATCATGGCAGTAGTATCTTTTCTACTAACGGTAATTTCATTCATCGCAAAATTCATTTCTTCGATGGATTCATTTGGAGTTGTACAATGTATACTAATTAAAGCTCTTTTTGAAAGTGTATATTTTTTATCCAAAACAAATTGAAGAAATGATGCAATATTTTCCTTTTGAACACTAGCTAAGAATCCAAGTCTTCCTGCATTAATACCTAAAATAGGAATTCCAGAATCTCTAACTAATGTTGCAGCTCTCAAAATCGTTCCGTCGCCACCAATACTAATTAACATGTCAAAACTTGAATCAAGTTCTGTATGTGAGCTAAATGTTTTATAATTATTTTCTACCAGTTTTAAGGCGTAAATCATTGATAAAAAATTAGCTTCAATGACCATTTCCACATTATTTTTAGTAAAGAATACAAAAATGTCATTAATAATGGGCTGCGTACTATTTTGATAATATTGACCGTAGATAGCTACTTTCATTTTATTGGAATTTGATAATGAAAAAAATTAGAAAATTAGAGAATACATATTGAAAATGGCAAAAGGTAAAAATTGCTGATTAATATTTCATCAAATTTGGTTATATGTTTAGATACTTATCTAGATATTCGGAACGTTCTTTTAAGTTGTTTATATAATTGTCTTCTTGATGTTCTGATATAATTTCGTAATCATATCTTCTGAAAGTTTGAATTATTTCGTTAACAGCGCCTAAACTTATTTTCAAAGTTACCTCTACAGAACTCATGTCAGCCTCAGAAATAAATATTCCTAAAATTTTGCCATTATTGCTCTCAACAATCTGTGTGATTTGACTCATCGAATAATCTAAAATTGCTTTCTTAACAATAATAATTGCTCCTGCTTCTTTCAAAAATGGAGTCGCATGAAAACATTTCATAATATCTTCTATTTCATAATAGCCCACATATATGTTTTGCTCATCTAAAACAGGAACTAAATTAGTATGATTTTTTGCAAAGACTTCCAATACATCTAACCAAATTGTTGTAGTTCTAGCAAAAAAACCTTCTAATGTAAATCGATAATCTGCTACTTTTTTGTCAAAAGCAAATGTGTCAATATCTTCAGCGGCAATGCTGCCAATGTAGACTCCCTCCTCTATTATTGGGAAATGCGAAAAGTGTAACTCGTCAAAAAACAACTGAACAGCTGCAATTGTATCTTGACTGTCAATAGCTTTAAAATCATTTGTTATATATTCTGTAATTTCTGTCATAAATCAATTGGAAATATTGCATGCAAAATAATCAAAAATAAGCAAAAACTGCTAGATTTTACTTTGTATTTTTGTGCTGATCAAATAATAGTATCACAACAAATAATATTTTTCATGACAAAGTTAAGTGTAAATATCAATAAAATAGCCACTTTGCGTAATGCTCGCGGTGGAAACGTACCTGATTTATTAAAAGTAGCGACGGATATTCAAAAATTTGGTGGGCAAGGAATCACCATTCATCCTCGTCCAGATGAGCGTCACATTCGTTACCAAGATGCGCGTGATTTAAAATCAGTGGTTTATACCGAATTTAATATTGAAGGAAATCCGCAGCATAATTTTATTGATTTAGTGCTAGAATGTAAACCAGAACAAGTAACTTTAGTTCCTGATGCTATTGGTGCAATTACCTCTTCGGCAGGTTGGGATACGGTAAAAAATCAAGCTTATTTAACTGAGATGATTCAGGAGTTTCAGCGTCACGGTATTCGCACGTCCATTTTTGTGGATCCTATTCATGAGATAATTGAAGGCGCTAAAAAAACAGGAACCGATAGAATCGAATTGTACACTGAGGCTTTTGCGCATCAATATAGTTTGGGTAATGAACGAGGAATTGATCCTTATGTCAAAGCTGCCATTTTAGCAAATGAATTGGATTTAGGAATAAATGCAGGTCATGATTTAAGTCTGGACAATATTCAATTTTTCAAGCAAAATATCCCTGGCTTACTTGAAGTTTCTATAGGTCACGCCTTAATTTCCGAATCCCTTTATTTAGGATTAGAGAACGTGGTGAATATGTATTTACATAAAATGAAATAATCTATCAAAACATGTTAATGATTTTAAAAACTTAACGAGGTCAGTAGATAATTTCATATCTTGCAACTCAACAAAATAGGGGAATTATGGATTTATTTACAGGACAAAACCTTTTAGAGTTTGCTGAAC
>NZ_JAXCIA010000053.1:0-9258 GCF_035985025.1 Flavobacterium sp. PL11
AGTTTCTTGAGTCCCGAAGGATTGTCTTTTCGAAAGTCAGAAATACTGTGGTAATTAGGGCGAATATCTTCTAAAAGCCATTGCAATTCAATATTGCGAATACACTCTTTTTCGAGTTTTCTTGAGCTTCGCAACCCGTTTAAATAACCGTACAAATAGATTTTAAGAAAGACTTTGGTATCAAAACTCGGACGACCTTCGCTTTTAAGTGTTTGTACCGTAAACCCAACAGATTCAAGTGAGATGTGTTCTACAAAAGCATCGATAAAACGAACAGGATTATCCAAAGCGATTTTATCTTCTAAACTGCTTATTTGTAACTGTTTATGCGATGTTCCGGATATATGTTGCACCTTTAAATGTACAAATTTTCTCGCTAATATCCAAAATTAAATACTATATTTGATGCAAATAAAACGGAGGTTTTTTCACAGACTGACGTTATAGGCGATTTTTGAAGAGGGAAAATCTACATAAGATATTTCATCAAAAATAGTTTCACTTTAGAACAACTTTTGTATATTTGTACAATGAGTAACAAACAAAAAATTCGAACAATTATTTTTTACAAAGATTACTTTGAAGAATTCTTTGTAAAACAACGTGATAAAGTAAAAGATAAAATTATCTGGACCTTACAATTAATCGAAGAATTAGAAAGAGTTCCTGAAACTTATCTTAAACATATTGAAAATACTGACGGACTTTATGAAATCAGAACTCAACAAGGAAGTGACATTTTTAGAATCTTTTGTTTTTTTGATCAAGGCCAATTAATAATCTTGACGAACGGTTTCCAAAAGAAAACACAAAAGACTCCGAAAAAAGAAATAGAAAAAGCAATTAAAATAAAAAATGAATATGAAAGCGAAAAATAATAATACGAAAACACTTGAACAATTCAAGGACAATCATTTCGGGAAAATTGGAACTCAAAAACGTGAAGATTTAGATGCTGGATATGAAAACTTCAAAATCGGTGCGATGATTCATAATGCGAGAATTGAAAAAGGTTTGACGCAAGAACAACTTGCAGAAAAAACTGGAACAACAAAATCATATATTTCGAAAATTGAGAATAATGTAAAAGAAGCAAGATTCTCAACATTACAAAAAATTGTTGAACTTGGTTTAGGTGGACATTTAGAGTTATCAATTAAGTTATAAATAATTAAAACCGCCTATAACAGCGGTTA
The DNA here is from genome assembly GCF_035985025.1 of Flavobacterium sp. PL11. NCBI lineage: Bacteria > Pseudomonadati > Bacteroidota > Flavobacteriia > Flavobacteriales > Flavobacteriaceae > Flavobacterium > Flavobacterium sp. PL11. Next base: position 1,197 of record NZ_JAXCIA010000053.1, read on the forward strand.
CAAAAAATGCAAGGAATTAGTGGAATCTCCGTTTCGCAAGAAACATAAAATTAAATATTAATAATTGTAGTACCGAAGCCTTGCACTTTGTGTAGCCGCGAAACGTCAGGCTGTGAATTTACCCCACTTTTGCTTAAATTAACGCAATAACTCCTTTCCTATTCGCACAAAATTCGCTTGTAAGCGAGTTAGTTTTTGGAGTTAGAAATAAATGTTTGATAATTTTGAACTCGCACAAGAGCTTAAAAAAGGTCGTTTTCATTACGGCATACCCTTTTGGTGGGTATTTTGCATTCCACTTCTGGATTTTATCAATTAAATCGGGAACGCCCAGAATATTCATCGTGCGTTTGATGTTGTACACTAACATGATCAAACTGTGTTCGCCATTTACTTTTTCGAGTCCCGTTAAATTGGTGTGATTGTAGCCCCATTGGCGTTTGATAGTTCCAAAAATATGCTCATTAATCTCTTGTCGTGTGCGGTATAACTGTGGGTTTTCTTGATAGCGTTTATTATTTTCTTCAACAGCGTCAGCATACTCACTTCGGTCAATCTCTCGTCCCCCTGTTCTACTGGTGCAAAGGTCTTTCATTGGACATTCTTTGCAGTCTGGTGTACGGTATTTCTTAAATTTATAACCGCTGTTTTCCGAGCGTCCCGTTTTTTTATGCCAGCTTCCAGTGGTTTTCAAAGTCTTTCCTTGTGGGCAAGTATAGGTGTCGGAGTCGTTATTGTACACAAATTTAGATACAAAATAATCGGGTTGTGTGCCGTTTTCGTTGCTTTTTCCTTGGGCAGGTTGGGCTACAATAGTGGTAATATTATGGTCCTTGCACTGCGTGATTTCGCGTCCGTTGTGGTAGCCTTTGTCTACTAAAGCCGTGTACGTCTCTATCTTTAGATTTTCTTTAGCTTGGATAGCGATGGCTGCTAGTGCGTTACGATCATTGCGATTAATGGTTTGAGTAGCAACCACTAAATTGTGTTTATTGTCTACCGCTGCCTGGATGTTGTAGCTCACCTCTACCACTACTCCTTGTACTAACAAAGCACGGGCATCTTGGTCGGTGGTACTAATTTGAGGTTCGCCACTGGCTTTTAATTTTTCTTCCAGTAATTCATAACGGATTTTGTTTTTCTTTAGACGCGCTATTTTTTCTTGGATTTTAGTAACGGTTACTGTATTGTCTTTTACATCATTTGTTTCTAATTCTGTCAGATATTCTTGGGTTCGTTCTTCAATATAAGCCAAGTGTTTGTCGATTTTCTTTTGGTTGAAATTGGCTTTTTTGCTGTTGTGAGCCCGAGATTTAGTGCCGTCAATGGCGATGGTTTCCCCAGCAATCAAGTCGGCATTTTTTAGAAAAGAAACGAAAAGTTTAAAGAGTTTCTTGAGTCCCGAAGGATTGTCTTTTCGAAAGTCAGAAATACTGTGGTAATTAGGGCGAATATCTTCTAAAAGCCATTGCAATTCAATATTACGAATACACTCTTTTTCGAGTTTTCTTGAGCTTCGCAACCCGTTTAAATAACCGTACAAATAGATTTTAAGAAACAACTTAGTGTCAAAACTCGGACGACCTTCGCTTTTAAGTGTTTGCACCGTAAACCCAACAGATTCAAGTGAGATGTGTTCTACAAAAGCATCGATAAATCGAATTGGATTATCCACAGCGATTTTATCTTCTAAACTGCTTATTTGTAACTGTTGACGCGATGTTCCGGATATATGCTGCATCTTTAAATGTACAAATTTTCTCGCTTATAAACAAAATTAAATACTATATTTGATGCAAGTAAAACGGTGGTTTTTTCACAGTCTGACGTTGCAAGAGATTTTAACCAAAACCAACCTGAAAGTTATGAAAAATAAATTATTGAAATCATTCAAAATCGGAATTCTAACCTTTGGATTACTTCTTTTATTTTGCAATTGTGAAAAAAACGATGATATTGTTTCTAAAGAACTACAACAAGAAAGAACTGTAACTGAGATTTCTTTTGAAGAATTCAAATCTAAAACAAATTTAAGTAACCAGACTGGAAATTTAGGTCCGTTTTTTGATATTAATAAACCTTCTTCTAAATCCAGTATTAATGATAAAAACACAAGTAATTTCAGCAATGCGACTATACTTAAAGACAATATCATTAAAATCAGGAAGGACAATTTTACAACTTACACCTTTACTATCCTAGCTCAAACTGAAAACGACGAGTTTTATAATTTAGTTCTTTATGTTAACAACAATCAAGAAATCTACAAATCGTATATCTTAAAATATATTCCATCCAAAAAATGGCTTACCGATACAAGCCAACATTTTAGTGGTAATGTAAAGATTGTTAATAATGATATTTTTAATACGGGCAATTTATTACAATCCAAATCATCAATTTCCTCAAAATCAAGCCAATTGGATTATTGCATTGATGATGTAATAATCACATACGAATGCAGCCATGGAAGAGAAGGACATCGCGAGGGAAACCCTGGTAGACCTAGTTGTACTGCAGATGAGTTTTATGTTTACTTAGACATTATTTCTTCACCTTGCTCAGGTAGTTCTGGTGGTGATGGCGGTAATTTTGACCCAAATATTAGTAGTGGCACTTCAACTTCTGGTGGTGGAAATGATAATGACAACGGAATTGTTACAGCTCCTAACACAGTGCCTTATACATGGGAATTAAAGAATTTTGAAAGTGGAAAACTAAGTAAAGAAGAGCGAAATTATTACCATTCAGATCCACAGTCTAATATTAAAAGTACAATAGACTGGCATTTAATCTTAAATAATTTTTCAACTAATTCACAGAACGAAGCACAAGCAGCCTTAAACTTTGGAGATAAGCTAAATCTAAATTTCCACCAGTTTAATTGGGTGTTTAATAATAGAGATAGCGAGGAATTACTAGACATTAAATCTTACTTAAATGAAATAATCATTGTAACTCCTGAAATTGAGAGTTTTTTAAAAGAAGTGATTGACAGTGAAATAGAAACAAATAATAGTACGGAAGTTGATTTTGATTATAGAGTAATCGAAGACAAATCATTTAAAAATAATCCTTGTTTAAAAGGAGTGTATGATAAGCTAGGTGGAGCAGTAACTTATCAATATTATTTAAAGAAATTTGGTGGCAATTTCTCTGTGGCGAACTTAAAACTTAGCACAGCGGTACACCCTAACTACCCATTAGTAAATGCTGTTACAATTGCACCAAAAAATTATATGATTAATATAATGTTTAATCCTAATAACCTAGGTCGTCCACAACTGGATATTGCAAGAACATTTATTCACGAACTATTACATGCAGAAATCTATAGAAAATTATTAAGTTGTGCTAACCTTCCAAATGTAAATATCAATAATTATACTAATACACAATGGCAAACTTATATTAACAATTTAAAAAATAATTTTCCGGGACTTTTTGATTATTATATGAGGTACGAATATAGTGTACCAAAAGGTCAACAAATTTCTGATGCACAACACCAAGTAATGGCTCAGCATTATAGACAAATTATTGTTGAAGTATTAAAGCAATTTGATAACAATATACATTCAGATGAAATTTATAATTCATTAGCGTGGATTGGTCTTATGGGAGAAGGACAAGTTGATAGTACAACTGGATTGCCTCAAGTTCCTAGTGTTGCATGGAATAAATTGCCTCAAGACCAAAGGTTACAAATTTTATCAACTTATAAAAACTTTATAAAAACTAACGTATCATGTCAATAACTAAGCCCATAATTATCTCTTTTTTAATGTTTGTATCTTCAAACTTAATTTTTTCCCAGAAACCCAACATTGATAATATTCCATTTCTGATAGACTTGACTGATTCGTTAGTGGCAAATTATTCTGTGAGTAAAGATACCTCAAGTATTTCTATAAGTTTTTACATAAATGGATATGAATCAAAACAGAAAAGAGAGAAGGTAATTAAGGAACGTAATGATATACTAAATAAACAGAAGAGGCGTGAGTATATTAAACTTCCTATATTTTCCATAAATTTCATTGATATTGGAAAACCAGAAAAGTTGTCAAATCTAGATTGTCGGTATAAGACTTTGAGTGAATTATATGTTAATTCTATTCCATTTCAAATTTACATAATAATAAAGAAAAGTGATGGAACCTATTTAAAATGGTCAACCGTAATGTTACCAGAAGAATAGGCTCAAATCCTAATAAAATTAATTGTATAATAAAAACCTCTTGCAACCGCTATTTTGAGCTAGTGGGGTTTTAGTGGAATTACCGTTTCGCTTCAACTTTCTACAAAAATGAAAATTGAGCGGTTACGAACTCCCCACCATCTCAAAGTAGCATAACGTCAGGCTGTGAATTTACCCCACTTTTGCTCAAATTAACGCAATAACTCCTTTCCTATTCGCACAAAATTCGCTTGTAAGCGAGTTAGTTTTTGGAGATAGAAATAATTGTTTACTAATTTTGAACTCGCATAAGAGCTTAAAAAAGGTCACTTTAATCAAGGCATACCCTTTTGGTGGGTATTTTGCATTCCATTTCTGGATTTTATCAATTAAATCGGGAACGCCCAGAATATTCATCGTGCGTTTAATGTTGTACACTAACATGATCAAACTGTGTTCGCCATTTACTTTTTCGAGTCCCGTTAAATTGGTGTGATTGTAGCCCTCCCGAAGCTTCGGGACCGTTTGATAGTGCCAAAAATATGCTCATTAATTTCCTGTCGTGTGCGGTATAACTGTGGGTTTTCTTTATAGCGTTTATTATTTTCTTCAACAGCATCAGCATACTCACTTCGGTCAATTTCCCTTCCCCCTGTTCTACTGGTGCAAAGGTCTTTCATTGGACATTCTTTGCAGTCTGGCGTACGGTATTTCTTAAATTTATAACCGCTGTTCTCTGACCGACCCGTTTTTTTATGCCAGCTTCCAGTGGTTTTTAAAGTCTTTCCTTGTGGGCAAGTATAGGTGTCGGTGTCGTTATTGTACACAAATTTAGATACAAAATAATCGGGTTGTGTGCCGTTTTCGTTGCTTTTTCCTTGGGCAGGTTGGGCTACAATAGTGGTAATATTATGGTCCTTGCACTGAGTGATTTCGCGTCCGTTGTGGTAGCCTTTGTCTACCAAAGCCGTGTAAGTTTCTACGTTTAGATTTTCTTTAGCTTCGATGGCTATGGCTGCTAATGCGTTACGATCATTGCGATTAATGGTGTGCGTAGCAACTACTAAATTGTGTTTATTGTCTACCGCTGCCTGGATGTTGTAACTTATCTCGACCACAACTCCCTGAACCAGTAGTGCGCGTGAGTCAGAATCAGTGGTACTAATTTGCGTATCACCACTGGCTTTTAGTTTTTCTTCCAGTAATTCATAGCGGATTTTGTTTTTCTTTAAACGCGCTATTTTTTCTTGGATTTTAGTAACGGTTACTGTGTTGTCTTTTACATCATTTGTTTCTAATTCGCTCAAGTATTCTTGGGTTCTTTCTTCAATATAAGCCAAGTGTTTGTCAATTTTCTTTTGGTTAAAATTAGCTTTCTTACTGTTGTGCGCTCTGCTTTTTGTGCCATCAATTGCGATGGTTTCACCCCCAATCAGGTCGGCATCTTTCAAAAAAGAAACAAAGAGTTTGAATAGTTTTTTTAAGCCTGCCGGGTTCTGCTTTCTAATCCCGATCGATATCGGGAGGAAATGCTCTGGTAATTCGGGCAGATATCTTCTAAGAGCCATTGTAATTCAATATTGCGAACGCACTCTTTTTCTAACCTCCTCGAGCTTCTTAGTCCATTGAGGTACCCGTATAAATAGATTTTAAGAAACAACTTAGTGTTAAAACTCGGACGACCTTCGGATTTTATAGTTTGCACTGTAAAACCAAGTGCAGCGAGTGAGATATGCTCTACAAAGGCTTCAATAAAACGTCCCGAAGCTTCGGGAGGATTATCCAAAGTGATTTTATTTTCTAAACTGTTTATTTGTAACTGTTTATGCGATTTTCCGGATATATGTTGCATCTTTAAATGTACAAATTTTCTCGCTAATATCCAAAATTAAATACTATATTTGATTCAAATAAAACGGTAGTTTTTTCACAGACTGACGTTGGGGGAAATTGCAAAAAAAATCATCCAAAATTTTATCTACGTAATAAATTATGTATATTTGTACGTATAAATCTTATTGCTATGGATACGAAATTGACATTAAAACTTAATCAAGAAGTAATTGAGAAAGCAAAACAATATGCTTCTGACAAAAAACTAAGTTTGTCGCGATTAATTGAAAACTACTTAAATTCCTTGACTTCTGATAAATCCAATAAAAACGAGTTGGAAATTTCGCCCTTTGTCAAAAGTCTTAGTGATGGAAATAAATATTCAATCCCAACTGATTATGATTACAAAAAAGATCGCGCTGATTATTTAGACAAGAAATACAAATGATACAGATATTTTTGGACACAAACGTAATTTTAGATTTATTAGCTAAAAGAAGTCCATTTTACGATTCAATTGCAAAAGTAGCGACTCTTGCAGATGAAAAGAAAATTAGACTTGTTTCCTCTCCTATTTCATTCACAACAATAGAATATGTTCTGAGTAAATATGAATCATTTGATTCTGTATTAAACAAACTAAGGAAATTTAAGATCATTTGTCACGTTTGCGAAGTCAATGAGGAAACGGTTGTAAAAGCGTTAAATTCAGGATTTGCTGATTTCGAGGACTCGGTACAATATTTTAGCGCCATTCAATCTTCATGCTCAATAATTATTACACGGAATGGCAAGGATTTTAAAAATTCGTCAATTCCTATTATGACCGCAGACGAATATTTAAGCAGTGTAATTTAACGAGCAGCTTTTCCCAATACACGTTATGCGCCATTGCCAAAGTTTGTCTTGCTGGAACATTTGTTTTCACGAAAAAACTTCATCTTTCTGAAAGTCCTCATTTCGCCTTTATTGGCAACGCACGTCCAGCGCGGGGAACGTCAGGTTATGAATTTACTCCGATTTTTTTGTAAATCAACTCAATAACTCCTTTCCTATTCGCACAATATTCGCTTGTAAGAGAGGCGGTTTTTGGAGATAGAAATAATTGTCTGGTAATTTTGAACTAACATAAGAGCTTAAAAAAGGTCGCTTTAATCGAGGCATGTTCTTTTGGCGGGTATTTTGTATTCCATTTCTGGATTTTATTAATTAAATCGCGAATTTCCAGAATGTTTGTCGTGCGTTTGATGTTGTACACTAACATGATCAAACTGTGTTCTCCATTTTTCTAATTCTGTGAGGTATTATTGGGTTCTTCCTTTAATTGAAATTAACTTTATTACTGTTGTGCGCTCTACTTTTAGTGCCATCAATTGCTATGGTTTCAATAGCAGGCAGATCGAAATCTTTCAAAAAAGAAACAAAGAGTTTGAATAGCTTTCTTAGTCCTGCGGGGTTCTGCTTTCTAATCCCGATCGATATCGGGAGGAAATGCTATGATAATTTGGGCAAATAGCCTTTAAGAGCCATTGTAATTCAATATTTCGAACGCACTCTTTTTCTAACTTTCTAGAACTTCTTAGTCTATTGAGGTAACCGTATAAATAGATTTTAAGAAACAGCTTACTCTCAAAACTGGGGCTACCTAAGAACTTTGTAATTTGGAGCGTAAAACCAAGTGCTTCGAGGGAGATGTGCTTTACAAAAGCTTCAATAAAACGTCCCGTAGCTTCAGCAGGATTATCTGAGGCGATTTAATCTTCTAAACTACTTATTTGTAACTGTTGACGCGATATTCCAGATATATGTTACATCTAACTATTGCCACTAATATGCGGTTGATTGCGCTCGAACTGACAATGAAGTCTTTTATAAACAATATTTATAATTTTTACAAAATACCTTAATTGTCTAAAACGGTTTTGGAATAATTCTTATAATATCTTCTCATTAAATTTTTTGTCAAATCGAGCGCAGTCGAGATTCAATGATGGATCTACGATGGCGGTTCACGAATGAAGGTTCTCGACTGCGCTCGAACTGACAATA
>NZ_JAXCIA010000054.1:0-8735 GCF_035985025.1 Flavobacterium sp. PL11
ACATAGGGAAGGGGCGTTTTATGGAGAACCTCAAAGGTAATTTTTTGAGGGATAAAAACTCCTTCCCTTTTTAATCGTTTAGGACGCTATTGATTAATAATTAGAAAAATTGTTGGATTTATAATTTTTGTTTATTCAGTGGTGTAGTTATACAACACTGTTTATTACAGATAATAGTTATCGCGAATGAGATAAGAAATACTCTTACAGTTTTATTGGGAATAGGCAAGAGCTATATTCTAATTATGGTGATATCATCAAATTTTGTAAAATCAGCGTCGTCACTTACCAAAATCCAATTTTTATTTTTACACTCACTATAAATCATAGCGTCATTGTAATCAATTAACTCGTAAGTCTTAAAAATGGAATCAAAATTAATTGCATTAAAGGAATCTGGATGTTTCTCTGAAATTTTTAAAATACTGTTTTTTACAGTATTTGCAATATCTTCTCTAGTCTCAATTGCTCTATTAGTTGAAAAATAATCATTTTTAAAATTTGCCGTTGGTTTTTGATTTTCACCTTTCCAGAGATTAAAATCTAATCGTAAATAAGCATTACAAAATTCTGAAATAATTAAACTATTGACGATTATGGCACCATTTCTACTTAGAATATTTTCGAACAAAGTGGATATCGTTTGCTGCTTTGATGCATTGAAATTTGCAATTGGACAGTAAAGAAACATCCATATGTTATTGTCAAAAAAGAAACTTTGGTTTGCTTTGACATCAAAATTATTTGCTTGAAAAATATTATTTATCATAGAACGCACTATTTGCTGAATCTTCAAAACCTTTTTTGTTTTTGAAATATTCTTTAGCTCTTCTTATAACCATAGAAAACAATGGTTTGTCTTCTGATTGCACATTTATAACTTTCAGATGATCATTGAGGTAATCACTAGAAAAATTGTCGTTACTGTACAATTGGCCAATGGCGGCATTTAAGAAAGCAGTTGTCAGAATTGTAATCTCCTTAAAATCAAGAATTACGGATTGCTTTTTTGATAAATGACTTACAATTTCATTAAATACTTTATCACCAGCATCTGTAGCAACTGCTATATCACTATCGATAATATTTTTAACAATTAAATTGTTCATAAATGATTATATATTTTAAGCAAAGATACTAAATAGTTATTAAAATAAATTATTCCAATCATCATCTGTTTCTTCTATAAGTTTATAGTGTGAAGTGTCATTTAAGTTAAACCGCAAATTTGCAATTGTGCCGTTAAACGGATTGTTTAATCTCATTTTAGTTGATTTACCTCGATGCCATTCCCAGAAACCGTCTGAAGATATAATTTGTATTTTACCTTTGTTATGCTGAATAAACTGAAAAATTAAATCAAGTCCTAAACCGCCAGAAATATCTCCGGTCTTTGTTGTGTGCCCTTTTTTCATTGCCCAATCAATAGCCTCTTCAGCAGCTATATTTTGGTTTAGAAATTTTGAAACGTTTTCTTGAAAGTTTTTACCTGTATCTACAATAGTAACATTGAGTGGCTTTTCTGGTTTTTTGGGAAAATATTGACCACAAGCATGAATATAATCACATGAGCCATGTGTCCTTGCGTTTTCATATAATTCAAATATTCGTAGTGTAATATGTTTGCCTAATAGTTTGCTATGAGATGGAAAATCATTTTTACTTAATAATTGTTGTTTAATGTAAATTTCAAAATTATTATCATCTAATTTATTAGTAGGATCAAATTTTTGGTATCTAATAGAAGTTGCATACTTATCAAATATTTTATCGTAACCATGTTGAATTAAAAATTCGTTTTTACGGAGTATTGTTTCTACTTTATTATTGAAATTTATCAGTTTTACAGTTTTACCGCTATTTTCCAAAATTTCTAGTATGGTTGCCAAAACTGCACATAAGTTGGCTTCAAAGAAAAAGACGTTGGAGAAATCAAATATTATATTTTGATCCGTACTATTATTAATTTTTGTTATTAAATCAACTAATTTTTGATATCCTTCAAAATCTGTTTTTATATCATTATCAAATTTAATTATCATTTTGAATAAATTTTATAGGTCTAAATTTTCACATTTACTTTTACGGATATTGTAACTTCTCTATCTAGGTATAATTGTAATTCTACTATCATTAATCTCGCTAATTGTAACAGTAGTAAATTAAAAAAATAATGTCTAATACGCAAAAGGTTTATTTTTTTTTCAATAATTTCCCCAATATATCCAAATAATTAGCTGCCTCATCAGGTATAACCATAACCTTAAGTGTTCAATGATCCTTTGCACAATAGACTAATTGCAATCCTTGCGTAGAACCTTTTTTATGACAACCAAAATGTATCGTTATTTTTCCTGCCATATAAGTTAAATTATTTTTTTACCCTTCCTTGAATTTCCTTTTCTTTTGATTTTCCTTCAAGTTGACCTATCTCTCTCGAACTTTTAAAAATCTTTTCAATATCATTTTTGTTTATTATTTTTCCACTTAATTTTGTTAAGACATAATAATCTATTGTTTTGCCAATACCATACGTTAAGCCATACACAACAGGTATAGTTGTGACTCCCCCAAAAAATGGAAGTACGGTTTTATAGGCACCAATTACTAATTGTTGAGCGATTATCCCCATGCCAATTATACCACTAATTTCTTTTAAAATACTTTCAATCGTATTTTCTTTAATTTTATACCCTCGTAAAGATGCTATTTTTTTACCCATCAAAATTTGCGTAGGAGTAAGTATAAAAATATCCGCAAAAGGAATTGGTTGTATTGCCAAAACAGCACAAATCCCACTGTAATTTCTTATTGTGTTATTTACCTCTACTTCTAATTGATTATCTTGGGTTTTGATTGCTGATGGGGCTACCATATTGCTCCCTCGTAGAGCCAAAATCTTTGCTTTAATTCTTTCTCTTTCTAATTCTTCAGGAGTCTTTATGACAGTAGGCTGTTTCTCATCAATCTTTATGTTTTGTTGCAAAAAAGTTTTTGTTTTTTTTTGGCTACTCAATCCAATATTGTCGCGGCTACTTGCTTCCGAAGCCTTTTGTCGATTTATCGCTAACCTCTTTTGTCGATCTTGTTCAGCCTTTCTTTGATCTTCTTTTCTTTTGAAGTATTCAGCTGTCTTAGAAGCTTCATAGTCAGAAACTTCGACTAAACTAATTTTACTTGGCTGTCTAAAATTTTCTTGGTCATATTTAAGATATCCTTCATACTTTCTACTGGCGTTGAGAAGTTGTTTATCATAAGCATCGCTAATTTTTCTGTTTTTATTTCTTATTTCTAAATTAAAAATTAGTGGTAGACCAATACGCCAAAAAGTATAAAAACCAATAATAAAATAGAAAATATTAATTGAATCAAAATCATTTTCATAATACATCCAATAATAGTAAAGTATTGAACAACAAATAAAATATTTACTTCGATAAATCAATTTAAAGACATTTGTTTCATTTAGCTCTTCAAGTTTTGGTCTATGTGGGTATTCTGGTCTAAGACCTACTTTGTTCTTCATTATCAGTGACATATTAAATTAAACAACTTCTTCCCCCTGCAAAGTCTATCTCAAAACGTACTGCAATATCATATTACACTCTAAGCCACCATCCCCTTCTCAAACAACTCCACAAACTCTTTCATTTTTGCAATAATCCTATCCCCTATCACTCTTGCTTGCAAAATACTTGGTCTATTATCTAAGCATTGAAAAACCTCGTCTTTTATGGGCTCTCGGCCGCTGTAGATGTACGCATCAATTAAGGCTTTGAACTGGGCTTTGTCCAGCTGTTCTTCTTCGCAGAGTTTTCCCAAGGCTAAAACTTTTTGCTCTTGCCAGTATTTTTCGAATTCCTCTTCGATGTCATCACCGTCTTTAATAAATGGCATGTTTTCGTCAATGAATTTCTGGATCAATTCGCGTTTGCTCCTTAGTTTAATGTCTCCACCTAATAAATCGATTATGGCTTTTCGTTGCGCTTTGGCTTCCGAGGTGTTGGCGCCTTTTAATTGTGATAATAATTTCAGAATATAAGCAACGCCTATTTTATCCCTGTGTATCAATTCCAATTCAAAATCAATATCATCTAGGATCGATGTTTTTTGAACCTCACTGTCTCGCTTGACTTTCTCATACAAGTCCAAGTATTTGCTTTTGTAATCTTCAAATTCTTGCTCGTCGATTGCAATGTCTTCCCAGTCAAAATCAGTGTAGGATTGCAACACATTCATGTTTCGCAACAGTTTCCGGAAGGCTTGTACAAACAAGGCTTCGGCTTCTTCGGTTTCTAAATCGTTTACACTTTGATACGTTGGCGTGATGTCTCGTAACGCTTCTAACGCTTCTTCGAATTTCTCTGCAATTTTTTCATAATTTGCCAACGTAACTACATCTATCGCATCTTTGTTTGAAAATAAGGTAATCGCATCATCGGTAGCTTTCTTGAGGTTTCTAAACGATAGAATGTTTCCTTGTGATTTCTGTTCGCCTAATATTCTGTTAGTTCTCGAATAGGCTTGAATTAATCCGTGTTGCTTCAAGTTTTTATCTACGTACAACGTATTCACCTTTTTGGCATCAAAACCAGTAAGCATCATGTTTACGACAATGACAATATCCAAACGGTCTCTCTTGTCATTGAAGTTTTTTCGCTCCCGATCTTTCAATCGCTTGCTAATATCTTTAAAATAGGATTCGAATAATTTGGAATCTTTGGTCGTAAAACTACCATTGTACATTTGGTTGTAATGCCCAATATACGTTTCTAGTTTATCACGGCTGTGTCTGGATAAATATTGGCTTGGTGCTTCTGCGGCCATATCAAAATCCGAATCATAATCGGCAGGTAGAAAATCTTGCGCATCATCTGAATCTTCATTGGCGCCATAGGTAAAAATAGTCGCAATACGCAAATCGTGCAATCCAGCTTCTTTCTTTTCTTGGAACAGATCGTAATACTGCACTGCATTTTCAATACTGCTTACCGTCAACAATGCCGAATATTGTTTATTAAACGTTTTATGATCGTGGTACGCAATAATGTAATCTACAATTTTCTCGATGCGCTTTGGCGAATCCAATACTTCTTGCTTGTCAATAACTTCTACTTCAATATCAATGAAAGCTTTGCTTTTGTTCTTGTATTTCCCAACATATTCAATCCCAAAACGCAATACGTTTTGATCCCGAATCGCATCGGTTATCACGTATTTATGCAAGCAATCGCCAAATAAATCTTTGGTGGTGCGTTTTCCTTTGTCATTTTTAGAAGCGTTTTCCGCAAAAATGGGCGTACCAGTAAAACCAATCAGCTGACTTTTATCAAAAAATTTCGTGATGCGTTCGTGGGTTTCCCCAAATTGCGAGCGATGGCATTCATCAAAAATAAAAACGATTTTCTTATGGCGCAACGGTTCAATACTGTTTTTAAAACGGTCCGATACGGCATTGTTTAATTTCTGAATCGTGGTTAAAACTAGTTTGGTGTTATCAGTCAGTTGCCTTACTAACGATTGTGTATTATCAGTCACATCAACGCTATCTTTCTTAAAGGCGTTGAATTCATTCATGGTTTGAAAATCCAAATCCTTTCTATCTACAACAAAAACCACTTTGTACACGTCCGGCAAATCCATCACAATCTGACTGGCTTTGAAAGAGGTTAAGGTTTTACCCGAACCTGTGGTGTGCCAAATATAGGCGTTGTCACTCGTGTGCGTGACTTGCTGAATAATCGCTTCGGTAGCAAAATATTGGTACGGACGAAGCACTATCATCACTTTGTGCGTTTCATTGATCACAATATAATGCGCGATCATTTTTCCCAAATGTGTTGGGTTTAAAAACGCTTTCGCAAAAGCGACTAATTCAGTGATGTTTTTATTATTGGCATCCGCCCAAAAGAACGTTTGCTTAACCGATTGCATTTCGTTATTTGCCAAATATTTGGTGTTTACGCCATTGCTAATCACAAAAAGTTGTACGTATTGAAACAAACCATCGGTGCTCCAAAACGAATGTTTTTGATACCGATTGATTTGGTTAAAAGCTTCTTTTATTTCAGTGCCTGAACGCTTTAGTTCAATTTGTACCAAGGGCAAACCGTTGACTAAAAGCGTCACATCATAACGGTTTTTATAGCTGCCTTCTAAGCTTACTTGATTGGTAACTTGGTATAAATTAGCAGTTGTATCTTCACTATTAAAAAACTGAACATAAAACGAAGTTCCATCTTCTTTATTTAATTGAAAACGGTCGCGTAGGGTTTTGGCTTTTTCGAATACACTGCCTTTGGCTAAATGATTCAAAACGGCATCAAACTCCTTTGTACTAAAGCTAGTTTGGTTAAACAATTCTAGTTGACTTTTCAAGTTAGCGATCAACACATCGCCATCCTGAATTTTTGCAGATGCATAACCTAAAGCCCGCAATTGCTGGATTAGGTTGTTTTCTAATTGTGCTTCAGATTGATGGCTCATAATTTTATTTATAAAATTTATCTGCTGACCATTTTGCAGGGTTTTGACCTATATAATTTTGAATTCGCTCAAATTCAGCTGAATTTCGAATAATATGGTCGTGAAACCGAGGGTGCCACTTAAAATCAGGATTAATTTTTCGCATTTCAAAACTACATTTTCCTTTATACCATCTAATAATACGAGATATGTTTTCTTGCAACATCGGATTATGATTGCCCGTGATGCCGCCCTCATTTTTAATTATTTCAGAAATATCGGGATTACAGGAATTAGGATTTATTTGATCATTGCGATTTTTTCCATTATCTCGCAGTACAGACGCGATTAATCGCGTCGCTCTGGTATTCGGAACAAAAGCATTTAATTGCGGCTCTACGCTTTCATCAAAACCATCTTTTGAAATTATTAAGATCCCATGCATGTGATTGGGCATTATCTGAAAATTTGCTAATTCAATATATGGAAATTCATTGGGTATTTTCGCCCAATTGTCATCTGCAATTTTTCCCAATTCATTTAACTGCATTTGATATTGTAACTCGGCGCGATTATCGGCAGCTTGCGTTTCTTCATTATCGCTAACAAGCGCGTTAAATCGCGTTTCCTCGTTATCAGTGGCAGACGCGATAAATCGTGTTTCCTCGTTATCAATGGCAGACGCGATAAATCGTGTTTCCTCGTTATCAGTGACAGACGCGATAATTCGTGTTTCCTCGTTATCAGTGACAGACGCGATAAATCGTGTTTCCTCGTTATCAGTGGCAGACGCGATAATTCGTGTTTCCTCGTTATCAATGGCAGACGCGATAAGTCGTGTTTCCTCGTTATCAGTGACAGACGCGATAAGTCGTGTTTCCTCGTTATCAGTGGCAGACGCGATAAATCGTGTTTCCTCGTTATCAATGGCAGACGCGATTAATCGTGTTTCCTCGTTATCAGTGGCAGACGCGATTAATCGTGTTTCCTCTTTATCAGTGGCAGACGCGATTAATCGCGTCTCTACTATTTCGCCAAAAAAACATTGCATTTTATGTGTGCATATCGTAATAAAATATGCACCATTAGCACCGTAATCCCAATTTAATAATCGCGCTGATGGAATGCGATATTTATTTTGAAATTTTTCCATATTCCAATATTTTTTTTAATTTATAGCCTTTAAATAATTAATTTTATATTCGTACAGACGCGATTTATCGCGTCTCACTTATCATTTATCGATTATCACTTAGTGCTTATCGCTTATCTTTCATCTCGAATCGATAATCAAATCTAAAATTTTTATTTCAAATTTCGCCTTCCTTATATTAAATAAGCAAAAATCCATCATTTATTCCCATGGCTTTAATGCTAATTTTCTTTTCATTGCCACTTTTGTCACAAATTTTACTGTGAATTTTGTTGCTCACATCGAGAGAGACGCGATAAATCGGCGTCTCTACTATTTCGCCAAAAAAACATTGCATTTTATGTGTGCATATCGTAATAAAATATGCACCATTAGCACCGTAATCCCAATTTAATAATCGCGCTGATGGAATGCGATATTTATTTTGAAATTTTTCCATATTCCAATATTTTTTTTAATTTATAACCTTTAAATAATTAATTTTATATTCGTACAGACGCGATTTATCGCGTCTCACTTATCATTTATCGATTATCACTTAGTGCTTATCGCTTATCTTTCATCTCGAATCGATAATCAAATCTAAAATTTTCATTTCAAATTTCGCCTTCCTTATATTAAATAAGCAAAAATCCATCATTTATTCCCATTGACTTCAATGTTAATTTTCTTTTTATAGCCACTTTTGTCACAAATTTTACTGCAAATTTTGTTGCTCACATCGAGAGAGACGCGATAAATCGGCGTCTCTACTATTTCGCCAAAAAAACATTGCATTTTATGTGTGCATATCGTAATAAAATATGCACCATTAGCACCGTAATCCCAATTTAATAATCGCGCTGATGGAATGCGATATTTATTTTGAAATTTTTCCATATTCCAATATTTTTTTTAATTTATAGCCTTTAAATAATTAATTTTATATTCGTACAGACGCGATTTATCGCGTCTCACTTATCATTTATCGATTATCTCTTAGTGCTTATCATTTATCGCTTATCTTTCATCTCGAATAGATTATCAAATCTAAAATTTTCATTTCAAATTTCGCCTTCCTTATATTAAATAAGCAAAAATCCATCATTTATTCCCATTGACTTCAATGTTAATTTTC
>NZ_JAXCIA010000055.1:0-8525 GCF_035985025.1 Flavobacterium sp. PL11
CGAGAAAAAGATTTGGTTTTAAAACACCAAACCAAGTATATTTACATAAATTGATAAATCAGCAAAAAGTTGCATTTATGACTTGAATCCGCCAAGTAATAAATTAGTATATTTCAAAAAATCAATTAAATGAACACGATAGACACTAACAAGACGAAAAAAGCGAACTTAGGAAAGATGAAAAATCTCGCCTTGAGTGTCTTGATACTTGCTGTTGTCCTATTCTTTGTAGCACATCATTATGAAATTGCTTGGCTTAAAGCCATTAGTGAAGCGGCAATGGTAGGTGGAATTGCCGATTGGTTTGCAGTGGTAGCATTGTTTAAGCACCCATTAGGGATTCCAATTCCGCATACAGCGTTAATTCCAAACAATAAAGATGATATTGGTCGAAATTTAGGGAGTTTTGTATCGGATGAATTTTTGATTAAAGAGAAATTAGAAATTAAAATAGATGAATTTGACTTTGCTACAAAAGCAACAGCTTGGCTAAAATCAAAGAAAAATGCTACTACTGTAGCTTCATTAGTTGTTGAAAATGTAATTCCAGGTATATTAAAAACTATCGACGATGCTGATGTGCAACACTTTATCCAAAAACAATTTGAAAATAAAATGCAGCAATTAAATTTTGGACAATGGGTTGCAATTGGTTTAGAATCCCTGTCAAAAAGTGATAAGCTGGCTCAATTGATAACAAATGTTTTGACGGTTCTTGCATCTGAACTCCAAGCAAGTAAAGAGGAAATTGACGAAAGAGTAAAAACAGCCACACCCTGGTACACATTAGGCGTTGCTGATAAAAAAATTGCCAATGGCGTATTTGCTGGACTTTATGAATTTATTGAAATGGCAAAAGAAGAGGATAGCTCAATCCGTCAAAGGGTTAATAAGTATTTTCTCGACTATATTGAGGAATTAAAAAGTTCACCAGAAATGCAACAGAAAATAAGTAATTTAGTTACTGAATTTACTCAGAAAAGTGAGGTTCAAGATTATATTGGTTCGATTTGGCAAGAGATAAAAGATGCTGTCAATGATGATTTAGAAAAAGGAGAGGCGTCCCAAATTAAATCAAACCTTACTCAAATGATCATTAATTTTGCTATTACTATTCAAGATGACTTAGCGCTAACGACCAAAATAAATAATTTTATAAAAATTGATTTATTAAATGTATTATTAAAAAACAAAAAAGCAATAGGTGAATTGATTGCAAGCTCGGTTCAAAGCTGGGATAAAAAAGAAATTGCTGATAAATTAGAGTTAGAAGTAGGTAAGGATCTTCAATTTATTAGAATTAATGGTTCAGTTGTGGGTGGATTTGTAGGGCTTATTATTTATTTTGTTGAACAATTTATTTGATTTGTGATTGTTCAATAGTGTAAAACGATAATACATTTCATTTTGTACTCATTTTTATTTACAATCAAACTAAGAAAAAAATGCTGCCCTTGTGAGACAGCATTTTATAACTATTAAGTTTATAGTAAAGAATTACAAGTCATAACCTCTGGTTTTTCTACTCCCATTAATTGTAAAATAGTTGGAGCAATATCTCCTAATACACCATCGTGAATTTCTTTTATATCTTTATCTACTAAAATAATTGGAACTGGATTTGTGGTATGAGCCGTATTAGGACTGCCATCTGAATTGATCATTGTTTCACAGTTTCCATGATCTGCAATTACAATTGTTGTGTAATTGTTAGCTAACGCGGCGGTAATCACTTTTTCTACGCATTTATCAATAGCTTCACATGCTTGTATAGCCGCACTCATAACGCCTGTGTGTCCTACCATATCTCCGTTAGCAAAGTTAAGGCAAACAAAATCTACTTCTCCTTTATCTAGTTCAGGAATTAGTGCTTCTGTCAAAGCAAAGGCACTCATCTCTGGTTGTAAGTCGTACGTAGCCACTTTTGGTGAATTTTTTAATATCCTACTTTCGCCTATAAATGGTAATTCTCGGCCACCAGAAAAGAAGAAGGTGACATGGGGATATTTTTCCGTTTCAGCAATTCTGATTTGCTTTTTGTGTGCTTTTTCTAATACTTCACCAAGGGTTTCAGTAATGTTATCCTTATTATAGACCACTTTTACATTAGTATAGGTTTCATCATAATTTGTCAAAGTCACATAATACAAATTAAGTTTGTGCATATTTTGCTCATGGAAATCTCGTTGCGAAAGTGCTTCTGTTAATTCGCGTCCTCTATCGGTTCTAAAATTAAAGAAAATCACTAAGTCATCCTCTTCAATAGTGGCAAGTGATTTATCATTTTCATCTGTCATTAATATTGGGTGAATAAATTCATCTGTCACATTAACTTCATAACTAGCTTCAATAGAAGCCACAGCATCTGTAGAATGTGTACCTATTGCATTTACGATTAAATCATAAGCTAATTTAATTCTTTCCCAGCGTTTATCTCTATCCATTGCATAATACCGCCCTATAATTGAAGCCAATTTTACAGTAGTATTACCAATATAGTCTTGCAAATCTTGAATATAATGTATTCCTGATTTTGGATCTACATCACGACCATCTGTAAAAGCATGAATAAAAACCTTATCTAATCCATACTGTTGTGTTGCATCAATCAAACCTCGTAAATGCGAAGTATGAGAATGAACACCACCATCAGAAACCAGTCCTAAAAAGTGTACTTTTTTATTTTTTATTTTTGCATAATTAAAGGCATCAATTAAAACAGGTTCTTTAGCCAGCGTGTTATTGGCTACAGCCAAATTAATTTTAGCCAGATCTTGATAAATAATTCGACCAGCACCCAAGTTCATGTGTCCCACTTCGCTGTTACCCATTTGTCCTTCGGGTAATCCCACATTTAAACCATCAGTACGAAGTTGTGCACTTGGATAATTTTTATATAAACTGTTTATAAAAGGAATCTTGGCATTATCTATAGCAGAAACTTTTGGGTCAGGAGAGTTGCCCCAACCGTCTAAAATCATTAAAATTACTTTTTTATTCATCGCAAATTTGTTTTAAACAAAGATAAAGCTTTTATAAAAGGTAGAGAGACAATAAAATTAACAATTGTTAAGTGAGTTCTACATTATGTAACAATTAGAATTTATTTTTAATTTGATTATAATCTATGAAGTAACGCACACTTATTGATAAAACATGATTTAGCGCATCGTTTGTCAACAATTTAGTAACATTATTTTGAAAATCTTTGTTAATATTACTTTCAAAAGAGCCAGCATTATTTCTATACAAAAGCGATAGTTGGCTTCCAGGCGCAAACCACCAAGAATATGATAAATCTGCATTCCAAGAATAAAAGCTAGAATTTTTATTACTGGAATATTGAGTATAATTAGCTAAACTGCCATTTTCCTGTAAGGACAAAATGTTTTTGTTTTCCGCATAGGACCAATAATGCCTAACCGAAAGGTTAAAAGACATCTTGCTATTTACAGCATATTTTCCTGATAATGCATTGGAATACGTAATTACATTTCGATTGGCAAAAATGATCAAATTTGGTGTTTCTGGATTTAAATCTTCCTTGATACTGTCAATGTAACCCTTATTATTATTCTGTCTTAAAAAATTGAACGTGTAAATGAGTGATAATTTATCGCTGAAACGGTATCGAGGGCCAATTTCAAATCCGTAAGAATTTCTTTTTTCTTCATCAAATGCCGTAAAGGATGGATTAAAATCAATAGCAAAGCTCTTATTGTAATTAGTAGAAACATATATAAAGCCACTAATTTTTGAGGGTAATAATACATATCTACCCATAGTTTGTGGCTCATAATAATCAAATGTTTGTATAGGATTAGCATCGATTCCTAATCCATAATAAATATTTTTTTTGTCTTTCGAATTAATCTGGATATTTATATTACCAGACTGAAGTTTTCCAGTTTCTTTCTGGAACTGAGAATATGCATTAATTCGTGCATTAAAACTGTTAAAATACTTAGTCGGGTTTAAAATTCTATAACTAGTATTGCCATAAAAACTAAAGTAATTAGTTTCAAAATTTATACCTAAATCATTATTGTCGTACTCTTTAGTAATAATATCGGCTCCAATACCATAGCGAAATTTCCCACTAGTTTCAGAAAAATTTAATTGAGAATTAACTCCCTTTTTATCTTTTTCAGCATTAACATAACTATATTTAAAATCACCAGTAAGACTATAAGTGTTTTTTTTAGTGTTTAAATCCCAAACTAATGCAGTTGCATTTCCATCTCTAAAACCACCATTCCTAGTCACATTAGTATTCACAAATGCAATTGAAGAGTTTTTTCCAAAGCGCTGATCTAATACTAGAACGTTATAATTAGCTAATGGCTCAACTACTATGCGTCGCGAATTTTGAGTTACTTTATTACGAACTGTAGCAGTAGTTTTTTCAGTAACTGCATTTAAAATCCCAATTCCTAATCCATTTTTTGTACGCCCAGTCACTTTTAATGCATTGACTAAATTGACATTAACGGGATATTCCTCTACTTCTTCATTAATTGTTATTGCTATTTTATTTGTTTTGACTGATGGGCTTCCGCCAATACGTCTCGAATAAAGTAAATCACCCTTACTAAACAAATCTGTTCCCTCTGTAAAAAACGCTCTATTTTCATTAAACTGCTGTTCAAAAGGTCCTAAATTTAGTATTTGATCATCGTATTTGGTCTGCCCAAAGTCGGGAATAAGAATCATGTCTAATGTAAAAGCATCATTAATTCCGTATTTTAAATCTAGTCCACCTTTTAAAGTTCCGTACGTTTTTTGAGTAGCATTTGCAGTAGCATAAAAAGAAGAATAAGGAAGTAAAAAGAGTCGGGTAGGAGTTTTAATATTTGCAATTCCTTCTAAAGTTCCAGATTGCTGCGTGAAAGTACCCAGTTTAGAATCGATAAAGTTCCAAGTATATTTTTGACGGTCTCTCCTAATTTCTCTAAAAAAGTTTATTCCCCAAGTTTGCTTACTTTCATTGGAAAAACGTATTGCTGCATAAGGAATTCGCATTTCTACTACCCAACCTTTATCTGTAATAACGGCTTTACTTCTCCACACCGCATCCCAGGAATAATCTTCGCCATTAGCATCGGTGGTGATGCAATCTGCTTGGCCATCGGCTGCATTCACAAAAAATTGAAAATCTTGCTGCCCATCATTATAACCATTTATAAAAACACCAAACAAATCTGCGGTTCCAAATTCATCCCTTTGTGTAATTTCGGTTAATATTTTATCTGGTTTGTCATCATTTAGTAGTGCACCAATATAAATAGCATCATTGTCGTACAATACTCTTACTTCTGTTTTCTTGTTATTAGGCATCACTTTGCCATTATCAGGTTCAAACATAATAAAATCAGTTGCTATTGGAGCTGATTGCCAAATTGACTCATCCAATTTACCATCAATCTCAATTTTTTCAGAGATAAATATAGTTTTTAGTGTTTTTTTTTGGCTATAGCCAAAAAAGGAAAGTAGAAGCAACCCAATTAGTAGAACTTTATTCATTGAACAATGTTTGAATGATGATAAATATTAAAAACGCATTACCTGTTACAGTTCGTGATACAATTAATCTTTTGTTTTTTCTAATAGACTCTTTATTGTAAGGAATGTTACAATTTGACTCTAATTTGTTAAACTTATAGAATTATACATGCGTGCAAGTTTACAATTTTAAACCATTTTTTTTCGGATGCTATTGTAAAAGCTTTAATTGTTTAGTAATTTAAGTAAGAGATATTAATTCAAAAATTTAATAATGAATAAAGGATAGTAAGCGTTTTAAAAAAATTCAAAATCTGACACTACATGTATTCAACGGAGGTTTAACAGGATCTTAATCTTTTAATGTTATGTTGAAATTTTATAATCTTATCTCAATATTTTCTAATTTTAAACGTTATAAAAACAATAAACTTTTGTTAAACGGTCTCACTGCTTTGTTTATAACTGTATTTTTGCAAACTAATTAAATTTTAAACTAAAAGAAAATCAATGATTTATAATTTAATCCCCTCACTTTTTATTTTTTTAGCATTTTTTAATGTCAATAATTCATCACATTTAAAATCAGAATTAGTAAAGCCAAATCACTATGTTACGATAATAAAACCAGCGCTAAACTCCAAAATAGAAATTGCTTATAATAATTTGCATTCCAATAAATATGCATTGCCAAAATTAGAAAGTTTTGCATCAGCTTTGAAAGGGTATTATTCTTTAAAAGAAAAAGGTTTAATTAAGAAAGATATATTGACAATTATCGATTTTAGTATGTCCTCTAACACTAAAAGACTATGGGTGATTAATATTCTTACTGGAGATATTTTATTTAACTCTTTAGTTTCTCACGGCAGAAATACTGGACAAGAATTTGCCTCTAATTTTTCTAATGCTAATGAATCTTTTAAAAGCAGTTTAGGATTTTATACAACTGGAGAAATCTATAATGGTAAACATGGAATGTCTCTTAGGTTAGATGGATTAGAAAAAGGAATAAATGATAATGCAAGAGCAAGAGGTGTCGTTATGCATGCGGCTGATTATGTTTCAGAATCATTTATCAAAAACAATAATAGATTAGGAAGAAGTCAGGGATGTCCTGCAGTTCCTGTTGCATTATCTAAAGATATTATAACTACAATAAAAGATAAATCTTGTTTCTTTATTTATCACCCTTCGAGAGTTGCTAAATTTGGAACTGAATCCACATCATAGATTTATTTATTTAATATTACTTAAAGATAAATTATTGTTGATCTAAAATTTTAAACATTTGAATATGTAATCCTATTTCAGGTATTTCGAAAAATTCACCTATAGGTTTGTATCCCATTTTTTGATAAAAACTAATTGCTTCTTTCCTTGCATTAAACCAAATTAAGTTTTTTGCTCTTTGAATACAGTGTGATTCAGCATATTTAACTAATTTTTCACCAAAACCTTGTTTTTGGTATTCTTTTAAAACCGCCATTCCTCGAATTTGATTTTGCTTTTTGTGATCAAATAAAACATTTTTTGCCTCGAATAAGGAAATAACTCCAACTATAGTGTTCTCAAAATACAATCCGAAATGAATAGTGCTTTCTAAATTGTCACCATCGAAATGACAGTCTTCAATTGGTTTATCCGTTCGAAGTACTGGATGACGGACTAAAAATGTTTCTAAAGCAGTTATGTTTTTTATAAAGTACATACTTTTTTTAAATTATTTTTGAATTTATAAATGTATAATAATTTCAGTTTAAATTCTTTACAACTATAAATTACTTTTTTGAATATTATTGGTATCGCAAGTTTGAGATTTTTTAAAAAAAAACTTGCATTCAAGCAAACTTATTATTTATATTTGCACCGTCATTAATGCGAAAGTAGCTCAGTTGGTAGAGCTCCAGCCTTCCAAGCTGGTTGTCGCGAGTTCGAGCCTCGTCTTTCGCTCTAAGTTTTAAAGCTTAATTTAAATAAAAAATAGTAATAATGCGAAAGTAGCTCAGTTGGTAGAGCTCCAGCCTTCCAAGCTGGTTGTCGCGAGTTCGAGCCTCGTCTTTCGCTCCAAAACCCCAGACTTATGTCTGGGGTTTTTTGTTTTAAAGTCATCTAAAGAAGAAGCAAGTTAATTTGAATTGTATCAATTTAAAATATCTTAGGATTGATTCGAAGCTTGAATAAAGATTTTAGAATAAATCAATAAATTAGCGATACTCGTAAACATAACATGCGATTTTAAAACGCACACTATTTATGTATAAACTTAAACTAGGCTTTTAATACTACCATCATATAAAATCTCTGTGATAACAATTTTGATTCAAATTACAATTTCTCTTATATATAAAACGTAAGTCCACAATCACAATGATAAAATGTAAATATAGTTTGCGATTTGAGTAGTAGGATTATTTAAAGTTCAAACCATTGTAATAACGATTCAAATTCTAATTGCGCTCAAGTAGGCTTTGTAAATAATCATAGGATATAAACTTAACTCGAGGTCTCAACCGCGATAGTATATAACCGCGGTTCATTTATCGATGTTCATAAGGTAGACTATAATTTCAATCGTGTAATTAGATATTAATATAAAGTGTGATCGTACCTTGCAGTTGTAATTATATAATTCCACAATTTCCCAATTTTTATTCAGATATCAATATTCGTCTACTGCACTAGTAGTTAGTAGAATTATTATATTCAGTTACATTTATATAATAACGAAATACGCAATGTGAATTCAATATTATGAAAACAATCAACATCCCCAAAAGAAGATGAGAACGTCGTTTTAGATATATACTAAGGGGATTTGTAAAATTAAAAGCGGTAGTACATAAAAATCAAATAATAATATTCCCTTCAAACTTCATGTTTACAGTTACTTAAAAGCAATCTTCCACAAATCAGAAAATACTTTGATAAAAAGCTTGTAGAAGCGAATAAACGCACTACTTTTGCACCCGCAACAAGCGCATACGTTCTTACTTAAATATTGAAAAGCAGTTTTAAACTAA
>NZ_JAXCIA010000056.1:0-7867 GCF_035985025.1 Flavobacterium sp. PL11
AAGAAACAATATTTAATAATTTGATAGTCAGAATGGTCAAGTCAGAAAAAATATATCAATCTAAAATTATATGTTCGTAACTACTGACCTCAAAAAACTTATTTATGTCTGTAATTTCAAATCGTTACTCTTCAATCTACAATTAAATGTTATATTCAAAAATAGAAGGTTCTGGTCAGCCTCTACTAATCCTTCACGGATTTTTAGGAATGTCTGATAACTGGAAGACACTAGCCACACAATTTGCAAGTACTTTTGAAGTACACACACTTGATTTGCGTAACCACGGTCGAAGTTTACAATCAGATGAGTTTAGTTATGATATTATGGCGCAAGACATTTTTGAGTACTGTCAATTTCAAAAACTGAAAAAGGTTTTAATAATAGGTCATTCTATGGGTGGTAAAGTAGCGATGCTATTAGCAGCTAGACATCCAGCATTGCTAAATAAATTGATTGTTGCTGATATAGGTCCAAAATTTTATCCGCAGCATCATCAAGATATTTTGGCGGGATTGAATACCGTTGATTTTTCAATCAAACCTAGTCGATCTGACGTGGAAGTAATTTTAAAAAATTTTATTTCTGATTTTGGTACACGCCAATTCCTGATGAAAAATTTATATTGGCTTGAGCCAGGTCAATTAGCCTTTCGCTTTAACTTAGCGGTTTTCAATCATTCAATGGACGAAATAGGAGTTGCGCTTCCTGATGATTTAGTATTTGATAAGCCAACGTTGTTTATTCGTGGTGGAAATTCAAAATATATTCTTGACAGTGATTTCGAGAATATAAAAAAGCATTTTCCTAATTCAAGTATAGCAACAATTGAAAATGCTGGTCATTGGCTTCATGCTGAAAACCCAGCTGAATTTTATCAAAAAGTAATATCTTTTATCGACTTGCCTTTAGACTAGTTATTTTACTACATTTATTAAAAATTAAAAGAGCAGAAATGAAATTACTTATCAAAATCTTAGTTACAGCAATATTAGTAATTATTATTGCCAACATAATGCCTGGAGTTCATGTGGCAACTTTTACAACTGCTTTATTTGTTGCCATTGTACTTGGTCTACTAAATATTTTTATCAAACCTATCTTAGTGATTTTTACACTGCCAGTTACTATTCTTACACTGGGTCTGTTTTTATTAGTTATTAATGCCCTTTTAATTTTATTATGTACCAATATTGTAGGCGGATTTAGCGTTGATTCGTTCTGGACTGCGCTATTATTTAGTATAATATTATCGATTTCGCAGTCGTTGATGAACGCCATATTAGGAGTAAAAAAGTAGTTAATTTTAAAGTTTGCAATCGAGAAATATTTAATTTTCTACTTAAATTCAATGTTTTTTTGTCATCGAAAAAATAAAATGAATTGGAAAGTAAATTCAATTGTCTTAACAGAGCTAACCCATATTAATTCACTAAATTTAAACGCAACCATATTTTAAAATTGATTTAGTTAAATTAAATTTCCGCAATAAAATTGTACCCTAAAAACTTTATAAAAATGAAAAAATTTAAGAATACAATGGCAGTGCTTTTAGTATTGATTTCAATCTCAAATGCAAATGCAATTGTGAATTACAACCAGTCAAAAGAGCTAAATTTACAAGTACAATTAGTTCATTCGTTAGATTATTCATCTGGTATCGATCTAGCTGATAAAAACCTAAATACAGTTTTTACAAATTACTTTTTATTAAAAGATGAATTAGTAAAAACCGATGGAGTATCGGCTGCAGCTAAAGCAAAATTACTATCTGCTTCGCTAAATAAAGTAAAGATGAATGAACTTAATAAAGATGTTCATAGAGTTTGGATGAAAGTAATGAAAAACGTCATGGCTGATGCCAAAGGTATCGCTGCTACTGAAGACATAAAATCACAAAGAGTACTTTTTGTGTCTTTGTCTAAAAAAATGTACGATTTGGTAAAAGTGGCTAAGTATGATTCAGCCGTTTATTATCAGTTTTGTCCAATGGCTAATGATGGAAAAGGCGCTCACTGGTTGAGTAAAGAAAATGCAGTTTTAAATCCATATTATGGTTCTAAAATGTTGAAGTGTGGTGAAGTAGTGGAGACTATTAAATAAAAATGAAGCTTTATATTAAGAACATGGTTTGCAGTCGCTGTATAATGATGGTGGAGTCTGAGCTAGAAAAGTTTGGACTTCACCCTATTTTAGTAGAACTGGGAACGGCAACGACTTTAGAAAATCTAAATAAAGATCAAGAGCAATTACTAAATAAAAAATTAGTGGCTTTAGGTTTTGAGATCATCGATGATAAAAAAAGTCGGGTGGTGGAAAAAGTTAAAAATTTGATTACTGATTTAGTTTATTTTAATGACAATCATTTCACAACTAATTTGTCTGATTATATAGTGTCATCAATTGTTCAAGACTACAGTCATATTAGTAGTGTTTTTTCGCAACAAGAAAATACTACTATTGAACAATATTATATATTCCAAAAAATAGAGAGAGTAAAGGAACTACTTGTTTATGACGAGTTGTCACTAAACGAAATTGCATTTAAACTTCATTATAGCAGTCCATCACACTTAAGCAAACAATTTAAAAAGGTAACTGGTTTAACACCAACTTGTTTTAAAAATGCGAAAGAGCAAAAAAGGAAATCGCTCGAAAATCTATAAATGATGCACAACAGAACCAGAATTGTATAAGTGTTTTTGTAATTGATAATAGTATTTTTGTTTACGAAATAAATACTACATCATAATGACTTATAAATATACGATAACGGGAATGTTTTGCGATGGTTGCCGAACCAAAGTAGAAAAAGCATTAAATGTCATGGAAGGAATAGAGGCAAAGGTTACTTTAGACCCTCCTGTTGCCACTATTAGTATGCAAAAGCCTGTGCAAACGACTCAATTTCAGGAAGTACTTACTGCTGCAGGAAAATATTCTATCAAGGTGTTCAATCCAAATGATTTAAAATTACCAGTAGAAGAAGTGGTTGTTGAATTACCAAAAAATGCTGCTGGAAAATATTATTGTCCTATGTTTTGCGAAGGCGAAAAAGTCTATGATGATCCAGGCGATTGTCCCGTGTGCGGAATGGATTTAGTCAAAGCACCAGACCTTGAAGCTGCAAAAACAGTATTCACTTGCCCTATGCATCCAGAAATAGAACAAGACCATCCTGGATCTTGCCCTATTTGCGGTATGGATTTAGTTCCACTAGAACCAAAAGACAGTGCCGAAAATAAAGCCTATAATGAATTGTGGCACAAAATGAAAATAGCACTTTTATTTACAGTGCCTATTTTCATTATTTCGATGTCAGATATGATTCCTCACAATCCGCTACTAAAAATACTAGACACGCAAACATGGAATTGGGTACAATTAATATTATCACTTCCAGTTGTTTTTTATGCATGTTGGATATTTTTTGTGCGCGCTTGGAAATCGATTTTGACATGGAACTTAAATATGTTCACATTAATAGGTATTGGATCGAGTGTGGCTTTCTTATTTAGTTTAATTGGTTTGTTTTTCCCTGATATTTTCCCTGACGAATTTAAAACACATCATGGCACGGTTCACTTATACTTTGAAGCGACGACTGTTATATTAACGTTAGTATTATTAGGACAATTGTTAGAAGCCAAAGCACATAGTAGAACGAGTGGTGCTATAAAAGAATTGTTAAAACTAGCACCAACCGAAGCAACTTTAGTCATTGATGGTGAAGATAAATTGATTGCTATTCATGCCATTAAAAAAGGAGATTTATTGCGCGTAAAACCTGGAGATAAAGTTCCTGTTGATGGGAAAATTACGACTGGAGAAAGCACGATTGATGAATCTATGATTTCGGGTGAACCAATTCCCGTTGATAAAAAAATAAATGATGTCGTTATTGCGGGAACCATAAACGGAAACAAATCATTTGTAATGATTGCTGAAAAAGTGGGTTCAGAAACTCTGCTTTCGCAAATTGTTCAAATGGTCAATTCTGCAAGTCGCTCAAGAGCACCTATCCAAAAAGTAGCTGATAAAATTGCGAAATATTTTGTACCTACAGTGGTCTTGGCATCTGTTATAACTTTTATCGTTTGGGCAAATTTTGGCCCGGAGCCAGCATTAGTTTATGGATTTATTAATGCGATTGCTGTCTTAATCATTGCTTGTCCGTGTGCTTTAGGTTTAGCAACACCCATGTCAGTAATGGTTGGTGTGGGTAAAGGAGCGCATAGTGGCGTGTTGATAAAAAATGCTGAAGCTTTAGAAAATATGAATAAAGTAGATGTTCTGATCACCGATAAAACAGGAACAATTACGGAAGGAAAACCTTCTGTTGAAAAAGTGTTTTCTACAGATAACAAGGACAATGAATTATTAAAATATTGTGCTTCATTAAATCAATACAGTGAGCATCCTTTGGCGCAAGCCGTAGTTCAATACGCTAAATTAAAAGATGCTTCATTGATAGAAGTAAATGACTTTGAAGCTATTTCTGGGAAAGGAGTCGTTGGAACTGTTGCTTATAATAAAGTGTCATTTGGCAATAAAAGTTTAATGGAGCAAGTGGGAGCATCAATTTCAGTCGATTTAGAAGCTAAAGTCATTGCTGAACAGAAGTTGGGAAAAACGGTTTCATATATTGCAATTGATAAATTGGCTTTAGGTTTTATTTCTATTAGCGATGCGATCAAAGAAACAAGTGTAGCTGCTATAAAAGAGTTAATTGCACAAGGTGTTGAGGTGATTATGCTTACTGGTGATAACGAAAATACAGCAAAAGCAGTAGCTGAAGAATTAAATTTAACATCATTTAAAGCAGGTTGTTTGCCAGAGGACAAATTGAATGAAATTAAGCGCTTACAAGCCGAAGGAAAAATTGTTGCAATGGCAGGAGACGGAATTAATGATGCTCCAGCTTTGGCGCAGGCCGATATAGGAATTGCAATGGGAACTGGAACTGATGTAGCTATAGAGAGTGCTAAAATTACACTAGTAAAAGGTGATTTACAAGGAATTGTTAAAGCCAAAAATCTAAGTCACGCCGTTATGAAAAATATTAATCAAAACTTGTTTTTTGCGTTCTTTTATAATGTACTTGGTATTCCAATTGCAGCTGGGGTTCTATATCCGTTTTTCGGACTATTGCTTTCACCAATGATTGCAGCCTTGGCAATGAGTTTTAGCTCGGTTTCAGTAATAGCTAATGCTTTACGATTGCGAAATGTGAAGTTGTAATCTAGTGTTTAATAATTATTACGTAAATTGTGTAAAAATATATTATTATGGTTGATACAGTAAAAGTGCCTACAGATGCGTACTCATTCTTTGGACTACCTATGTTTTGGTGGTTTTCTATATTAATTTTTGCAGGTGTAATATTAGCAGCTGCGCACTTATATCGAAGAAGAAAACAATAATAATTTATATTTTAATAGAATTTTTATGAAAAATCAAGTTTAGTCAATGTCATTAAGACTTAACTGAACTTGATTTTTTTAATAGTTCTAGACGTTTTTTTTAGTTGTCGTTTTAAAACTTATTTACAAGATTTTAAACCATATTTTTATTTAAGTTTGTTATTGTTTTTTTTAAATTATAACACCTTAAATTTCTTTTTGCAAAGTTGGTTTAAGTGTAAATTTTAAAAGCATAAAACCTATAAATCCTGCAATAATTGAAGCAATGATAATTGCGATTTTGGAACTATTGATCAGTGCAACATCTTCATAAGCGAGTATCGTAATAAAAATAGACATAGTAAATCCTATTCCTCCCAAAAATCCAACACCAATAATGTTTTTCCATTTTAAGTCTTTTGGTAATTTGCAAAGCCCGATTAATGCCCCAGTAAAAGCAAAGGCAAAAATCCCTAACGGTTTTCCAATGATTAAACCAGCTAAGATTCCTATACTATTTGCTTCCCCTAAACCATTTTGCCAATCAGATCCTATGGCGATGCTTGTATTTGCAATAGCGAAAAGAGGCAAGATTATAAAAGCAACTGGCTTATGTAAAAAGTGTTGTAATACATAAGACGTGGATTTTTCATCGCCGTTACCAAACGGAATTGCAAAAGCTAATAATACTCCTGTAATTGTGGCATGAACTCCTGAATTATACATAAAAAACCACATGACAGCTCCGCCTAAAAGATATGGAATTAGACTTTTAACTTTGAGTCGGTTAAGTAATAATAGTACCGCAAATACTGCCAAGGCGAGCAATAAGTTTGACCATACAAGTGTTTTTGTGTAAAAAATGGCAATGACAATAATAGCAATCAAATCATCGATTACAGCTAATGCTGTTAAAAATATTTTTAATGATACAGGAACTCTATTTCCTAATAACGATAAAATACCAATTGCAAAAGCTATATCGGTCGCCATTGGAATTCCCGCTCCTGATTGTGTAGCAGTTCCATAATTAAATAAAAGAAAGATAGTAGCAGGAATAATAAAGCCGCCCATTGCACCTATAATTGGGAAGGAGGCATTCTTTATATCAGAGAGTTCACCTTTATAAATTTCACGTTCTAATTCTAATCCAATTAACAAAAAGAATACCGCCATTAGTGCATCGTTAATCCAATGCGTAATGCTATGACCGCCCATATCATATTGCCAAAAGCCAATATAACTAGACTGAATAGGCGAGTTAGCTAATGCTAATGAAATAATAGTTACAAAAAGTAAAATTAATCCTCCAGCTTTTTCACTTTCATAGAATTCCTTGAATAATTTAGATAGATTCATCAGCTTGCAATTTGTTTTTTTTAGTTTTGTGACTTTTACTTAGATTAAGATAAATTTTGGCAAATCTTTCTTAAAATAAATTGTCGAAAATTCAAAATTACAACAAAAAGATTCATTTTCAATTTTATGCGAGTGTTTCAGGTATCTCAAAAGAGTTAATTGTTTAATAAAAATTACAGAGAGATACATGTTAATAAGCTTGTATTAAGCTATCGATTGGGATATGAAATCTGTCATGAAGTTATCTTATCGTAGCTAAAGAAAGCTTTCTTTTGCGATTTAAAATTTTATAAGCTCGACTTTTCAGTCCTATAATATTTGCTAAATCAGTTTGAGAATAACCCATCTGCTCCGTTGTGAATGTAATTACTTTTATAGAATCGGGCAAACCAATTGGAAGATTTTCATTTTCATATCGGTCAATTAAAATACCAAGTACTTCTAATTCATCTCCTCTGGAGAATTCAATTTTGCATCAAAGATTGTTATAGGTCTTTCGAGAGCTTGATTGTACTTATTTTATGGTTTTTATAGGTTTTATATTCATAATAGTTAGATTTTAACAGCCTTAATCTTGTCGTATTCGGAGTGCGTTTCAATAAAACAAAGCCAAACCATTTGATAATCATAACTGATTTTTACAATCAATCTGTAATTATTTCCTTTTATATTTAAAACAAATCTATTATTAGTTAAAATAATTGCACTTGTTAGTTGTAGGTAGAGCGAGCGTCTCGTTCATGTGCAATTCATTAAGTTAGGCTTTTAACTCTCCATCTTTGTCATTCTGACAAAGCAAGAATCTTTGTTTGTTGCTCTCGTTTATTGAGATTGCTTCGCCTGTGGTAATGACAAAAAAACAGCTTTTTTAATTATTGTTTTTGCTGCAATATTTAGACCTAGTGCGGGAGCGCTATGTTTTTAAATTAGGCTTTTAACTCTCCAACTTTGTCATTCTGACGAAGGAAGAATCTTCGATTGTTGCTCTTGTGTGTTGAGATTCCTCCTCTATCGGAATGACAAAAAAGCAACTTTTTTAATTATTATCGTTATAGGAATTCTTTGTGCTAGTACGAGCGTTCCGCTCGTACCCATTATCACAATCA
>NZ_JAXCIA010000057.1:0-7158 GCF_035985025.1 Flavobacterium sp. PL11
TGAAATTTACCTTCCGATTGTTGACGAAGCTATGATCTTTGATAATTCGGAAGGCAAACATAATTTGATTGCTGAAAAAACTTTGGATTCTGAAACTGATATCTTTGATGATAATAAATTTGACAAACTTAAAAAGTACTATAATGAAGAAACATAAGAGGACTCCGAACCAAACGAAAGTATTGGAAGGAATGGATAAAGTTTATGATAAATTAATCGAGTTCAAAAAGAGAATGAACAGCGAACTTGTTATTTTGAAAGACAATAAAATAATTAGAGTTAAACCATAAACACTTCTCACAACACACGCTAAATAGAGATTGCCAAATATTTGGTAGCGAGAACGTTAATCTTCACGAATAAAATCTATCTTGGTGGAAAGTTCTCAGTTCGCTTTCATTGGCAACTTCTTGTAGCTGCAAACCGTCAGGCTGTGAATTTACCCCGCTTTTGCTTAAATTAAGTCAATAACTCCTTTTCTATTCGCACAAAATTCGCTTGTAAGCGAGTCGGTTTTTGGAGATAGAAATAATTGTTTGATGATTTTGAGCTGATATAAGAGCTTAAAAAAGTCGCTTTGATCAAGGCATACCCTCATGGTGGGTAGTTGTAATTCTATTGCTGGATTTTATCAATTAAATCGGGAACGCTCAGAATATTCATTGTGCGTTTAATGTTGTAAACTAACATGATCAAACTGTGTTCGTCATTTACTTTTTCGAGTCCCGTTAAATTGGTGTGATTGTAACCCTCCCGAAGCTTCGGGACCGTTTAATAGTTCCAAAAATGTGTTCGTTAATATATTCAGTCTTTTTTAATTATTTTTTTTTCTTCATGATTTCCGCTTCGCTCCAATTCTTAACGTGTGCAGTACAATTCTTTGCTTTGGTGATGTAGTTTATTGTTTTTTTTATTGCATCAGCATATTAGTTGCGATCAATTTACTCCTTTTTAAAATTTGTTTTTTTTTGGTTCTCATGATTCGCTTCGCTTA
The DNA here is from genome assembly GCF_035985025.1 of Flavobacterium sp. PL11. Taxonomy (NCBI): domain Bacteria; kingdom Pseudomonadati; phylum Bacteroidota; class Flavobacteriia; order Flavobacteriales; family Flavobacteriaceae; genus Flavobacterium; species Flavobacterium sp. PL11. The sequence goes on from NZ_JAXCIA010000057.1 coordinate 995, forward strand.
ATTCCAGTCTTGTTGTTCTGCTGATGCAATAGTCTTTTACGAGACATTCTTTATACAGTAAAGTATGGTATTACTTAAATTTATAGAAAAGGTATACATAAAACGCTCCAAAGCATCGAGAGGATTATCCGAAGCAATTTTATCTTCCAAAATACTTATTTTTAATTATTTACGCGATGTTCTGTGTGTATGTTGTCTGTATAAATATACTAATTTTCTTTCTTATTTACGAAATATTATATTTGACGTAAATAAAACAAAAGTTTTTTCACTGACTGACTTTAACAGCCATGCTGTCGCTCATTGAGAAAACATGGATCAGTTCTACACACAATGATTAAAACAACAAAATAGAAAGTGTGAATAAATTTACTATATTTAAAATGGTTTAATGAATCGCTATCTTAGAAAAATGAAAAGGCTATCAAATGAAAAAAATGATCAAGTTAAAAATGACGAGTAAGCATAATAAATTACTCAAATGCCCTACTGGCATCACAGGTTTTGACGAAATTACTGAAGGTGGGCTTCCGCAAAATGGAGCCACGTTGGTTTCTGGTAATGCAGGCTCTGGGAAAACGCTATTTGGTATTGATTTTCTAATCAAAGGTGCAACCGATTATCAAGAGCCAGGGGTTCTCATGTCCTTTGAAGAGACCGAAGAAGAACTCTTTAAAAACGTTGCTTCTCTCAATATGGATTTGAAAGCGCTTGTGTCGCAAAAAAAGATTGTGCTCGAACATGTCATTTTGGAGCGCAAAGACATTCAGGAAACCGACTTTAATTTGGAAGGAATATTCGTTCTTTTGGAAGATGCTATTGATTCTATCGGTGCCAAACGTGTTGTTTTAGATTCTATCGAATCTATCTTTGCAGGTATTATAGATCTTGGCATTCTTCGCTTAGAGATAAAAAGGCTTTTCCGATGGCTTAAAGAAAAAAAAGTAACGGCAATCTTTACAGGGGAGGCCGCACAAAGCGGTTCATACACACGCCATGGTCTGGAAGAGTACATCTTCGATTGCATTATTCTTTTGGATAACAGAGTTAAAGATCAAATTGCCACCCGTAGAGTACGCATAATTAAGTATCGGGGGTCACGTCATGGAACAAGTGAATATCCGTTTGTTATAGATGATAAAGGCCTTTCCGTAATTCCCATTACGTCAGCAGGGCTTTCACAACCTGGCACCGACAAGAGGGTTTCTACAGGCATTCCATCGTTAGATAAATTGTTCGTAGGAAAAGGGTACACCATCGGTAGTACCATACTTGCTTCGGGCACTGCAGGCTGCGGAAAAACAAGCTTTTCAGCGGCATTCGCAATTGAAAGTTGTAAACGTGGGGAACGCTGTCTTCTCTTTTCTTATGAAGAATCAGCCGGGCAACTTACTCAAAACATGAAATCTATCGGCATTGATTTTGCGCCATGGATCAAAAAAGGGCTCTTAAAAATTGTGGCTCTCAGACCATCCTTTTTGGGTTTAGAGATGCATTTATTGAATGTTTATAAACTCGTTGATAGTTTTAAACCAAAAGCGGTGGTAGTTGACCCACTTACTAGTCTTGTTGGAGAAGGCGACGAGCGTGAAGTTGCATCGATGATTACCCGTATGATTGACCTTTTTAAATCTAGAGGCATCACTACCTTTTTTACAAGCCTGGTTTCTACAAACTTTCAGAGTAATACTACTGGCGAAATCGGAGTTTCATCATTAATTGACACTTGGATTGTTGTGCGAATGGTGGAAGACAATGAGGGAATGAAACGCACTCGTGAACTTTTCATAGTTAAGTCTCGTGGCACTAATCACGATGGCGATGTGCACAAATTTATTTTGAGCGATGATGGAATTATGTTGATTCCAAATAACGATAAAGCTAAATTAAGCAACAATAGGAAAAAGGATATTGATAAAAATGCTGCTACAAATGAAAAAAACGACTAACGTTCCATGAAAAAAATTCAACCTTCTTTCATTGTAGGGATTGGTGGCTCTGCTGGTGCGCTTAGCGCATACAAGGCGCTGCTGGATGCAATGCCGCCTGACACTGGTATGGCGTTTGTTATTATTTCTCATTTGTTGCCCACCGCTCATACTCGGTTAGCTAAAATATTACAGCGGCACACGACTATGCAAGTAATTCTGGCTTCTGATGCTATGCCGATTCTTGTGAACCATGTTTACGTAATTCCTAGCGACGCTGATCTCACCCTTGAAAAACATAGCTTAAAAGTAATTTCTCCTCGATCTGGCAGAAACAAACAAGTAGATTTATTTTTTATTTCTCTGGCAACTGCGATTGGTTCACGTGCTGTCGGCATCATTCTTTCCGGATATGATGGAGATGGAACTGCAGGCTGCAAGCAAATCAAGGCATACGGCGGGACAACCTTTGCTCAAGATATGTCAGCCGAAGTTAAACACATGCCGCTTAGCGCTCAGGCAGCGGGCTATATTGATTTTGTTTTACCTCTTAACAAAATTCCAGCTAAGCTAAAAAGGTTGGCATCGAAGCTTGGAACTTTGTAAAAAAAACCTAATTGAAATTCAATTTCCTGTGTGACTACGCAATATAATTACTCTTTTAAACAATGAGAAAATGACAGGAAAACAAGCACGAACTTTTAACAGTAAAAGCTTTGTTGCGTTCGCAGCGGCGACGGGACAATGAACGGTTGACTCCTTCACGGCGGTCAAGCTGGAACCGAAGACATGCCGTTGACAATTCTGGAGTTATCGTACAATTATTATAAGAATTTAGGTGGCAATTACGCCATGCTTAGCGAAGTCTCCTAACTTCGAACCTATTCCTACTTCAAACAAAAACAATAATTTAACTATCGTAAAAAATAATTATCTTTAAATAAAAAGATATATAAGAGGGATATAAAATAAGAGGCCAAAAATTATTCGGATAAATTAAAAATTTTTATTCACACTACTTAAACGCTCAGTTGAATTTCCGCTCTACAAACGTTAAAGTAATTTTTTTTTGAAATAAAAACCAATTCACAAAATAAAATAACTTGTTTAAAAATTAATACAAATTACTTTAAAAATAATAAAATATTTATCGTAATATTGCAATGAACAAATAAAATAAAAATGGGATTATCAAAAACGGAAATGTTTACCGAACAGCAAAATGAAATTGCACTTTTTGCAAAGGTTTTTGGACATCCCGCCAGAGTCTCTATATTACAACATTTATTTAAAATAAACTCTTGTGTTTGTGGCGATTTAGTATATGAAATTGGACTTGCTCAACCTACAATATCGCAGCATTTAAAGGAACTTAAACATCTAGGATTAATTAAAGGAAGCGTGGAAGGTACACGAGTATGTTATTGCATAAACTTAGAGAACTGGACAAAAATGAAAGAAACAATGTTGCACTTTTTACATCAAGATATTCCTGAATCTAAAGATTGTTGTTAAAAATTTGAACTCATTAATCGTAATAAATAAAATATGAAACTATCAGAAATTAAAAACAAACTACGAGAATTAAAAAAAATTTCCTTTCAATTACCAAATGGAGAAATAGTACCAAGTCACTTTCACGTCACGGAAGTTGGAAAAATCACAAAGGACTTTATTGATTGCGGAGGAATTGTTCGTAATGAAGAAGTTGCAAACTTTCAACTTTGGAACGCAAATGATTATGACCATCGCTTGCATCCAGAAAAACTATTAAACATCATTGAACTTTCAGAGAGAATTTTAGGAATAGGAGATTTAGAAATTGAAGTAGAATATCAAGCAGAAACCATTGGTAAATTTGGACTTGATTTCAATGGAAATGATTTCCTACTCACTACTAAGCAAACCGATTGTTTGGCTCAAGATCAATGCGGAATTCCTTTAGAAGCGCCAAAAGTTCATATAGCGGAATCAAATGATGAACCTTGTTGTTCACCAGATGGAAATTGTTGCTAAAAATTTTTAAACCCATAAAATGGCATCAAGAAAATTAAGTTATTTGGATAGAAATCTAACATTGTGGATTTTTATTGCAATGGCTATTGGGGTTGGAATTGGTTATTTTATTCCAACATTTCCTGAGATTATAAACTCGTTTAGTGGCGGAACAACAAATATTCCGATTGCAGTTGGTTTGATTTTGATGATGTATCCACCTTTGGCAAAGGTCAATTATTCAACGCTACCAAAGGTTTTTAAAAACACAAAAATCCTTTCTATTTCACTTATTCTAAATTGGATAATTGGTCCCGTTTTAATGTTTGTTTTAGCAATTACATTTTTACGAGATTATCCCGAATATATGGTTGGACTAATTTTAATTGGTTTAGCTCGTTGTATCGCAATGGTTTTGGTTTGGAACGACCTCGCAGAAGGAAGTAGCGAATATGGAGCAGGTTTGGTTGCCTTAAATAGTATTTTTCAAGTATTTGCATACAGCTTTTATGCTTGGCTTTTTATAACAGTTCTTCCACCATATTTCGGATTTGAAGGAGCTATTGTAGATATTTCAATCGTCACCATTGCAGAAAGTGTAGCAATTTATTTAGGAATTCCTTTTGTAATGGGAATATTGAGCAGATCACTATTAGTTAAACTAAAAGGCGAAGAATGGTACACTAAAAAATTCATTCCGACTATTTCACCAATGACCTTAATTGCACTTTTGTTTACGATTGTATTAATGTTCTCGTTAAAAGGCGAATTAATCGTAGAAATTCCAATGGACGTTTTGATAATTGCTATTCCGTTACTAATATATTTTATTTTAATGTTCTTCATTTCCTTTTTCGTTATTAAAGCATTGGGTACTGAATATGACAAAACAGCTTCGGTTGCATTTACAGCAACAGGTAATAACTTTGAATTGGCAATTGCTGTTGCTATTGCAGTTTTCGGACTGAATTCTGGACAAGCATTTGCCGGAGTAATTGGTCCTTTAGTAGAAGTTCCTGCATTGATTTTGTTAGTGCGAGTTTCATTTTGGCTAAGAAAAAAATATTTCAAAAAAGCCATTGATTAAAGCCCGTGCTGTGCTAAGTTTCTAGACTTCGCACCTAATCCTACTGTAAACAGATACAATAATATAACTATTTTAAAAAACAATTATCTTTAAATAAAAAGATATGTCAGAAGGATACAAAATAAGAGACTAAACGTTACCCAATATTATTACAGCTACCGTTGTAAATTGGATTGATGTTTAAACACGAAAAAATTACAGAGAAATAATTATAGAATGTCTAGATTTTTGTATCGAAGAAAAAGGTATGCTTTTGTGTGGATATGTAAATATGAGTAATCACACACACCTAGCGATGCAGTCAGACAATAGAGATTTATCTTACTTGTTGCGTCCATATAGCTATCGTGATTAAAAAATTTACTAGAAATAAAATTTTAGAAAAAATAAAACCAGAACCAGTGAGTAGAAGAGAATGCATGCTAGTACGTTTTAAATTAGCAACCGAAAGTCATTCTAGAAAAAAAACTACCAGTTTTGGCGGTATGGAAATCATCCAGAAGAAATTTATAGCACCCACTTTACGTGGTCGAAGTTGGATTATATTCATTTGAATCCCGTTCGTGCAGGAATTATTGAAAAAGCTTCGCATTCTATTTACTTCAGCGCTAGCAATTATGTTTCTGACAAAGGATTATTGAAAATTGAAAAAGTAGATAATCCCATTGTTGATGTTTTGAATTTGAATAACTTTGCGAAATACAACGAATATTGACAAGTAGAGATTTAATTACACATTGGAATTCGCACGAAGTCGGGAGACTCCGCACAGCGTAGCAAAAAATTTATACGAAATCGGGAGACTTCACACAAAACAGGTCAAGAGACTTGTTAAAACATAGACTTTGCACAGCATAGCATAAAATTTATACGAAGTCGGAAGAATTTTGAAAACATAGTTCAATTAATATTTTAGAAAAAGTTTGCATGTTGAGAGAAAAGCATACCAGAAAATTATTAACTTTAAAATCAGGATGGTCGGACAATTATGGTTATGCAATTTTATCAACTGATGAAAAACCCTATCCTTAATAATTAGGAATTTTTCTATTATAAAATATCAATCCTGTCCTAAACGTTTTAGGACTAAATAAATTTCCTTAATTCCATTGACTTTATTGCCTTTAAATCGTGATTTTCAAAATAGAACCCCC
>NZ_JAXCIA010000058.1:0-6524 GCF_035985025.1 Flavobacterium sp. PL11
CCAAAACCGCCTCGCTTACAAGCGAATTTTGTGCGAATAGAAAAGGAGTTATTGCGTTAATTTGAGCAAAAGTGGGGTAAATTCACAGCCTGACGGTTTGCAGCTACAAGAAGTTGGCGATTTCGGAGCACAAAACTGTCTGCCACCACAAAACTTGATACGAAGCACAAATCTTCATTTAACCACAAAGCCGCCAATTTTTTGTAGGTGCTGTTACAAGCTGGTGTTCTTTCTGTCGTGGTTTGTCTGACCATAGTTGAGTTGTCTTGATGCGGTTGCTTGGTGGCTCTTTTGGATTTTTTTTTTTTGGGTTGGACTGTGCGTGGAAAAAAAATACAAATGTGCCACCAAATGCGTTGGTTAAAATCCGTAAATTGTTTTTATTATTTCGTTTAATTCTGTTTCTGATTTTCCTTCATAACTACCTGTCTTTTTGATGCTGTCAATTATTTCTCTTACAGTATTGTCAATATGTTTTAGTTGTTCGCTTGTTGGCAGAACAAAAGGTATTTTTTTTATGTAGTTGGCTGGATTATTTGCAGAAGGATTAATTGTCCTAATTAATTTGTTACAAGTCGGTGAGTTGAAAAACGCTAATAAATAAAATGTCAATGATTTATCTTTAGGAAAAATGCCAACGATAGACTGGTCAAATAGTTTGTTTTCAATTAATGAAGCCGTAATACTTGACGAACTTATCATAGGAACACCAATGCCATATTTGAAATAATATTGAGGATTTTGAAATCTTGATTTTTTGTCTTTTTTGTAATGGTTGACTGCTTCTTTTCCCCAATTCATAAACCAACCTTCAGGTTTCAAAAATTTGATATTTCCACCTTTAACTATTGGCAAAAAGTGTTTCTCTCCTTCTATTCCGTCTAAGATGTGGGGAATGTTTTCATAGTCTCTATTTACTGAATTAGCTTCTACTAAATCATAGTTTTTCCCATTTTTTAAATCAGGACTATTGACCTGTAAAAATGTTTTATCGTCACCTGAATAAAAGCCAGTAACGCAATTTGCAATGTCACCCACTTTAGGCTTTGAATTATTAATTGCTAATGCAATTTCAGCATTATCGGAAATTAGAAATGCATAGTCAGGATTTGATAAAATTTCTTTTTGAGTGAAAGTGAAAACTTTTAGCTCATTTTCATTTATGTTAGCTAACTGCTCAACAGTTTTAAACGAATTGAAAACTTTAAATTCATTCTTCAAACTGTCATTAAGATTATTTGTCTTTTGAAGGGTAATAATTGAAAGGTTTGCATATCCAAAATTGACACCTGGAAAAAACGAAGATGGAAACAATGCAAGTTCTAAAATTTTTGTTTTGGTCAAAATATGCTTTCTTATAGCCTTGTGCATATGAAGGTTCAAGTAAGTATCAGGAATTATGAAACTCAATATTCCACCATCTTTTAAAAGTTCTATGCAACGAAATAGAAATAAAGCATAAGTTTCTTTAGCGTATAGGTCAGAGTATATTTTCTTTAAAACTGTTCTTTTTTCCAATTCCTGCCAAGCGCCATATGGAGGATTGGCTATAATTTTGTCATACACTCCACCAAAACCTGAATTGAATATCAAATCATTATCAAGCAAAGTATCACACTGTCTAATGTTTATGGTTGGGTAAGAAGAAAACTTGCTAATTAATGTTTCAAAAGCATTGTCATTTAGCTCACAAATGTCAATGTTTGCATATTCATTGTCTGAAACTATAGCATCAATGAAAACTCCATCGCCTCCACAAGGTTCAAAAATCTTGTCGGTTGGTTTCAAGTTTAGTTTTTTAACCATATAATCAACTATTGGAGTTGATTTGGTGTAAAATGCCTGATATTTCCTTGTTTCTGCTATCATTACCATAATAAATATTGTAAGAGATTTTGTTCTTGAAAATGAATAATAGTTTCAGGTTTAAAATCATTTGCCCAATCCATATTTGTATCAATCCAACTTTTTAAGTTGTAACCAGAATACTCTTTAATTTTTTCGTATGCTTCACTACCACAATACGCATCCCAAATTCCAGAGTTTTTTAACGTATTAAAATAGCTGTTATTCTCTTCTGCTCTAACAAACAATAAGCATTTATAGCTTTCCGAAAGATTTTTGTAAATACTTGCAACAAGTAAAAGGCGGTTTGTATTTCCTTTCTCGTTAGAACCAAATCCACTTTTAAAGTCAACAACATATTTTTGTCCTTGTGAAATAAAATGTAAATCAAGCTCTAATTGAATTTCTCCCGATGTTACTAAACTCCACACTTTTTCGTAATACTTTTTAAGTTCTTCCTTTTCTTCGGGAGAAATATTAAGATTGTTGATGTAATCAACAATCTCATCGGTAAGTTTTTTCTTTACTTCTGAAAATAGAGGTGGGATGAAAAGAGAAACATCATTTACTGGATAGTAAAAGCAAAGTTTACAAAATGGGTCCCAAAGTTCGCCCACACGTCTCGAGAAGTCCATATATTCGTATGGTCTAACTGAATTTCTGCTTTCAATCATTACCACAATATTGCAGTAAGTAATCATCAGTAAGCACTCAAGTTTTTCTTGGTGTGTCCAATTTTCCTTTTCTGCTTGCTGAAGTATAGTCGTAATCAGTTTGTTTTTGGTTTCATTCAAGCACTCGTTAATTGCTCTTGCTCTTTTGTCGGCTTGCGTCTCGGCAAATTTTTGTTTTATGTCAGTAAGAAACTCACTTGCTCTATCTCTAAAATATGCAAGTAGTTCTGTTTTGTTATCCTTTAATGTTTTGTCTATGTTCATTATGAATGTTGTTGCTTGTGATATTTAATTTTTTGTTCTGCTACCTTAAGGATTTCAATTCCATCTTCTTCATCAAGGAGTTGATATGAAATTTTATCACTTAGATAACGAACTTTTAAATCTGCCTTGTTAATTGAAAAAATTTCAGATAGTTTTTCAATAATTTGTTCATTGGCGTTTCTTTCATTTTTTTCAATCTTACTTAGAGTTGAAGTGTCAATGTCCAGTTCAGCCGCTATCTTTCTCAATGGTAAATTGCGTTCTTCTCTCAATTGGCGTATGTATTCTCCGAAAGATGTATTATTTTTCTTGGACATCATTTGCTTTGACAATTATTGTCTAAATTTACAAGTAAAAATTTATTACCCAAAATTTATCTGCTATAATTATTAACATTTTAATCAACTGTCCATTTGTCGGGCGGTGGGTGGACTTTGGGTGAGGTTGGGCAAAATTAAATGTGCTGCAATTTGGGTCGGCTTGTGCGGTTGCATTGTAGCTCTTTTAATTTTGCGAAGCGTTGGCATTTTGGTCGTTTTTTCTGTCGGTTTATGTTCGCTCTGTCGGTCGTCCTACACTTGCTTGTAACGTCAGTCTGTGAAAAAACCTCCGTTTTATTTGCATCAAATATAGTATTTAATTTTGGATATTAGCGAGAAAATTTGTACATTTAGAGATGCAACATATATCCGGAACATCGCGTCAACAGTTACAAATAAGCAGTTTAGAAGATAAAATCGCCTCAGATAATCCAATTCGATTTATCGATGCTTTTGTAGAGCACATCTCACTCGCTGCACTTGGTTTTACGGTACAAACTATAAAATCCGAAGGTCGTCCGAGTTTTGCTACTAAGTTGTTTCTTAAAATCTATTTATACGGGTACCTAAATGGACTAAGAAGCTCGAGGAAGTTAGAAAAAGAGTGCGTTCGCAATATTGAATTACAATGGCTCTTAGAAGATATCTGCCCAAATTATCATAGCATTTCCTCCCGATATCGATCGGGATTAGAAAGCAAAACCCAGCTGGGCTTAGAAAACTCTTCAAACTCTTTGTTTCTTTTCTAAAAAATGCCGACTTGATTGCTGGTGAAACCATCGCCATTGATGGCACAAAAAGTAGAGCACACAACAGTAAGAAAGCAAATTTTAACCAAAAGAAAATTGACAAACACTTGGCTTAAATTGAAGAAAGAACCCAAGAATATCTCACAGAATTAGAAACAAATGATGTAAAAGACAACTCAGTAACCGTTACTAAAATCCAAGAAAAAATAGCGCGTTTAAAGAAAAACAAAATCCGTTATGAATTACTGGAAGAAAAACTAAAAGCCAGCGGAGAACCGCAGATTAGTACCACCGACCAAGATGCCCGTGCTTTGTTAGTACAAGGAGTAGTGGTAGAGGTGAGCTACAACATCCAGGCAGCGGTAGACAATAAACATAATTTAGTAGTTGCTACTCACACTATCAATCGCAATGATCGCAACGCACTAGCAGCCATAGCCATCGAAGCTAAAGAAAATCTAAACGTAGAAACTTACACGGCTTTGGTAGACAAAGGCTACCACAACGGACGCGAAATCACTCAGTGCAAGGACCGTAGTATTACCACTATTGTAGCCCAACCTACCCAAGGGAAAAGCAACGAAAACGGCACACAACCCGATTATTTTGTATCTAAATTTGTGTACAATAACGACTCCGACACCTATAATTGCCCACAAGGAAAGACTTTAAAAACCACTGGAAGCTGGCATAAAAAAACGGGACGCTCAGAGAACAGCGGTTATAAATTTAAGAAATACCGTACACTAGACTGCAAAGAATGTCCAATGAAAGACCTTTGCACCAGTAGAACAGGGGGACGAGAGATTGACCGAAGTGAGTATGCTGACGCTGTTGAAGAAAACAATAAACGCTATCAAGAAAACCCACAGTTATACCGCACACGACAGGAATTGGAGCGCAGCGGAAATCATGAAGACAAAAAAAACAATAAAAAAGACTGAATAAATTAATGAGCATATTTTTGGAACTATCAAACGCCAATGGGGCTACAATCACACCAATTTAACGGGACTCGAAAAAGTAAATGGCGAACACAGTTTGATCATGTTAGTGTACAACATCAAACGCACGATGAATATTCTGGGCGTTCCCGATTTAATTGATAAAATCCAGAAGTGGAATGCAAAATACCCACCAAAAGGGTATGCCTTGATTAAAGTGACCTTTTTTAAGCTCTTATGCGAGTTCAAAATTATCAAACATTTATTTCTATCTCCAAAAACCGACTCGCTTACAAGCGAATTTTGTGCGAATAGGAAAGGAGTTATTGCGTTAATTTAAGCGAAAGTGGGGTAAATTCACAGCCTGACGTTCCCGCGCTAAAAGAAGTTGCGGAAATGGGAGCAGAGTTCTTTCCGCTAAGATAGATTTTCATGGTAAATTTAATGTTCCGGCTAAGAAAATGCAGCAATTTATTTTAGCGTGTGTTATATGCCGTTATAATGTCGAGTAATTTGTTCCCGGGCCTACTCCATGTTTTTCGATTAGCTTTTTTGCAACTAATTCTGTCAATAATCTTTTTACTGTCGGGTTTGGTATATTTAATTTTTTTGCAATTTCACTAGATTTACAACCAGGATTATTTTCGATAAAGATTACTATGGATTTGTCCCGTGGCGATAATTGTGTTTGAATTCCTTTTACCTCTAATTTTTGCAATAATTTTTCTTGGATATTTTTTAAGGCATCGAAGAAAAAACTACTCCATTCTGTAACGTTTTCATTTGGACGTTGCGTTTGGCAGTTCCGTAAAACTCTATAGTATTCAGGTTTTCTATTTTCTATCTCATGTTCTAAACTTATGTATTGAATCCAGTTATATCCGCTTTTTAAAAGCAATAAGGAGGAAATTAATCTGCTTAATCTTCCGTTGCCATCTTGAAAGGGATGAACGCTTAGAAATTCATAAGTGAACAATGCACATTTTACCAGTGGATGCGTTTCTTTGTCGAAATTGTACCATTCGATTAATTCTCTCATAGCATCTTCGGTTTTAAATCCTGCCTCAGTTGTTTGAAATATTATTTGTTTCGTCCCGTCAGGATAATTTGCTTCAACTGCATTGCTATGTTTTTTATAGTTGCCTTTATGCCATTCGTCTTTTTTACTAAAACGCATTAAAATGTTATGCAGATTTTTTATGTTATTTTCTGTGATTTCAATATCGGCAAATGATTCTGAAATTGTGTCAAGTGTTTCGAAATAACCGACAACTTCCTGAGAATCTCTGTCTTCAAGTTTGGTGATGTCTATTTCTTTCAGAAGAATATTTACTTCTTCATCGGTTAGTTTTGATCCTTCGATTCTTGTTGAAGCTCCGACACTCAATACCGTTGCAATTGCTTTTAACTGTTTCAAACTTTGCCCTTCTTTTTTTTCTATCGAAGTCCAAGATGCGTCGAAGCGATCAATTTGACTAATTATGCCTATTAATTTCCAGTCGATATCTATTTTAAAAGTATATACATTGTTTTCCATTTGGCAAATGTATGAATTTTTTAATACGATATGATTCGTATTGACACGATTGTGATTCAATAATGGCATATAACGTCAGTCTGTGAAAAAACCTCCGTTTTATTTGCATCAAATATAGTATTTAATTTTGTTTATAAGCGAGAAAATTTGTACATTTAAAGATGCAACATATATCCGGAACATCGCGTCAA
>NZ_JAXCIA010000059.1:0-5636 GCF_035985025.1 Flavobacterium sp. PL11
AATGCAAAATACCCACCAAAAGGGTATGCCTTGATTAAAGTGACCTTTTTTAAGCTCTTATGCGAGTTCAAAATTAGTAAACATTTATTTCTATCCTCAAAAACCGACTCGCTTACAAGCCAATTTTGTGCGAGTAGGAAAGGAGTTATTGCGTTAATTTGAGCAAAAGTGGGGTAAATTCACATCCTGACGTTTTGCAGCTACCCGAAGGACGGGATTTTTACCACTGAACTTCATTCGGAGAACTGAACTTTCGGCTACCACAAAACTGTCTGCGAAGCACGAAACCCCGTCTTTTGGGTAGGTGCTGTTACCTGCTGGCCGTTTTCGAATTTAGGTTTTCTTAAAATCAAAGCCTGTTTTCCGTATCACCATTTTGGTTTTAGTTTTCGTAACTTCTAATGTTTCTGTTTTAATAATTTCCTTTTCTAATTCACTATTTGTCTTTTTCTTTTTGTCACCTTTTGCTATTTTAATTTTGTTTGCTAAATCTGTGAGTGAAATTTCATTTTGTTGTTTTAATATTTCCAAAATGAAGGATTCCATTTTAAATTCTTGCCCTATAATCAAGCTTTCGTCCGCTACTGAAATTTCCTTTGTCGGATATTGAATTGCTGCCTTGTCTTCAGTTTCAAGTATTTCTTCTTTTTGAAATTCCATAATTACAGTTTCAACAACTTCGTTTGTTTCATTTGGAGCTACAGGTTTAATTTCTGCTGTTTCTATGATGGCATTTGTGATAATCTCTTTGTTTATTTCAACTTCGGGTATTGGTACTTCTTCTTTTTCTTTTTGAACTTCGATAATTTCAGTTTGCATATTGTTTTCAATAACTACAAATGGTTTGTAGTTATTGAAAAATGATAAATTTAGTTTATCATAATACAAATCGTAAACTTTTTTGTAGCCAAAGAATGACCCTAAAAGTATTACCGCTGCTTTAAATTCATCTCCAAATGACTTCAAATATTCTAAACTTGTTTTTGTAAAATACTTCGATTGTTTCAAATCCTCAGATGTTCTTAAATCATCTTTAAGCATTAAATATAATGGTGCGACAATATGAAATTTCAAGCCATCAAAAGTTGTATTTAAGATGTATGATTGGGATAGTTCAGAATTCTCTAATTTAGAAATGATTATGGGTGTTTTACTGTCTTCTTTAATTGATTTCAGCAATGTATAAAGTTTGCTGTTTTCAAAATTCGATTGTTTTGAATATGCAAAAACTTGACCTGAATCAAAAAAATATCCAAGAGTTGAATTTGGAAAATATTCATATCTATCGTATGCAATTAGAATTGACCAAATATTCACATTTGTCATTTGAAAAGATTTCACCCCTTCTTTTCTAAACTCAATACCTTTATAAATATTTTCAACTCCTATTTTATGTTTAATTAAGTCGCTTGAACTATCTAAATCAAAAATTGTCCAAAGAGCTGAAATTGACATTTCAATTTCTTTGTTCTGAATATTTGAAATAATCGCTGGAATTAAGCTTTCAAATATTGGTTCTTCAAGTTTAATTCTTGAATCCATTCGTTCTTGTATTAATTGTTTTGCCTGTCTTGATAATGGATAAATTGATTTTAAGTCGGTAATAAGAAATTTTCGGATTGTGTTTTGGTTCTCCATTTCTAGACATAAATGAATAATTAAATATTCTTCGTCATATTCAAATGGCGTTTTGCTTTTAAAATGGGAAACTAAATTTGACTTGGTTTCAGTAGAACCTATTTCAGTAAATGGCAACAATTCAGATGCAGATATATATATATAGCCAAATCTATAAAATTGGGCAAATTCATATCTATTTACTATTGATATATAATTATTCATTAATTCTATTTGTTAAAAGTCAAAATCATCACTTTGACTGGTACTGTTTGAATTGTTATTTAATTGATTTATTGAAATTTCAGTACATCCACTTTTAAATTTATCAACCAAATTATTAGTGTAGCCAAAATACGATAAATACAAATTCTTTCTACTTCTTGTAATAGCTACCATAAATAAAGTTTCTTCATTATTGGGCGTTATGTATAAGCTACTATTTAAAAACGGCAAAAACACATTGTCAAAGTCTAATCCTTTTGCACTATGGTAAGTCATAATAATTGTATGTTTATTATTTTCAGCATCTTTTAAAGAGCCATAACCACTTCCTACAAATTGAGCCTTGATATTTGAGTTTATTAGCTGTCTATTTAAGCTATTGTAATCGGGTTTGTTCCATCTGTCTTTTGGAATTGAGACAAGGTTTTTGTTATTTACTTTATAGAGTAATTCAATAAATTTTTCTATTGCTTTATGTGTAGGTAATAAAATAACAGAGGATTCGCCAACTGCCGTTCCCTTTTGAGATTCCTTAAAAACATATTCAATTTCTTCTTGTTCGTTATTTGCTTCACATAAACGAATATTCACATCAACTTTTGAAGTGTCTCTTGCTGCACCAAAAATATTCATATCAGGCAATAATTTTTGAACCGCTGAAATGATACTCCTTGTTAATCGGTGAATCATATTCAATGAAAATGCTCTTGCATTTATGATGTCTCCGATTTGTTCCGGGTTAACAGTTGGCTCCTTCCATTTAGGGTCAGTAGTATAAATTGATTGATTTGAGTCACCCGCTACCAATATTTTTTTTGCTCGGTTTTGCATTGAGAACAAAACCTTTGCTGGCAAGTCTTGTACTTCATCACATAAAATGTAATCATAACTAGAAGTGTTTCTATCTACAAATTCGTAATAAGTCATTACAGGAATTGTTTCAGAAAGTCCAATTTCTTTCATCCCTGTTTTAAACACATCAATTAGTGAATGTGTATAAAGTACAACCGCTGCTGTTGCGTTTGGCTCTCTCCTTAAAATGTCTTTTAAAGAATGAACTAGTAAAACCGATTTGCCACTTCCTGCAAATCCTTTTACCCAAATATTGCCTTCTCTTCTTGCTTCATTGTTTACAAAATCTTTTTGTTGTGGGTCGAGTTGGTCTTCTCTTATCATCCAAGCCATTGTATATATTTTTTAAGTGTTATTGTTTAATCAAACCTTCTTCAATGTTTGTTTGTGTAAGGTTATCAATATTATATAATTCTTCGCCTTTGAATGTTGGTTTTGATTGTCTTACTTGTTGTGCAAAATCTTTCATTCCTAATTCATCGGCAGCTGATGATAACCAACCATAATCACTTTCAGACATTGAATTTGTGTCATATTTTTTTTTCCAAGTGTCAAATGCTTGTTTAATCATTTCATTGCCTTTTTCATCTTTTTCCTTTTTTAATAATTTTCCAAGTTCATAAAGAGAATGAGGTTTATTAGGTTCAAGTTGTAATGATTCTTCAAGGATTTCTTTGAATTTTTCTTTGTTTTTGCTTTTTAATGAGTGAGCAAAATTAAAAGCAGTTGTTGCATTTTTATTGTTTTCAAATGCTAATTCGTAAAACTCTAAAGCCTTTTCAGCATATCCTGCACTTGAATATAAAACTCCAATTTGATTGTAATTTGAAACACTCGGATATAATTCGTTTAACAATTCTAATGTTTCGGCTGCTCTAAAATCGTTGCCAATTAGTTCATACGCTTTATACAAATTTGTTAAGCCTTGTTTTGTGGGTTTGCCATTGTTTTGTTCGGCTTCAATATTTGCTTGTCTTTCAGCCTTTAAAACAATACGCTCTTCGGTTGTTAAATCTTTATTTGCAAACGGATTAATTGCTTCAACAAACACAGATTTTCCGACGGCAGATGCTCGGGCAAGTAATAGTTTATCAGCGTTTATTTCTAACTCCAAACGAACTGGTGTATTCTTTTTGAAGCCCGAAGGGTCTTCACATACTATTTTAATATTGTACAAAAGTTTGTTTTTATTACCTAAGCAAATGGGTAATTCAATTGCTTGTTGCCCATCTGTTGTAGTAACTAAGTCATCAATTATTATTAGTTCGCAAGGAATATGAGTTCCTGCTCTCAAAATTACTTTCGCGGTTTCGTCCTTTGTGATTACTAAAAAAGGTTCGCTTGTAATAGGCTGAATAATATTTTTATTAAATCCATTATAAATTAAAGAATGAATTGCAGCACCTGCTGAAACGTGAGTTTGTAAGTCGGTTGGGATTAATAAATCTGAATCAATAAAATAATATTTTAAAGCATTTTGCACATAAGGGTTTTTACAACTTCCACCTATGAATAACACATAATCTATCTCAGACTTTGTTAAATTGGCTTTTTTCAAAGCTGTATGAATTGGACTAAAAACACTCACAAAATCATTTTGCCCTTCACTTCCTTTTTTAGGTATTAAAGAATTTGTTTTAAGAAACGTTTTCATTGAATCGCTAAATTCTTGATAAGTTAATTTAGGCTCTGTAAGTTTCAATAAACCTTTTTTAGAATCTATTTCTATCGTATAGCCCAGAGAAACATTATCTTTTGCTATTGCCAATGCTGGCAATAGTTTATTGTCCATTTTTAACGCAACTGTATCGCAAATCAATATTTTTAATTGTTCTGCTGCTTTTAAAAATTGGGTAATAATTCTGTTTTTTTCTGGGGTCTTAAAATCTGCTTTTGTAAGTTTGTTTTCACTTAATAATTGTGGGAATAGATATTCTAACGCAATATATCTGTCCAAATCATCGCCACCAATTTTTTCGAATTTTGAAATTGATAAATTTTTAGAATAAACACCGTTTAAGTCCTTTCCTAACTCGATAATTGAAACGTCACAAGTTCCTGCCCCAAAATCAAAAACTAAAACTTTTGGATTAGCTCCATCAGGTATTTTTAAAGGATTGTTTTCAATATTCGACTTTTGAACATAGCTTAAAAATGCTGCATTAGGCTCATCAATTAATGCTTGTTTGTTTATAGCCATTCCATTTTGTTCAAGTGCCTGAACAAGTTCTTTTCTTTGATTTGCTTCAAATGAAGCAGGAATACTAACAGCGTATTGTAAGTTTTCTGGTAAATTTTCTGTTCTTATAATTCTGTCAATTTGTGCTTTTAGATATTGAAAAAATACTTTTGTTGCATCTTTTGGGTTTAAAATAGTGAATTTGCTTTTTCTGTCAAGTTCGCTATTATAATATTTAGAGCCTAAGTCTTCACCTAATTCCATTTTAAAAGAATACCAAACATTTACACCTTTTTTCAATTGGTGTTTTAGGTCGGCAGCACCTTGTCCAACTAATAACTGATTATTATACCAAGCAATTACTGTCGGTACTTTTTCAGAGGACATTGGTGTCCCATCATATTTTTTTTGATTTAACCAAAGTGTTTTGGTTTTTATATCCTTGGTTTCTTTCTCCAAGTGTGAAATGGATACAACTGTTGTAGAAGTCCCGAAGTCAATGCCTATGAATGTTGTATTAAAAATGTCGGTCTGTTGTTTTGACAGTTGTCCATTTTTAACTGCTGGAAATAAGCTGTTAATTGTTATATCAGTCGCCATTAATATTGGTTTTTTTGCATTATTGTTAATGTTTTAGCTTAGCAGGCTGTCGATCTTTGGCTTGCAGGTAACGTCAGTCTGTGAAAAAACCACCGTTTTACTTGCATCAAATATAGTATTTAATTTTGTTTATAAGCGAGAAAATTTGTACATTTAAAGATGC
>NZ_JAXCIA010000060.1:0-5484 GCF_035985025.1 Flavobacterium sp. PL11
AGCAAAGAAACAATATTTAATAATTTGATAGTCAGAATGGTCAAGTCAGAAAAAATATATCAATCTAAAATTATATGTTCGTAACTACTGACCTCTATAACTTTTTTTTAGAAACTAAAAATTAATTTACTTCTTTTGTAAAATCTATACTTATAGACTGAAGAATAACTGTAATTAATTTCCAACTAGTATATTGAAATTGACTGCTAAATTATTGTGTAATTATTTGATGGTGCAATGTAACTGACTAAAACAACTTTGATTTCGTTTATTCAGCCCTTAAATCATTTTGCTAAAGAGTTAAGCGTGTTTTTATATAAAGTTGAAATTTCACTTTATTGCAAGTCAACTATCGAGTGTCTTTAAAATTTTGTACATAAAAAAACAGTTAATATAAATTTCTCATTACAAGACACCAAACTAGTATAGTATTTTTTTATACAATGTATAAGATTTTTTTGGATCAGCAAACCGCAAATCACTTTATGTTTAATTGCGTAAATTAAAAAGAAAAAATTTTATAAAATGATCTAATAATATGATTGTTAAAATTTTATATTAACAATTATTAAGCATTTTTTAATATACCATTATGAGATTTAAAAGTTTAAGAATGCTAATTTTATAAATAGTTATTTTTAAAAAATTAAAAAACAGATCATTATGGAAAAGAGGATTGCTATTTTAGCTACAAACGGATTTGAAGAAGTTGAATTAAGTTCACCAAAAGAATATTTAGAGCAACAAGGTTGGAAAGCAGAAATTGTAAGTCCCGAAAGTGGCGCTATAAAATCTTGGGCTTCTACTGACTGGGGAAAAGAATATAAAGTAGATGTTGAATTGAAAAATGCAAATGCAAATGATTACGATGCTTTAGTTTTGCCTGGTGGAGTTTTGAATCCGGATAAACTGAGAACAAACGAAGATGCTTTATCATTTATAAGAGAATTTTTTAAAGCTGGAAAGCCAGTTGCTTCTATTTGCCATGGACCACAAATTTTAATTAGTGCTGATTTAGTTAAAGGTCGAAAAATGACTTCTTATCCTTCAATCAAAGTCGATTTAGTAAATGCGGGTGCCGAGTGGCATGATAAAGAAGTGGTTGTTGATAAAGGTTTAGTTACAAGTAGAAATCCTGATGACTTACCGGCCTTTAACAAAAAAATGGTTGAGGAAATCAAAGAAGGTAAACACCAACCGAAAATATAGTTACAGAAACAAAAAAAAGGCAGAAATTATTAATTTCTGCCTTTTTTTTGTGCTTTAAATTCCCGTTTATGCATGAAGATCTTTTTGCATCATTGCATTTATTTAAAATTAACGCTGTAAAATATCATCGAAAAGTACAATACACGATTCTCACATTTTTCTACAAAGAAAATAGTTCTCTGAGATCCCGACAAAAGTCGCAATAAGCGATTCACACACTTTTTCACTACGCAAAAAGCGGTTCTCCAAGATCCCGACAAAAGTCGGGATAAGCGATTCACACGCTTTTTAGATACGCAAAAAGCGGTTCTCTGCTTACATATTTCTTCTATACTGACCACCAACTTCAAATAAAGCTGAAGTGATTTGCCCTAATGAACATACCTTAGTCGCTTCCATTAAATGTTCAAATAAATTCTCATTTTTAATAGCTGCATCTTGAATGTCATTGAGTTGTTTTTTTACTTTATCCTGATTGGATTGGTGTAAATTATGCAACATCGTGATTTGGTATTGCTTCTCTTCCTCAGTTGCTCGAATTACTTCAGCTGGAATTACCGTTGGTGAACCTTTTGAACTCAAGAAAGTATTTACACCTATAATAGGGAATTCGCCTGTGTGTTTCAACGTTTCATAATACAAACTTTCTTCTTGAATTTTGCTTCGTTGGTACATGGTTTCCATTGCACCAAGTACACCGCCACGCTCTGTAATTCTATCAAATTCTAATAAAACCGCCGCTTCTACTAAGTCAGTCAATTCTTCGATTATAAAGGCACCCTGAATTGGATTTTCATTTTTGGCTAATCCTAACTCTTTATTGATAATTAACTGAATCGCCATGGCACGGCGTACTGATTCTTCTGTAGGTGTTGTTATCGCTTCGTCATACGCATTAGTATGAAGTGAATTGCAGTTATCATAA
This sequence comes from Flavobacterium sp. PL11, assembly GCF_035985025.1. NCBI lineage: Bacteria > Pseudomonadati > Bacteroidota > Flavobacteriia > Flavobacteriales > Flavobacteriaceae > Flavobacterium > Flavobacterium sp. PL11. The sequence continues at coordinate 2,135 of NZ_JAXCIA010000060.1, forward strand.
ATCGCATATAATGCCTGCAAAGTGGTCCGGATATCATTGAAATCAATTTCCTGAGCGTGTAAGGAGCGTCCTGATGTTTGTATATGATATTTCAACATTTGTGCTCTTTCATTAGCGCCGTATTTAATTTTCATGGCTTTCGCCCAAATTTTACGTGCGACACGACCTATAACTGCGTATTCTGGATCCACACCATTCGAAAAGAAAAATGATAAATTAGGTCCGAAATCATTAATGCTCATTCCGCGACTTAGATAGTATTCTACGTAGGTAAAACCATTAGAAAGCGTAAAAGCCAATTGAGTGATGGGATTGGCTCCAGCCTCGGCAATATGATAGCCAGAGATTGATACCGAATAAAAATTTCTAACTTTTTTAGTAATAAAATATTCCTGAACGTCGCCCATTAATCGCAATGCAAATTCAGTTGAAAAGATACAAGTGTTTTGCGCCTGATCTTCTTTTAAAATATCAGCTTGAACGGTTCCGCGAACTTGTGAAAGTGTTCTTGCTTTAATTTCATTATAAATGTCCATAGGTAGCACAAGGTCTCCAGTTACTCCCAAAAGCATTAATCCTAATCCGTTATTTCCTGCTGGTAAATCACCTTGATAATGCGGTCTATCTACACCTTGCTCCTTGTATAGTTTAGCTATTTTTTGCTCAACTTCTGCCTCTAAATCATTTTCTTTGATATAATATTCGCATTGTTGATCAATTGCGGCATTCATAAAAAAACCGAGTAACATAGGCGCTGGACCATTGATAGTCATACTAACCGAAGTCATTGCGTGAACTAAATCAAAACCAGAATATAACTTTTTAGCGTCATCTAAACAGCAAATAGAAACTCCTGCGTTACCTATTTTTCCATAGATATCAGGACGAACATGTGGGTCATTCCCGTATAAAGTCACACTGTCAAAAGCGGTTGACAATCTTTTTGCAGGTAATCCAGCACTTACGTAATGAAAACGTTTATTGGTTCTTTCAGGTCCTCCCTCTCCCGCAAACATTCTTGATGGATCTTCACCTTCTCTTTTAAAAGGATATAATCCTGCTGTAAAAGGAAATTCACCTGGCACGTTTTCCTGTAAACACCATCTTAATATATCACCCCAAGCTTGGTACTTTGGCAATGCGATTTTAGGAATTTGGGAGTGTGAAAGCGACTCGGTGTGCGTGGCCATTTTTATTTCGCGATCACGCACTTTAAAGGTATAAACTGGATTTTTATATTTATTTACTTTTTCGTCCCAAGTCAATATAATCTCCCAATTATACGCATCGAGATCCATTTTTACTTTCTCAAATTGATTGAGAAGTAAATTCAAGAAAATTTTATTTTCAGTAGCTCCGTCTTTTTCTAAATCTAAGGCAGAAGGCAAAACCGATTCATCATTAATTCCTGCTTTATTAATTAAAGGAAGCTTACCCGAAACTGTTTCCAAGGTTTTAAAAATTCCATATAATTTTTGAGCAACTTGTTCCTGACTTATTGCTGTAAGATCATACTTTCGATTACTTTCGGCAATTTCAGATAAATACCGCGTTCTATGTGGCGGAATAACATAAATCTTCTCGCTCATTTCGCGAGTGATTTGGAATGTCGATTTCAAATCAGAGTTAGTTTTCTCATGCACTTTATCCATAATCGCTTTATAAAGCGTGTTCATTCCAGGATCATTAAACTGCGATGCGATAGTGCCAAAAACAGGCATTTCATCTGGACTTACATCCCATAAATTATGATTGCGTTGGTATTGTTTTTTGACATCTCGAACTGCATCCAAAGCACCTCTTTTATCAAATTTATTTAAAGCTACTAAATCAGCAAAATCAAGCATATCAATTTTCTCCAATTGTGTTGCCGCTCCAAATTCAGGTGTCATTACATATAAAGATACATCAGAATGATCCATAATCTCAGTATCAGATTGACCAATTCCAGAAGTTTCTAAAATAATAATATCGTATTTAGCGGCTTTAATTACTTGAATCGCATCAGCCACATATTTTGATAATGCTAAATTAGATTGACGAGTTGCTAAGGATCGCATGTAAACTCTTGGATTGTTTATAGCGTTCATTCGGATTCTATCTCCTAAAAGCGCTCCACCAGTTTTACGCTTGGAAGGATCTACAGAAATTAATCCAATTGTTTTTTCTGGAAAATCAATTAAAAAGCGACGTACTAATTCATCTACTAAAGAAGATTTTCCTGAACCACCCGTACCTGTAATTCCTAGAACTGGAGTTTTACAGTTTTCATTCATTTTTAGGATTACTTCCAAAAAAGGTTTAGCTACATCAGGAAAATTCTCTGCAGCAGAGATAATTCTAGCAATAGCAGTTGGATTTTTTAATTTGAGTTCATCCAACTCATTTGTTAATTTGTCTCCAGTAGGAAAATCAGATTGTTTTACTAAATCATTGATCATTCCTTGTAATCCCATTGCACGACCATCATCAGGAGCATATATTCTGGCGATTCCATAGGCTTGTAAATCGGCAATTTCAGATGGTAGAATTACTCCACCACCACCTCCAAAAATTTTTATTTGTCCTGCTCCTTTTTCTTGAAGCAAATCATACATATATTTAAAGTATTCATTGTGTCCACCTTGATACGAGGTAATCGCTATAGCATTAGCATCCTCTTGAATAGCAGTATTTACCACTTCTTCAACGCTGCGGTCATGTCCTAAATGAATTACTTCTACACCTGTAGATTGAATAATTCTACGCATAATATTAATTGCTGCATCATGGCCATCAAAAAGAGCTGCGGCTGTAACAATTCTTACTTTATTAGTAGGGATATATGGTATTTGTTGTTCCATTTTATGAATATGATAATTTAAGAGTGCAATTTACAATTTTATTTTAAAAATTATCTGAAGTTGTGTGAGAGTGTTTGTAAATAAATCTTATTTTTAAAAATTGATCCTGTTTCCACCAAGTCACTACAATTATTATATGCTTACACTTTTATAAATTACGCTCTAAAGTTAACGAGCTATCTGCTATTTACTAATATATTTTTTCATAGATCATCTTGTGTAAAATATAATAAAAACTATCTATTGAGGTAATAACTAATTTATAAGTTTTAAACTTAAGCTGTTAGGAAATTCTGTCTTTTTATCAAACTTGTAATATCTTTTTAGATCACTTTTTCATAAACGTATCAAAATAATTTTTAGTAGTAAAATCATAAAATTAAGTTACATGAAAAAATTATTGCCGTCTTACTATGCTGCGACCTATTCGCGATGCAACTTTTTTAGAAACTTAAGATAGTTTTTTAAAGTTTTCATTTCCATTTTCCAGGCTGAAATCGGAAATAA
>NZ_JAXCIA010000061.1:0-4632 GCF_035985025.1 Flavobacterium sp. PL11
CTGAATGACATCTCCACTTAACCTTCCAGCACCGGGCAGGTGTCAGGCCCTATACTTCATCTTACGATTTTGCAGAGCCCTGTGTTTTTGATAAACAGTCGCCTGGACCTCTTCACTGCGGCCCCGATTGCTCGGGGCGACCCTTCTCCCGAAGTTACGGGTCTATTTTGCCTAATTCCTTAGCCATGAATCTCTCGAGCACCTTAGAATTCTCTTCTCGACTACCTGTGTCGGTTTGCGGTACGGGTACTTATTACCTGAAGTTTAGAGGTTTTTCTTGGAAGCCCTTAGGCGCACTATCTCTTCTACCGAAGTATCCGAGTACTATCGTATTTCCCCAAAACCCGTGGATTTGCCTGCGGGTCTTATAGGTAGGTACTTCAACGAACTATTCCGTCAGTTCGCGGCGCTTTCATCACTCCGTCACCCCATCACAGTAATAACTAGTACGGGAATATTAACCCGTTGTCCATCGACTGTCCCTTTCGGGTTCGCCTTAGGTCCCGACTAACCCACAGCTGATTAGCATAGCTGTGGAAACCTTAGTCTTTCGGTGTGCGGGTTTCTCGCCCGCATTATCGTTACTTATGCCTACATTTTCTTTTCTATAACGTCCAGCAAGCCTTACGACTAACCTTCAACCGCGATAGAATGCTCCCCTACCACTCCAGTAATTAAACTGAAATCCATAGCTTCGGTAATACGCTTATGCCCGATTATTATCCATGCTCGTCCGCTCGACTAGTGAGCTGTTACGCACTCTTTAAATGAATGGCTGCTTCCAAGCCAACATCCTAGCTGTCTGGGCAGACAAACCTCGTTCTTTCAACTTAGCGTATATTTGGGGACCTTAGCTGATGGTCTGGGTTCTTTCCCTCTCGGACTTGGACCTTAGCACCCAAGCCCTCACTGTTAGTGAACATTATATAGCATTCGGAGTTTGTCAGGAATTGGTAGGCGGTGAAGCCCCCGCATCCAATCAGTAGCTCTACCTCTATATAACTTTATAACTAACGCTGCACCTAAATGCATTTCGGGGAGTACGAGCTATTTCCGAGTTTGATTGGCCTTTCACCCCTACCCACAGATCATCCCAAGACTTTTCAACGTCAACGGGTTCGGTCCTCCACTGTGTGTTACCACAGCTTCAACCTGTCCATGGGTAGATCACACGGTTTCGCGTCTAACACTACTGACTGTACAGACGTAGCAATGCTACGTCTCTAGCTACGCCCTATTCAGACTCGCTTTCGCTACGGATCCGTGGCTGAACCACTTATCCTTGCCAGCAACGTTAACTCGTAGGCTCATTATGCAAAAGGCACGCCGTCACCCCACAAAAGGGCTCCGACCGCTTGTAGGCGTATGGTTTCAGGATCTATTTCACTCCGTTATTCACGGTTCTTTTCACCTTTCCCTCACGGTACTGGTTCACTATCGGTCTCTCAGGAGTATTTAGCCTTAGCGGATGGTCCCGCCAAATTCAGACAGGATTTCTCGTGTCCCGCCCTACTCAGGATACCACTATTTATTATACGCATTACTTATACAGGGCTATCACCTTCTTTGGCCCTACTTTCCAGTAGATTCTAATTCTTTGTACATAAAATGTCGTGGTCCTACAACCCCAACAATGCCGTAACATCATTGGTTTGGGCTAATCCGCGTTCGCTCGCCACTACTTACGGAATCACTTTTGTTTTCTTCTCCTCCGCCTACTTAGATGTTTCAGTTCAGCGGGTTTGCCCACCCGTAGGTGTACTATCTCTTCAAGATAGTGGGTTGCCCCATTCAGGTATCTACGGATCAATCAATGTGTGCTTGTCCCCGTAGCTTTTCGCAGCTTATCACGCCTTTCATCGCCTCTGAGAGCCAAGGCATCCCCCATACGCCCTTATTTTGCTTATTGTACTCTTTTATGTATGAAGTCATAAAGTTTAAGTAGAAAGTTCTCACTTACTACTTACAAATTAATCCTTACTACCTAAAAGTATGCTTTCTACTTTTTATTATTTTCTTATCTCAATATGTCAATGAACTTTTTCTTTAGAAAAAAGAGTCATGATAATAGAACCAAGACTAATCTTGTTTCTTTCTTCTTTTATCTATCTTCTATAAGATAGTGGAGAATAACGGAGTCGAACCGTTGACCTCCTGCGTGCAAGGCAGGCGCTCTAGCCAGCTGAGCTAATCCCCCAAATACAGTTGGCAATGTTTCAGTGTTCAGTTTTCTGTAACTTTACCGTACATCCAAATGAGTTGTGAATTGCTAACTCTAGATTCTTCTTTTTTTTAAGTATTAGTTGTCTCGGACAGACTCGAACTGTCGACCCCTACATTATCAGTGTAGTACTCTAACCAGCTGAGCTACGAGACAAGGTGATTTTCGATTTATGATTAACGATTTTTGATCTCAGATTTAAATCCGCAATCAAAAATCAGTATTCAACAATCTTAAATCGTTATCTTTTACTTAATTGTATTATTTGAACTAACAGCAAGAGTAATAAAACATCATTATTTGTTTCCTATAAAATCTTTGTCTTCTTTCCTAAAAGTGTTTACTTGTAAACTAACATTTAGGCTCTAGAAAGGAGGTGTTCCAGCCGCACCTTCCGGTACGGCTACCTTGTTACGACTTAGCCCTAGTTACCAGTTTTACCCTAGGCAGCTCCTTGCGGTCACCGACTTCAGGCACCCCCAGCTTCCATGGCTTGACGGGCGGTGTGTACAAGGCCCGGGAACGTATTCACCGGATCATGGCTGATATCCGATTACTAGCGATTCCAGCTTCACGGAGTCGAGTTGCAGACTCCGATCCGAACTGTGACCGGTTTTGTAGATTCGCTCCTACTCGCATAGTGGCTGCTCTCTGTACCGGCCATTGTAGCACGTGTGTAGCCCAAGGCGTAAGGGCCGTGATGATTTGACGTCATCCCCACCTTCCTCACAGTTTGCACTGGCAGTCTTGTTAGAGTTCCCGACATGACTCGCTGGCAACTAACAACAGGGGTTGCGCTCGTTATAGGACTTAACCTGACACCTCACGGCACGAGCTGACGACAACCATGCAGCACCTTGTAAATTGTCTTGCGAAAAGTCTGTTTCCAAACCGGTCAATCTACATTTAAGCCTTGGTAAGGTTCCTCGCGTATCATCGAATTAAACCACATGCTCCACCGCTTGTGCGGGCCCCCGTCAATTCCTTTGAGTTTCATTCTTGCGAACGTACTCCCCAGGTGGGATACTTATCACTTTCGCTTAGCCACTGAGCTTGCGCCCAACAGCTAGTATCCATCGTTTACGGCGTGGACTACCAGGGTATCTAATCCTGTTCGCTACCCACGCTTTCGTCCATCAGCGTCAATGTATTAGTAGTAACCTGCCTTCGCAATTGGTATTCCATGTAATCTCTAAGCATTTCACCGCTACACTACATATTCTAGTTACTTCCTAATAATTCAAGCCCTACAGTATCAATGGCCGTTTCCCCGTTGAGCGGGGAGATTTCACCACTGACTTATAAGGCCGCCTACGGACCCTTTAAACCCAATGATTCCGGATAACGCTTGGATCCTCCGTATTACCGCGGCTGCTGGCACGGAGTTAGCCGATCCTTATTCTTACAGTACCGTCAAGTCCCGACACGTCGGGATGTTTCTTCCTGTATAAAAGCAGTTTACAATCCATAGGACCGTCATCCTGCACGCGGCATGGCTGGATCAGAGTTGCCTCCATTGTCCAATATTCCTCACTGCTGCCTCCCGTAGGAGTCTGGTCCGTGTCTCAGTACCAGTGTGGGGGATCTCCCTCTCAGGACCCCTACCCATCGAAGTCTTGGTAAGCCGTTACCTTACCAACTAACTAATGGGACGCATGCTCATCTTTTACCGTTGTGACTTTAATTATAAAATGATGCCATCCTATAATACTATGCGGTATTAATCCAAATTTCTCTGGGCTATCCCACTGTAAAAGGTAGATTGCATACGCGTTACGCACCCGTGCGCCGGTCTCTAAATAGCAAGCTACCTATACCCCTCGACTTGCATGTGTTAAGCCTGCCGCTAGCGTTCATCCTGAGCCAGGATCAAACTCTTCATCGTATATTGTTGCTTAGATAAAATCTAAGCTATTGTTATTCGACTCCAATGCTATTGGTTTTTTCAAATCTCTCTATTCTATTACTCTTATTCTTTGTTTTGATTTCATATAGCCGTTGCAATGCAACGTCTCTACTAACCAAAACGGCTGTCAATTCAATATGTCTAGGAACGTGTCTTCTTTGATTCTCTTGAGAAAAACCCGATAAATCGCGGTCTCTGCAAGCGGGTGCAAAAGTACAACCTCTTTTTAAATCTCACAAGGGTTTTGAAAAAGTTTTTGAAAATAAATTTCTACCCTTTTCAAGTGAAAAGTTGATCGCTCAACCACTCTTACTTGCTCAATGTATTTAAGAACTTGCCACCGCATTGGCGGGCTGCAAATGTAATTACTTCTTTTATCTCTGGCAAATCTTTTTTCTAAAACTTTTATCTTAGTTTAAAACTGCTTTTCAATATTTAAGTAAGAACGTATGCGCTTGTTGCGGGTGCAAAAGTAGTGCGTTTATTCGCTTCTACAAGCTTTTTA
>NZ_JAXCIA010000062.1:0-3868 GCF_035985025.1 Flavobacterium sp. PL11
ATGAAGGTTCTCGACTGCGCTCGAACTGACAATAGAAGTTATTTATAAAAATATTACATCTACCATCAAAATTCCTTAATTGTTTAAAAACGGTTTTGGAATAATTCTTATAATATCTTCTCATTACATTTTTTGTCAAATCGAGCGCAGTCGAGATTCAATGATGGATCTACGATGGCGGTTCACGAATGAAGGTTCTCGACTGCGCTCGAACTGACAATAGAAGTTATTTATAAAAATATTACATCTACCATCAAAATTCCTTAATTGTTTAAAAACGGTTCATGAATAATTCTTATAATATCTTCCCATTACATTTTTTGTCAAATCGAGCGCAGTCGAGATTCAATGATGGATCTACGATGGCGGTTCACGAATGAAGGTTCTCGACTGCGCTCGAACTGACAATAGAAGTCTTTTATGAAAATATTACATCTACCATCAAAATTCCTTAATTGTTTAAAACGGTTTTGGAATAATTCTTATAAGACTTACCGATTTTATTGTTTATCAAATCGAACGCAGTCGAGATTAAATGAGGGTTCACGACTGCGCTCGAACCGACAAAACAAATGTTTTAAATCCTTAAATTTATCACAATCAAAGTACGTAACTTGTTCGAGCTATTTTTGGAAAAATAAGAAAGTAAACTTTTTTTATAATCAAAATCAGTTATATTTATCCGGAAAATTATAAAACTATTAAATTACCAAAAAAACTATTATGAAAGAATACAAAGTAGAAAGTTTAATTTATTACTCTAAATTGACTTTAGATTCCAAGCACATTGCTAATGATTCAAAAAAAGAAATTTAGGAAAAACTAGATGAGTATGCCGCAAAAGGATATCGGTTGACGACTTCAACATCAACAAATTTTGGTTCCGCAATTTATATTCATTTGTATTTTGAAAAAGATATTTAATTAAAGTCAGACAATAATAATCATTCTTTATCAAAAAATCCGACCCTAAAATTAGACCATTTCATTGTACGCTCACTTTGAAATGGTCTTTTTTTTTATCAGTATTATTATTAGTAACAAAATTCCTTAATTTTCTAAAAATAGGCGATGAAGTGATAGTTAGTAAATATATTGAATACAAAAGTTTATAAATATTTCATTATTAAACGCAACCTTTCCTATTTTTTAATATCTTCAGCAAAACATTTTACAATGAAAAAAATAATAGTGCTACTGTTTATATCATTTTCATGTATATCCTGTTGGCCTACAACAGGTGGCGATGGAGAAAATAATAGACAACAATATAAACCTGTAATTATTGACCGTACGCAATTAGAGAATTCTATAGCCTTTCAAAATGCACAGCCCGTACTAAAATCTGGAAAAATATATATTAAGGATAATTTGATGTTTGTAAACGAAGTCAATAAAGGATTTCATATTTACGATTATTCGAATCCACAAAACCCCATTCGCACTAATTTTATAAATGTTGCTGGGTCTACAGATTTGGCAATAAAGGGAAATACTATTTATATCAATCAAGCGGTCGATTTAGTTACAGCCACTTACAATTCACAATCCAAAAAATTTACGGTTACCAATAGAAACAGGAATGTTTTCCCGCAAAAGCAAGCTCCAAACGGCCAGTTTGGATATACAAAAGACAATCAAGTAATAATCGACTGGACTTTAAGCAAATAAAAAATGAAAAGAATTCTATCAATTTTTACGTTAGCTTTTTTAATAGGCTGCTCGAATGGTGATACCGCTTCAAATGGCGATGTGGGTCAAGGAGGTTCGCTTGCCGTATTTGCAATAAAAGGAAATTATCTTTACGGAGTTGATCAAATGAAATTAAATGTGTTTTCGTTAATTGACGGAGAAAAACCAGTAAAAGTTAATGAAGTTCCTATAGGTTTTGATATAGAAACCTTATTTTCTTACGGCGAAAACTTATTTATAGGATCTAGAAATGGGATGTTCATTTATTCGATAAAAAATCCTGAAAATCCAACGAAGTTATCCAGTGTAAATCATTTTACCGCATGCGATCCTGTAATTGCCAATAGCACCCACTCCTTTGTGACATTAAACTCTAACGTAACTTGTGGAAATAATATCAATGTGCTACAAGTTTATGACACTAAAGATTTGACCAAACCAATGTTAGTGCATAGTAGAACATTAACACAACCAAAAGGATTAGGTTTTTACACCTCTAATTATTTATTTGTATGTGATGATGTGATAAAGATTTTCGACATCACTAATCCTGCCGAACCCGTTTTAGTCAACTCCGTCAGCAAAAAATGTTTTGATGTCATAATAAGAGACAATACTTTATTTGCTATAGGCGACACAGGAGTATTTTGCTATGAACTAAACCCGAATAACATAAGCGATATAAAATTGATAAGCGAAGTTAAATTCTAATTCTCTAAAAAATACCGCTCTTCAATACGCTTTATATCTTTGATAGAATTTTTGGCCCAAGCCAAGCGTTTTTGTAAAATTTCATCGTTGGATAAATGCCAATCGATATCTGTTTTGCGCAATCGGTTGGTTAAGTTTTGAATTATGATTGCGGCGGAAACTGAAATATTCAAGCTCTCGGTAAAACCAACCATCGGGATTTTTAGAAAGCCATCGGCGCGTTGTAGAATTTCTTCAGATAATCCGTCTCTTTCTGTTCCAAAAAACAAAGCACTTGGTTTTGTAATATCAAAATCTTCCATTAAACAATCCGTTGAGTGCGGCGTTGTTGCAATGATTTGGTAGCCTTGCGCCTTTATAGTGTCGATACAATTTGTAATGGAATCAAATGTGTTGATATCCACCCATTTTTGGGCGCCCATTGCAATTTCCTTGTCGATACTTTTCCCATAGCGTTGCTCAATCACATTTAATTCTTGAATCCCAAAAATTTCGCAACTGCGCATCACCGCGCTTGTATTGTGCATTTGGAAAATATCCTCCACAACAATTGTAAAATGCTTTGTTCTGTTTTCTAGTATTTTTAGAAATTTTTCTTTTCGGTTATCTGTTAAAATGTTTTCAAGAAAATTGAGGTAATCGATGTCAACCATTGGAAACTAATTTTCTGCAAAAATAGTAAAAACTCTAAATTCACTACTCTAAAATCGAAGTAATAAAAGTAGAGATAATTTTCTCTCCTAAACTTTCTTGTTTATACTCGGGGAAAATTGGCTCTTTTTTTATATTTTTCATTTCGTTTTCAAGTAGATTTGCTGTATTTGTAAAAGAATAAAAATGTTTTGAAGCTGTTTTAGTGGCATTAAATCCAGGTTTCGGATTATAAATTGAATATTGACTTTCCTGGCTATAACTATTTACCGAAACCTTTTTGGTTTCAAAATAATTAGCTTTTTCATTTAAATAACTTTCATTACTGTTAGAAAATCCAAACTTAAAATCAGTTTTTTGAGCAAAGCAAAATGACGAACTTAAAATTATAAAAAGCAGATGGTATTTATTCATAATTTTATCATTTTTGTGAAACCAAAAGTACAAATTAGTAGTGATTTATTATACTTAATTCTTTTCTATCAAATTCTTTTTTAACACACTTGTATTGTTGATAAAAAAAAATATCTGGTACAACAACAGTAAAACACTTCGTTTTATTTGCAAGACTTAAAAATTTTCTCTTGTACGTTTACCTATAAATATTTTCTAGTAAAATAAAGTAATCGATGTCAACTGTTAGGATTTAGTTTTTGACAAAACTAGTAAAAAAGAGTAGCCTTGTCACTTTAAAATTGGTTTGTGATACCTCTAGATTGAATTTTTGTTTAGGAATTTAGATTGTTTTTTGAATTAGTATACGGTATTGAGGCCAGTTTATTAAAGCTAAGGATTAAAATATAGTTAACGTTTT
>NZ_JAXCIA010000063.1:0-3346 GCF_035985025.1 Flavobacterium sp. PL11
CAAGAGGTTATAGAAATTCGCAGAATTTCATAAAGATGGTGTATTATTTAGGAAATGCCTAAAATATATAATTCCACTAATTTAGGCGAAGAGCCGTATTTTTTGATTCTTAGCGAAATTAATTTTACACAAGGAAAAAATTATTTTGTATCGGAAATATATAGAAATAGAATCTGCTAATCTGCGGTAAAAAAACTAACTCGTTTGCCCTGAATAATGATTAAACAATTTTGCGTTTCTATGTGAAACAACCTATTTTTGCAAAAATAACAACACCACATCTAAAACTACAATGAATAACACAATAACCACAACCGATTTTAATTTTCCAAATCAAAAATCAGTTTACCGAGGTAAAGTAAGAGAAGTTTACAACATAAATGATGACCTTTTAGTAATGGTTGCGACTGATAGACTTTCAGCTTTTGATGTTGTTTTACCAAAAGGTATTCCCTATAAAGGTCAAATTCTAAACCAAATTGCTACTAAGTTCATGGAGCTGACTCAGGATATTGTTCCTAACTGGTTAATTGCTACGCCAGATCCTAGTGTTGCCGTAGGTCATTTATGTACGCCGTTTAAAGTGGAAATGGTAATTCGAGGTTATTTATCTGGTCATGCGTCACGAGAATACGCTCTTGGTAAAAGAGAAATTTGCGGAGTGAAAATGATTGAAAGTCTCAAAGAAAATGACAAGTTTCCAGAACCAATTATTACTCCTACTACAAAAGCGGATAATGGCGAGCACGATGCTGACATTTCTAGAGAAGCTATTTTATCAAAAGGAATTGTTACCGAAGAAGATTATGTAGTTTTAGAAAAGTATACTAGAGCTTTGTTTCAAAGAGGAACTGAGATTGCTGCAAGTCGCGGATTAATTTTAGTAGATACTAAATATGAATTTGGAAAAACGAAAGACGGAGTTATTGTTTTGATTGACGAAATTCACACACCAGATTCTTCTCGGTATTTTTATGTAGAAGGATATCAAGAAAGACAAGATAAAGGCGAAGAGCAAAAACAATTATCAAAAGAGTTTGTTCGTCGTTGGTTAATTGAAAATGGTTTTCAAGGTTTAGAAGGACAACAAATTCCTAATATGACGGACGAATACATTGAAACCGTTTCTGAAAGATATATTGAATTATACGAGAATATCCTTGGAGAGAAATTTATAAAAGCAGACATTTCAAATATTAATGAACGTATTGAGAAAAATGTCTTGGAATATTTAGGTAGTAGATAAGAAAAAAAAAATCGCAATCCAAATTTGAATTGCGGTTTTTTTTTAGCCCCGAAAACAGTGAAATTCCTTTATGGGCTAAAAATTTTTAGGACATAAAGATTGCAAAGACCCTACTATTTGGGAGCGGGATTAGCTCCAAAAAATTACTTAAAATAAGAAAAAGTTTCCTCATTTTCTATTTTCAGTAGCGTTTCATAAATTAATTTAATCACATTTTCTACATCATCACGATGAACCATTTCTACTGTTGTATGCATATAGCGTAAAGGCAATGAGATTAATGCTGATGCAACTCCACCATTACTGTAAGCAAAAGCATCAGTATCAGTACCTGTAACACGCGATGAAGCTAGTCTTTGAAACGGAATTTCTTTAGCAATTGCCGTTTCTAAAATTAGTTCTCTCAAATTGTTTTGAACGGCAGGAGCATAAGTAATGACTGGACCTTTCCCTATCTTAGTTTCTCCTTCAATTTTCTTATCAATCATTGGGGTAGTAGAGTCATGACAAACATCAGTTACAATCGCAACATTAGGCTTAATAGTTTTTGTAATCATTTCCGCACCACGCAATCCAACTTCCTCTTGAACAGAGTTTGTAATGTATAAACCAAAAGGTAATTTGATATTGTTTTCGTGTAGCAATCGAGCTACTTCAGCAATCATAAATCCGCCCATACGGTTATCAATGGCGCGACAAACAAATTTATTTTCATTCAAAATCATAAATTCGTCAGGGTAGGTGATTACACAGCCCACATGAATTCCCATTTTATCAACCTGTTCTTTAGTCTCACAACCAATGTCAATAAATAGATTGTCAACTTTAGCCACTTCTTCTTTGGCTCTATTGCGAGTATGAATCGCTGGCCAACCAAAAACGCCTTTTACAATTCCATTTTTAGTGTGAATATTAACGCGCTTTGAGGGTGCAATTTGGTGATCAGAACCACCATTGCGAATTACATAAATCAATCCATCATCAGTAATGTAGTTTACATACCAAGAAATTTCATCGGCATGTCCTTCAATCACCACTTTGTAAGGAGCGTCAGGATTGATAACACCCACAGCAGTACCGTAGGTATCGGTTATGAAAGTATCAACATAAGGTTTTAAATATTCCATCCATAATTTTTGACCTTCTGCTTCAAACCCAGTTGGAGATGCATTATTTAAGTATTGCTCTAAAAATGCGATAGAGGATTCGTTTAATATCGATTGTGTGCTCATAAAATATTTTTTTGCTAAATTATAAATTTGGTATAACAGTTGCGTAGTAAATGCATAATTTTGACATTAAAAATTTCATATATGATTCGTATTAAAATTCTGTTATTTTTTCTTCTAAGTATTCTATCTACAAATGCGCAGGTATTACCGCCGGATACCACAAAAATGGGCTATGAATTAATGGATGACGAATCTATTCTCAATGATACCATTCAGCTACCTGAAATATTGATATACAAGGAAAAAATGAATGCCGAAGACAAGAAAAAATTCTTGATACTTCAAAATAGAGTGTATGTCACTTATCCATACGCAAAATTAGCCTCAGAACGATTAACTAATCTTAATAAAGGAATGTTAAATTTAAGAACTAATAGAGAGAAAAAAAAGTATTTTAATATTGTTGAGGGCTATTTAAACAATGAATTTGAAGCTAAACTCAAAAAGCTTTCCCGAAGTCAGGGTAGAATTTTAGTAAAACTAATTCATAGACAAACCGGTCAGACTACATTTGAATTAGTGAAAACTTTAAAAAGTGGCTGGAAAGCATTTTGGTCAAACACAGCTGCAAGTGTGTTTGATATTAATCTAAAAACGAGATATGCACCCTATGAGGTAAATGAGGATTATTTAATAGAAACCATATTGATGCGCGCATTTGAATCCGGAAGATTACAAAATCAAAAAACGGCACTACCCATTGATTATGAAAAGCTCAATGAAGTTTGGATTTCAAAATCTCAAAAAGCCAACTAATATACATTTGTGCGTTCCCCTAAATACAATAGAGCCCATTACCTTTTCGGTTCATGGGCTCTATTGTATTTAGGGCCGGGCTATTCGCTACAAGTCCTCGGCAAGTTCCGTT
>NZ_JAXCIA010000064.1:0-2753 GCF_035985025.1 Flavobacterium sp. PL11
TGTGAATGAAATCACTATGAATATTGTTCTTACAATACGGCAAAAAAAAAGAGGACTCCAAATCCTCTTGAAATCCTCCAAATAATTTTACGATAACCCCATAGTGTTGACGGCATGTAATCGGTTCCGTTCAACCGCGGGTTCATTGTTCGTTCTTCGAACGCAACGAAACCCTAGCTGTTGTGCGTTCGTACTTTATTTTACTTTGTCAATTAGAGTTCTCAATTTTTTATCATATTCTTCATTTCCAAAATTTATTAAAATCAAATTAGCTCTACTTCTTGTAATACCTGTGTATAGAATTTCGTCAAAAGTCATTTGCATTTTATCAAACTTTTTTTCAAGAATTAGAAAAAGCGTTTCACTTTCCCATCCTTTAAAACTGTGTACTGTCGAAATTTTTACAGTGCCACTATTCATATAAAAGTGTATTTTTTTATTGTTTCTAATCATATTCAGATTGCTGGTCTGCCTTTTTGGACCAAAATCTTTTATAAAATCACTTATTTCAGATTCATACTTTTCACGAAATGCTAAATAGTCTTTTGTTGTTGTTTTGAATTTTAAAGAATAAAAGTCAAGTTTATCTTTAAATCTATCTCCGTATTCTTTGTAAAGGTCGTAAACTGTAAACAATATACTTAGTTGATTAAATGCGTTATCTGTCTTAAAATCTTTTTCCCGTTTGATTAAGTTAATGCCTTCTTTGAGCCAAGTTGGTTGGTTATTCTGTTTAATATAGTTTAAACCCATTCTATAAACCATTTCAAATGTTTCAAACATTGTATTCGTTTTTTCATTTGAAGAATAACGATAATATGCATCAAATTTTTTGAGAAGTGAAATTGAATAACCAAGTATAGTTATATCATTTGGTGGAATATCTTTATTAATTGCATTTTCGTGAATTATTGTATATAAACTAGAAACATTATCCGTATTTGATAGATAAATGTAGTTTAGACTTCCTTGTTGATTTCTGCCAAAATCAAATTCTAAATTAGTTGCTTTATCATTAAAATTATCAATTTCATACTTGTCTTTAAAAATGTCTTTTTGGTAATGTATTGCCAAGTCTTTAATCTTGAAATCTGAACGAAAACAGTTTTTAAGTTCTGTTACACCTCTTACATTCGTAGAAATATCTTTCCCGTCTATCGTATTATTGTAAATGTTTTGCTTAACGTCTCCAAATAGTACGTATTCTCCGTTTTCACTTAAAAAACACTCTTTTATTATTTCCATCCAAGCTCTTTTATAATCTTGAATTTCATCAATTATGATAACGTCATATGTTTTAATATCTTCTTTTCGTTCAATAAAGAGAGCCTTATTTGAATAGTATTTACTCTCAAAAAAAATATCTTTTTCATCGTCACTTAATTCATTAAAGTCCTTTGGTACTTCGACAGGAATACCAAGGTTATTTAGTTCTGAAGTAATGAATAAATGATAGTTTGATATAACAAAGTTTTCCCAAGGAAAATCTTCTCGAACATCACTAATTTTATCTTTAATATAATTTCTTAATGTAATGTTGTAGGTTAAAATAAGAACATTACCATTTGTTCGTTTATGAGCTTGAACTGCTCTCGCAGCTAAAATTGTTGTTTTACCCGAACCAACAACTCCTTTAATTCGTTGTTCTTTTTTATTAGACTCGTAAATAATTTCCATTTGTTTTTGGCTATATCTAATTTCTCTGCCTTGTTCCTTTAAATGGATTGGTGGTTTTAAGAATCGTTTAAAACTTTCATATATATCGTCAGTAAATAAAAATGATATTTTGTCGGCTTTTAAATATCTGTTTTTAAGAATTTTATTGAAATCTAATTCATTGAGGTTATCACGACCTATCAGGTCAATGTTGTACTTCAAGAATTTTTGATAGTTGAAGTCTTCTTTAAAAGGGGAAACTAATAACTCTGTTATTTGCTCCGAATTTGCATTATGAAAATATACAGCAGAGCATACCATATTAAAGTTTCTAATATCTTTAATTTTTTTCTCTAATAATTTATCAATATGAAGTTCATAAAGGTTGTCTTTATATTTTAAGACTTGAGAAATTGGGGATTTAGAGGTTTTTGCGTTATTACTCTTGATTACAAAATTTTTTCTTTCATCAAGTTTGTATAAGTCTAAATTATAGTCTTTAACTTCAATAACCATAACTCCAAATCCTTTCCGCATAATTACTATGTCGGGTCTGTCTCCATTCATATATGGATTGAAGTAAACTTCAAATGATTCGTTAAGGTGTGAATCCAAAAATTTCAACAAATGCAACTCTCCATCTTCAGGTTTCACCTTTAATGAAAGTATTTTATCGTATGAAGGTATTAATGTTGCCATTTATCTTTCTTGGTTTCGGTGTTCTTTTAGTATGACGCACAACGGCAGACTGTGAAAAAACTACTGTTTTATTTACATCAAATATAGTATTTAATTTTGTTTATAAGCGAGAAAATTTGTACATTTAAAGATGCAACATATATCCGGAACATCACGTCAACAGTTACAAATAAGCAGTTTAGAAGATAAAATCGCATTAGATAACGCCGTGCGTTTTATTGAAGCTTTTGTAGAGTATATCTCACTCGCTGCACTTGGTTTTATAGTGCAAACTATAAAATTCGAAGGTCGTCCGAGTTTTGGTACCAAAGTCTTTCTTAAAATCTATTTGTACGGTTATTTAAACGGGTTGCGAAGCTCAAGAAAACTCGAAAAAGAGTGTATTCGTAATATTGAAT
>NZ_JAXCIA010000065.1:0-2739 GCF_035985025.1 Flavobacterium sp. PL11
TATGGTTTTTTGAGCAGCAACTGGAAAAGAGAAAAACTAAAACTTTTACAAGAAAAATTAAAGGTAAAAGTACTAGAAAAAGTAGAGAAAAAGCCTTTTTTACCCAAATGCCCTTGTTGCAAAACAGGCAATTTACATCGAATAGCTGCTTTTGACCAGCGTGGTCCTCCTGATTGGTATCTTGGCGATAGCCAAAGTTCAAATCCTAATAAAAATTAACTTTATGGGTAAGGGAAATTGTGCCCATAAGAGAAGGGAATCACGATAAAACTACAGAAATTGCACTCCAAAATAAAAGAGGATTCTAAATCCTCTTGAATTATCAAAACTTCAATAACGACATCCCCATAGGAACGGACTCTCAACCGGTTCCGTTCAACCGCGGGTTCATTGTTCGTTCTTCGAACGCAACGAAACCCTAGCTGTTAGCAGTAGCCAATTTATTTTCTTTACAAATTCTTTTCGGCACAATAAATTGCAAAAACTGTTAGTGGAATTGTAATAAGTAATGAAATTAGCAAAGGTTTCCATATTTTCTTCTTTTCAAAGATTTGTTCTTTTGAAATATATAATCCAAAATAAAATTCAGAAAGTATTAATCCACCAATTATATTAGTCAAAAGTGTATATGTAGAAACTTCTTTTTCCATCAGCCAAGCTATAAAAAATGGTATGACAGTAAGAATTACAGAAGTTTTTAAAACTTTTTTTGCTTCTTTTTCCATTCCGATTTCTTTCAAATTTTGCATCAGAAGAATTCCGCCAAAAAGCGAGCTAAAAAAAATGGAAAAACCAAAAATTGCTTTTTTGGTATAAAATTTCGGTATTCCATTTTGTTCTGAAGTGTTTTCGAGTTTGTTAGTTTCTATTTCCATTTTTCAATTAAGTATTCGGTAGGTCTCTTTTTTTCATTGGTTACTGCTAACGTTTTGCAGCTACCCGAAGGGCGGGATTTTTACCACTGAACTTCATTCGGAGAACTGAACTTTCGGCTTGCACAAATGTGTCTGCGGAGCACGAAACCCCGCCTTTTGGGTAGGTGCTGTTACCTGCTGCTGTTATTTCAGTCGTCATTTTTCAGTCGTGATTTAAGTTCGTCAATTGTCAACGGTGGTTCTTGTTTATGTAACATTGAATGGCAATTTGGGCAAACTGGAATTAAGTCGTTAATTGGGTCAACTTGATAAACTTTACCGATTTGTGAAACAGGTGTCAAGTGATGAACATGAATAAAACCCTTTCCTATTTCTCCGTATGTTTTTTCAAAGTCAAAAGAGCAAACAGCACAAATGGCTTTCCAATGTTTTACGCAAAGCTGTCTTGCTTTTGAATTCCTTTCGTATGAGTTTACGATTACTGACCGCTTAATACCTTCAAAAAGTTCTTCAGTATTTTCTGTTGGAAGTTCGTCAGGATAAGTTTCATCACCTGTCAAGCCTGTTGCAATTAATGCTTCAACTAATTCAGGTCTTAATTGCCAAACAAACTTTGTCCCTTCGTCCCAACCGTTAAAAAACAAATCCCAAAACTTAAATTTTTCAGCACTTCTTGCAGTAAAGTTTATGTCGTAATGTTCGGCAATACGTTTTGCATATCGTCCAATTTCGAGATTTAATGGCGGATGAGTAGTTTCTAAAATTAGGGCGACTTGACTTGCATAGGCTTTGTGGTTTTGAAAAGAATACAAGGCTTGAAAAATTGCTAAAGCAAGTTCACTAGTTAATTTTTCGTTTTGCAATATTTCAGTCCATTCCAAACTGTTTAGTTCAGATGATTTTGAAAAAATATCTTTAGGAATTGTTACGTGGTTTTCTTGCTTTACATTTGTCTCAAGGCTTGGTTTGGCTTGCGTTTCTTTGGTCGTAACTCTCATTTGATTGCCAAGTATCCACAAAAATGAGTGTGCGTCTAATAAAGTTGCATTCTTGTCTTTCGTTTTTAGAAAGTCACGAACTTGTTTAATTAAGTCAAGATAATTTGAATAGTTGTCCCAAGAAAGATTATGACTTGTTTTAAAACTTGGTAGGCCGATAATTTCAAATATTTCGTCAAACTTCGCCTGAGAAATTGGCATAAATCTATTTCTGTCTTTGATGAAAAATAGATACGCTATAAATTGATAACTTAATTTCTCGTCAATGAAAGTTTCAAATGCTTGTTGGTCTGAAATTTTGCTTTTGTAAAAATTAAATAGTGTTGTTTCAAGATTTTTGTTTTTACCCGTTTTAGCAAAATCATCTTTTTTTCTCCAGTCCACAAGGTTGTTATCAACCATTTGAAAACTGTGATTTACTCTTGTCTTAATTGCTGAACTTACAGATTGTTGAATTTTACCTGTTCCAATGTCTTCAGGTTTCCACCATTTTTGTCCTAAATTTTCTCTCGCTTCGTCATAAACAGAATATTTGTAATTCTCGGCTGTGTCAATAAAAGCAGAAGTCTTAAAATCAATAAACGGTTTTTTGTCCGCTGTCGAAACAAAGTTTACGAAGTCGTTAAAAAGTCGGTCTAATATTTCTGTCGTTATGTTCATTGTTTAGTGTCGTGCTACAGTTGCAGGTAACGTCAGTCTGTGAAAAAACTACTGTTTTATTTGCATCAAATATAGTATTTAATTTTGTTTATAAGCGAGAAAATTTGTACGTTTAAAGATGCAACATATATCCGGAACATCGCGTCAACAGTTACAAATAAGCAGTTTAGAAGATAAAATCGCTGTGGATAATCCAATTCGATTTA
>NZ_JAXCIA010000066.1:0-2449 GCF_035985025.1 Flavobacterium sp. PL11
GGGGTTCTATTTTGAAAATCACGATTTAAAGGCAATAAAGTCAATGGAATTAAGGAAATTTATTTAGTCCTAAAACGTTTAGGACAGGATTGATTATTAATAAAAAACAATATATAGATGGTTTTAAATCTGCTTATTTTTAGATAAATAAGTGTTTTTTTAATTTTTTTAGATTAATCTTAATGAAGTTATTTGCGAAAAATAGTTTTGAGTTTTGTAAGTAGATTTACTATTTTTCAAAAGAACTTTAGTTAATTAGTTTCTAATCAAAAAGTGCTATTCTACTTTCCAACAACTCCAAATACTTCTCTTTCATTTCATCAGAAAGAAAAGAAATGGCAAGCAACTCCTTCCATTTAGGAGTTGCTTTTTTCATTTGTTCGAGAATGGTCACTATCGTTTTTTCGTTGAGTTGTAATCTTTCTTTAGCATAGTAATCTACAAAATCATTTGCTTTCAAGTTGCTCTTTTTTCCTTTCAAGGGGAGTGCAATTTCTTCATCAGGATTTTTAATTGCTATGGTAGAATTTAGAAAGTCATAAATAGGTGAGAGGGTAGTTTTACCATTTTTGGTGATTAACGAAAAGTTTTTCAAGTGCATATCTTCATTTCCAGTCAAAAAACAAAAAAGAATTCTCTTAAAAAAGTCTGCTTTCTCAATAGCCGGAAAAGAACAAAATTCATCCAATACCGGAATCAATTTTTCCATGGTAAAACGGTATTTGGTATCTCTTGTGTTAGCCGTTAGTTGTGCAAAATCTTCGGTTGCCCATTTTTTTCCTTTACCGTGGCGATCAAAACGTTTAATGAAATAAGATAAACTTCCATCTTTTCCGTACAGCATTCCATGAAAAGGAACGTCCAAACCAAATGCTTTTGCCATTCGCATCGTCACATCTTCATTTTCGGGTAATTGTGGGAATAAATCATTTTGCGGTTTGATGATATACGTTCCAAATTGATCTACAATTTTGAACTCTTGATCTACAATGGAAACCGCAGCACTAAGTTTTGGTTGTACCCCTTGGATGGATAGTTTTGTGGCTCTATTAGCAGCTTCTTGGCGAAGTTCGACAGCAGTATAGGGCAAATCTTTTAAGTGTGTTAATCTGGGAGCGATAAGACGCATTCCTTTTACGCTGTATTTATCTGCTCCGCACAGTTCGTATGTAATGGGACATCTATTCATTTTCTAATGCTTTAACCGTTACACATCCTACCAAATCATTTCCAGTAGCAATGAGTTGAGAGAAGTAATCTTTTTGATCAATTTTGCCAATGCGCAACAATCCTTCTAGCATAACGCCTTCGGGTAATAATCCTTCAAAAAATGAAGGAAAAGAGTTATAACTGTATTTTTTATGTGTTGTAGGCATAGTCAAAGAAACTGCCTCATCATTATAATCAAGATCATATTCAAAATGATACTCTTTATTCGTAATCTCAGATAAGATTCCAGCTCTATTACCGTGAACATATACTATTGCATGTCTCATGTTTATTTATTTAGCGGGCTGATGAATTCTACTTTTATATTCAATACCTGAAGGACTGCAAGCAGATTATTAAAGCGTATCGTTTCTTTATTTTTTTCAATGTCAAAAACAGTAGTTTTTCCTACTCCTGCAAGATTTGCCAACTCGAGTTGAGTAAGTCCTGCTTCTTTTCGATGATCTTTTATTAAAATTCCTAAATTGAAATCATTCATTTTATACTGTTTAAGCGGTAAAAATACGTTATTTAGATATTATTACTCTATTTAAAACAGAAAAAGTTAAAATGTTACTGTTATAGCAGTAATATTTGTTGCACAAGTATAAAACTTAAAATTTCGAGTTCAAAATTTTCTAATTACTGCTAAGTTATTTACAAACAGTATTTTAGTTGTTTAATTTAGAAATTGATACCAACCTAAGATCAGGCAGTAATAATAATCTTTAACCACCGTATTTTTGCGGTTTAAAAATATCTTTTCCGCCGCAAAATTACCTTAAAACTTAAATAAGCACTAAATGGATCTCAAAAATGCGGTTCTATGTATATTTATCAAAACAAAGAGTGGCCAAATTTTACCTGGGATGCTGCTATCATTACGCCATTGCTTGGGAAAGTAAGACATCAACAGGGAATTATACTTGGTTTTATGCAAGGACTTGGCGTTCGTTTTCAAGAAGAAACTGTGCTTCAAACACTGACTCTAGATGTAATTAAATCAAGCGAGATTGAAGGCGAACAACTAAATCATGATCAAGTGCGATCTTCGATAGCAAAACGCTTGGGTATTGAGATCGCTGCAGCTGTGCCAGCTGATCATAATGTGGATGGTGTTGTAGAAATGTTATTAGATGCCACACAACGTCAGGATGTGAATTTACCCCACTTTTGCTCAAATTAACTCAATAACTCCTTTTCTATTCGCACAAAATTCGCTTGTAAGCGAGGCGGTTTT
>NZ_JAXCIA010000067.1:0-2436 GCF_035985025.1 Flavobacterium sp. PL11
GTATCCGCCCGACGAACCCCATATTTTTTAGATCAACCTAAGGGAGTAGTTTTGTTCTAAACAATTTGGACATGGACAAAAATGAATTTATGTTATCTCAAGTTGAATCTTGGAAACAAAGTGGACTTTCACAACAAGCGTATTGCGATCAAGCAGGTATTAAATTAGGAACTTTCAGCTATTGGATACGAAAAAGTAAAAATGAAGAAGTACAAAGCGGAGGTTTTATTGCACTGAAAAAACCAGTTTTTGCTTTAGAAAACAAATACGAAATCGTATACCCTAATGGAGTTGTGCTACGACTTGATACAGATAATTTAAGTGAACTTTCAGCTTTAGTTAACCTGTATTAATGTTTAGCCTAAGTAGTTCACATACTTTTTTACTCTACCCCAAAGTTTGTGATATGCGCAAAAGTTTTAATGGTTTGTGTGGTCTTGTTGCCAATGAATTAGGACGCGTAGCACACAGTGGAGAAGTATTCATTTTTATCAATCGCAATAATAATCAGATGAAACTTTTACACTGGGAATCCGGTGGTTTTGTTCTTTATTACAAGCGCTTAGAGCAAGGAACTTTTGCTGGTTCAACCAGTACTAAATTGCAAATTAATTGGAGTGATTTGGTGTTGATGATCGAAGGAATTCAAATTATAAAAAGCAATAAAAAAAGAAGGTTTTATTTAGAATAAAACAGCCCTAAGCCTTGTTAAATATAGGATTTTGACGTATATTTAGCCTATGGAAATAGACCTAGAAAACGTATCAAAACAGGAACTTTTTGAGCTTTTAACTAAAGCTCAAAAAAACATTTCTGTGCTGGATAAAACTATTTCCAAACAAGATAAAAAACTTGTTAGGCTTGAAAAAAAGGAAGTCGTGTTAGAAGATAAAGCTTCTAAATTAGAACACAAAGCTTCAAACTTAGAAGATAAAGCTTCTAGGTTAGAAGAACGAGTTGAAGAACTTCAACGTTTAGTAGAATTACTACGCCGTATGCAATTTGGTCAAAAACGAGAGCGTTTTGAAGATCCTTCTCAAACTACTTTACCTTTAGATCTAGAACAAGAGCTTCTGGAAGAACAAGAAGCGGTTATCAAAGAAGAAATCACTTATTCTCGTTCTAAAAAGAAACATCCAGGCAGGGCTAAACTTCCGGATCATTTACCAGTTGAAGAAATCGAGATTTACCCTGAAGGAGATTTGTCTGATCAGGTTTGTATTGGCAAAGAAACTACAGATGTACTTGATTATGTTCCGGGACACTTTAAAATCAAAAGATATATCCGATACAAATACGCAACTAAGGATAAAGACAACACCAAGATATCCATCGGGGATTTACCCGAAAGAATCATAGACAAAGGAATCCCTTCAGAAGGACTACTAGCCACTATCCTAGTAGATAAATATGTGGATCACCTTCCGCTATATCGTCAAAAGCAACGGTTCTCAAGAGAAGATATTGATATTGCTTCTTCTACAATAGAGGGTTGGGCTGCTCAGAGCATGGCTGCTTTAAAACCCTTGTATGAGAAGCTGATAATGGATATTAAAAATGAAGGGTATCTTCAAGTGGATGAAACCACCATCAAGGTTTTAGACGACAAGAAAAAAGACAAAACGCATCTGGGTTATTATTGGGTGTATCATGCCCCAATATCCAAGCTTGTGATATTCAATTACAGCCCTACTCGTGCAAGTAGCGCTGCACTACCTGTTTTGCAAAACTTTAAAGGTTACTTGCAAACAGACGGATATGCAGGATACAAAGCTTATGGAAAAAAATCAGATATCACTCCTCTGGGCTGTTGGGCACATGCTAGGCGAGAATTTGAAAGAGCCTTAGATAATGACAAGCAAAAAGCACAACATGTTTTAGTTGAAATACAAAAATTATATGCGGTGGAGCGCAAAGCAAAAGAACAAAATCTTGGACCTGAGCAAATCAAAGAGCTGAGGCTTCAACAAAGCTTACCTATTATAAACGAACTAGGCAAGTGGATGTTTTTGCAAATCAAATTAACCCTACCAAAAAGCCAAATTGGTAAAGCCCTTGCATACTCTCAAACAAGATGGGATAATTTATCGGCATACCTACTAGATGGTAACTTGCAAATAGATAATAATCTGGTAGAAAATGCAATCAGACCAGTGGCCCTAGGTAGAAAGAATTATCTTTTTGCCGGATCGCACGATGCGGCTCAAAGAGCGGCTATGGCCTATACCTTTTTTTCTAACTGCAAAAAGCATAACGTAAATCCTTTTGAGTGGCTAAAATATACCCTTGAGAATATCCAATCTATAAACCACAAGAATATTACAGACCTGTATCCCCACAATTACAAGCAACTAGCGGAATCTAAATCATTGTAAAATTACGCTCCTATCATTAATCTTATTGAACTAAACAAGATGTAGTTGCTCGGGTGGATAC
>NZ_JAXCIA010000068.1:0-2421 GCF_035985025.1 Flavobacterium sp. PL11
AATTATAGTTAAATTAGTAACTTCTCTCAACACGTGCTAAGCGCAATGCCTGCCGCAGGCGCAACACAGGCACTGCGCCTAGCACGGTAACGTTATGCCTCAGTTTGGCAGAACCGAAAACGAAACGATAATAGAAACATAAAGATATGCAAGTACAATTACAACTTTTAGAAGTCGAACTAATAAATTTCACTATTGAAAAAGAGTTATATGAAAAAGAGCGTGAACTAACAAGTCTTGTTGACCACCGTCCGATAATATCTGCGGGACATTCAATTAACCAAAACTTTATTGAATTTACTATTAACGTACAAATCTGTAAAAATGGTAAAGTTTGTTCGATAACAACTTTTTCTAGATTTGTTGTGTTTTTTGAAAACGAAAATTTTAATATGCTTGAAAATATTAAGGATGAAAATGTTGCTGACATATTGGCGAATTTAGGAGTTATTGCAAATGCTCATTTAATGGGTGTTTTTAGAATTAAATCGTCTGAAACCGAATTTGACGAGTATATTATTCCAGTAAGATCTCATTCTGAAATGCACTCTATGTTTGCCGATTATAATTATTGATTTATCATCGTGCTTTGAAGTATATTTAAAGCGAAAGTGTTTAGACATAAATATTGAGTTTAAAATTGTTTCCGACTTAAACGGTGCGGAAACTAAACCGATAACTATTTGTAAATAAAAAACCGAAGGCATAACAGCAGTTACAAGAAATGGCAAGTTTTGTGGTTTAATCACATTTACGTTTCGCAAGAAATTTAGTAGTATCCGAAAAATATCGGTTACGTATTTTGCCACTTCTTGTAGCTGCGAAACGTTGGCAGAAATGATAGAAAAAACCCGAAATTAAAAACAAAATCAATGAAAAAAGCAATTTTATTCCTTTTTATTTTAGCAATTCTTACAAGCTGTGGAATTATGAATGGAAATAGTCCAATGACTGCATTTATTGTCAAAAATACTTCAGAGAAATCAATAAGTTTTTCTGCAAGTGTTGTGAAATTTTCACAAAGTATGGGACCACAAACAATTAACAATTCTTTTACTGTAAAACCAAAAGACAGTATAATTGTCAGACAAACTTATTTTAAACGTGATGGTGAAAATCCACAGAATTGGTGTCAAGAGTTTAAAATATTTCCAGTTGATGGAATAGAAATGAATGACCCCAAAAACGCTCAAAATTGGATAAAGTCATCAAAAGATAATATTCCAATTTATACTTTTACAATTAACAAATAATATATGAAATATTTCGTTATATTTTTACTTACATCTTGCAATTTATTTGCTCAAGAATCTAAAATATTAGAACGTTTAGTTGCGCTTGATAATAACGGGAAAATTTGGTATAATATTGATGGTTATAGTATTACGAGTGAGATTTTCAATTACAACTTTGACGAAAAAGGACTGAAAAAGGTTTTTAAAAAACATTCTATTAAAGATGTTGATATTAAAGCTAAAAATGACAGTATTCTAAACAATAATTTAGTTGTCCACAAAACCGAAAAGCTTAATGACAAATTAACACAAAGAAATTCTTATTACTTTGTTGAAAATAACGACAAAAAAATTACAGTTATTTGGTTTGCAAAAACTTCTAGTGAAGATTTTAAAATGCAAAAAGAATTGACAAATTTGATTATTGAAAACAAAATTCCAAAATCGAATTTTGTTTCAATGCAAACGAATCAAATTAATTTTGGAAATAGACAAATTGAACTTGCAAATAGTTGTTATTGGACATTTTTAAATACAGTTCAGTGTCCGTATTTTGGTGAAATGAACTGGTCAGTTCATTATAGTTTAGAAGACGCAAAAGAAAGTGTAGAAAATCAACTTGAAATGACAAAGTCAAGTAAAAGTGGAAAAATATTGAGTGAAGAAATTGTAGATGTGGAATTTGAAAACATACCAACCAAAGCTAAAAAAATAGTTTATGATTTTACAGGTTTAACAGGAGCATTAGCTGGAATGTCAGGTGGAAAAACATTGACTGTTTACTATGTTGCAGAAAAAGTAAGAGAAAATTATATGAGTTGCGTAATGAGTTTTTGGAACAATGACGAAATAAATCCAGAAACTAAATTACCCCCATTATTGGAAAAAGTAATGAAAATAAAATAATCACTTCTGCCAACAGCGGTTTCAAGAAATGGCGAGAAATGTGGTAAATTCACGTTTTTCTTTCGCAAGAAATATTATCTTATTGGAAAATATGCGGTTACGAAATTCGCCACTTCTTGAAGCCGCGAAACGTCAGGATGTGAATTTACCCCACTTTTGCTCAAATTAACGCAATAACTCCTTTCCTATTCGCACAAAATTCGCTTGTAAGCGAGGCGGTTTTGGGAGATAGAAATAAATGTTTACTAATTTTGAACTCGCATAAGAGCTTAAAAAAGGT
>NZ_JAXCIA010000069.1:0-2242 GCF_035985025.1 Flavobacterium sp. PL11
TAATCGGAATTGATGATTTTGTTGGTGGAAACGCTGATTTTGTAAAAGCAGTTGAAAATCTAAAAGAAACTGAAACCAATATTGTTTTATCACATCGTCCAGAACACAGAGACATAATCACAAAACAAAAAGGAAATTTAAATATTGATTTAGTCCTTTCTGGTCATACTCACGGCGGACAAATTACATTTTTAGGAATTGTTCCTTTCAAACCTCAAGGAAGTGGACAATATTTAAAAGGTTGGTATAAAGAATCTGAGCCTAAAATGTATATTTCAAAAGGAATAGGAACAAGTATTTTACCAATCCGCTTTGGGGCTAGGGCCGAAATGGTTGAAATGGAAATATAAAAACTATGGGTAACAGCCATTTTGAGCTAGCTGGAGTTTAGTGGAATTATCGTTTCGCATCAAGTTTTCGTTAAGCCGAAAACTGAAAGGTTACGAACTTCCAGCCATCTCAAAGTGGCAAAACGTTGCCACCAATTATGAAAAAAATCCTGCAAATAACAATATTTCTATTCTCAATCGGAGTCTTCGCTTGCGATTGCGATGAACCGAAAATAACGGAAAAATTTATTGAGTCGGAATTTGTTGCTAACATAACAATTCTAAAAATCTATCCGAATCAAAAAAATGAACAAGGATATAAAGCAGATATAAAGATTAATGAATTGTATAAAGGCGAACAACTGAAATCAATTTATGTTTATGGCAGAAGTGATAATGGAATTGGAAGTTCTTGCGACATTTATATTCCAACAAATACAAAGTTAGTTGCTTATGCAAGAAAAAATAAAGACGGAAATTTTGGAATTGGAATGTGTTCTGGTTTGCTATATTTAAATAAAAGCAATCAGAAAAGGCAAAAACGAGAATTGGAAATACTAAAAGCTTTCAAGGAAAATAATATTAATTCGACTGAGAAAATAACTTATAGAGAAAAATCAAAACTTCGTGAGGATTTAAAACAATTTAAAGGAATTGAACTTGACAAAAATTTTGGAATTTATGAAATAACTTTCGCTTCTGATTTGACAATTAAAAGTGTGACTGAAATAAGTGGATTTAAAAACCCAATAGACCAAAAACTGATAGAAATAATCAAGAAATCCGAATGGTCAAGTAATGACAAAGGAATTAATGACAAAGTACCTGAAAATAGTAAATTAATAATCGGAATATATTTCTATCCAGAAGAAAAAGGAAATCCGAGTTTTTTAAGTAAATACTATTGAAAAAATAACTGGTGGCAACACCGTGTATAATTAATTGCTTGGTTCTCGCCTACTTACGAAAATCCTCGCAGATTTTCTATTCGTTTTTTATTTACTAAATTCCGTGCTTAAAACACGCAACTAATCATACACAATCACGTTGTGCGTCATTTAACCGAAAAACCGAATGAGAATAATACTTAACATAATAATTTTAATTCTGTTTTTGAATTGTAGCGGAATTTCAACACCAGAAAAACAGGATTTTGGAAAAGCCAAAATTAGCGCTGAAATGTTTAGCCAATATTCTGAATTTGAAAACTTATTTGTTTGTAAAGACAGTATTGAAGATTTTGATAATGGATATTCAAAAATTGAATTGAATAATGAAAATTTAAAAATACTAAACTCAAAAAATAATGGTTATGAATCAACTATAATTGAAATTGAAATTGATAAAAACTTAAAAATTGAGAATATTAAATACTCGTATAACGATGATGTGGAAGATGGTTCAAAAACAGAATATGAAGTAATTGACGCAAAAATTAATATCAACAAAAATCCATTTGAACAAAATTCAAAACAAATTTCTTCTTTCTATTTATTGAAAATTAGAGAAACAAATATTCCGAGTGAATTTTGGAAATTCAGAAAAGAAACTGAATACTATTTTAAAGGGGTAATTGAATGTAAATAAATAAACGAACGCACAACAGCGGTTTGCATAAATGGCGAAATATGTGGTAAATTCACGTTTATCTTTCGCAAGAAATTTTATCATAGCCGAAAAATCTCGGTTACGAAGTTCGCCACTTCTGCAAGCCGCGAAACGTCAGGCTGTGAATTTACCCCACTTTTGCTCAAATTAACGCAATAACTCCTTTTCTATTCGCACAAAATTCGCTTGTAAGCGAGGCGGTTTTGGGAGATAGAAATAAATGTTTACTAATTTTGAACTCGCATAAGAGCTTAAAAAAGGTCACTTTAATCAAGGCATACCCTTTTGGTGGGTATTTTGCATTC
>NZ_JAXCIA010000070.1:0-2081 GCF_035985025.1 Flavobacterium sp. PL11
ACTCTGATAAACACTTAATAATGATGAAAAAATTAACCGCATAATTAATAATCGAAATTTAGAATAATACTCTTGTTTTATAGGGGTCAAAACAATTCATAGTGTTTTATTAAATGTTCTTATTTTCGAAGATTATTACTTACTACAGTTATTTGCAAAATGCTTTAATTTAAAATAAATGGTTTCTGTAAGGCACTTTGGTTCAATGTGACCAAATGCTTTTTCTGGAAAGATATATTGACATTTAGCAATAATTTCAGTTTTTGTCATTTTAGTTTCTTTTAGATTTAGTACCATACGGTATTATCAAGATGAAAGAAGTTATCGTCATAGAGCTACCTGAAATAGTAGCTATATGACAATCACTCAATATTATTATCTAGTTTATTATGAACGAACTTTGTGCATTGCGTCAGAAATAACGTCGTCGAAAGATGCTTTATATCTATTCAATGTTTCGCTTTTTTTGTGCCCACTTATTTGCATTACAGTTTGTATTGCTACCCCATTATTAAGAAGCATAGTGATCGCAGTTTTTCTACTTTTATGCCAGCTAACAACATCATACAATTTTTTATATTCGTCTTTTACTTTTCCGTTTGCATACTGACTAGTGATTCTTACTTTCCTATCTAATTTTAAACTTTTAAAAGCATCTTTTAATAACTTAGAACCTCTGGCATCAGAAATGAAAGGAAGTTTAAAATCATGCTTGCTTAATATCTTTATAGCTTCATTTATTAAAAAAACATTCTGATCATTATTATTTTTAGTCCTACGTATTTTGAAGAAATTCTCATTACTAATAATTTCTTTACTGATTTTTTTCAAGTCGCATATAGATAGACTGGTGTAACATCCAATTAAAAATATATCAATTTGATCTTGAATTGATTTATTATCAAATTGTGCATTTTCAATTACTATTAATTCATTTTGCGTCAGAGCGATTACATCCTTGTCAACTTCTTTATCTCGTGTAAGGTATTTTTTTAAATCTACTTTTACATAATTTTTTGTTTCAATCCAATGTAAAAAAGCCTTTACGTTTTTGATAAAATTATTAATTGTTGTTCTTTGCCTACCTGGCTCTTTCTTTAATTTTATTTTATAGTTATTTATAATAGATTCATTTAGATCTACAAGTTTTGATTTTGATCCAACTATTTTTAAAAAATGATTCAAGTGTGCCTTTTTTAATCTAATTGTGGAATCTGCCAGTTCTAATTCTTCATCATTTAAAAATTCATCCACATAAAATTCGAGTGTGTCATTGAATTCTATTTCTTCACCGTTCAGAACTTTATTTATACATCCTAGCAATTCCAACTTAGTGGGTTGTCGCTCTTCAAATTTGATTTTATCTATAATAAAATCATTTATTACTGTTTTATAAGCATCCAAAACAGTTCTCAAATCAAAAGTTTTCGAAGTTTTTTTAGGATATCCTGCTGCCCA
The DNA here is from genome assembly GCF_035985025.1 of Flavobacterium sp. PL11. Classification (NCBI taxonomy): domain Bacteria; kingdom Pseudomonadati; phylum Bacteroidota; class Flavobacteriia; order Flavobacteriales; family Flavobacteriaceae; genus Flavobacterium; species Flavobacterium sp. PL11. The sequence continues at coordinate 1,459 of NZ_JAXCIA010000070.1, forward strand.
ATCTTTAATGCTTACATGCTTTTTTGTCGAGCATCGAATAATCTCATTACTTTGATTTACAAATTTGAAATATATCATTGACTGTTCCTTTTTACTATCTTTTAGATAATATGTAGTTTCCATATTTAATTGTTTATTCTTTATACAAGTTTTAACTCAAAAAGTTGTGTCAAGTAAAATAAAAATTATGGATACTGAACTGCATGTCAGTACACTGCCTAGTACATTTTGAAGTACACCCTCTCTTAAAAAAACCTTGTGATAGGCTGTATTTACTGGTGTTTCATAATATCGTAGGCGAATCCAGTCAAGGTCACTTATAAAATCCCTAATATCGTTGATTATCAGCGTTTTAGGGATTTTTTGTTTTAATATTTGTATACTATTTGTATACAGTATCATTTTTAACGAGAAAAGTTTTACAATTATTTTTTTTACAATACTGTAAATTTAAAGGATATATTCAAAAGTACATATTAACGTATGTAATTGATAAAATATGAACTTAGATAAACGAACGTCTATATTGAACGGCGGATTCAAGTCATAAATGCAACTTTTTGCTGATTTATCAATTTATGTAAATATACTTGGTTTGGTGTTTTAAAACCAAATCTTTTTCT
>NZ_JAXCIA010000071.1:0-1929 GCF_035985025.1 Flavobacterium sp. PL11
CAAAAACCGCCTCGCTTACAAGCGAATTTTGTGCGAATAGAAAAGGAGTTATTGAGTTAATTTGAGCAAAAGTGGGGTAAATTCACATCCTGACGGTTGGCCGCTTGGCGATGTGGCGGATTAAGGAAGCCTAAAATTTCGATTAAACACTAATTTCCCAAGTACAAAACCGACTTCAAATTAAGCCCGAACCCGCCATATTGCCAAACGGCGGTTATAGCCAGTGGTTCTTGTTATTCTTCGCTTGTCGGTATATGTTTTTCTTTGCAATAATTTTCAACTTCTGTGTCATTTGCAAAGTAGTCGTCACAAAATTCGTCCAATTCTTTTTCTGCTCCTGAAACATATTTTTCACTTGCGGTCATTAGTTTTTCTGTCTGTTCGATGAATTTTTCAAATTCTTTATTCATCTTACAAAGTTTGTCAATTGTCTTAAAGTCTAAGTCCCGAAATATAGATGGATAAAGCACTTTACTTTGGTATGGATTTGCATTTAGTTCGATAATTCCAATTCCGAAAGATTGATTAAGTCTTGCCATTTCTTCGTTCAAACTGTCGCTAAATTCAAACGCAACTAAATAACCATAATTCGCCCAGCTTGAATTTGAAACAGCTTGAAAAAATGCTTTTTTCAGTTCGCTGTCGCTGTTAATTTCTCTTTTCAGTTCATATGAACTTAATTTGAAAGTGTCAACACGATTTATAGACTTTAAAAAATTTTGACTTGCTTTTGTCTGCAAGTTCAAGAACTTAATTCCGACCATATCTGGATGCGTCCAAATTTGGTTGTTGTCTTTGCCGTTGGATTGTTCGTGAAAAATTGTCTTTGAATAAGTGTCAGTATTTTTTAGATAACTGCTCAAAAGTTTGTGTAAATCTCTCTCTTCGTAAGTCTTTGATTTGTTTATTTTAATTGGTTTTACGATTTGAGTTTCCGTGTCGCCACTCAAAATTTCAATTCCAATATTTTGTTCGTTTTTTGTCAAGTAGTAAGAATAAGTTCCACCATCTTGTTTTATACGTTTAACTCTTGTGTCGCCATTACGAATAAAGTCGCCTAAAACTGCTGAAATTGTCGAGCCAGGTGTTTTTCCACTGCCAAAGTCATAATAGTTTTTTTCGTTTATGTGATTAAGCACTGCCAAATAGTTGGTAATGTCGTTAATGTCTTCTAAACTTTTTAATACGGCTTCTTTTAATGTCATTGTCTGTTTGTTTTTCTGTTACGGTTCGGTCGTCTTACCATTGGCTATAACGTGTTGAGGCTTTGCGAGGTTGCGAACATCGTAACCGAGATTTTTCTGCTAAGATAAAATTTCTTGCGAAAGATAAACTTGAATTTTACCACATATTTCGCAATCTAGCAAAACCGCTGTTACCACTTCGGTTTTATTCTAAATTTAGTACGCAAACTTTTCACGCGTCTATTTTCGGTTTCAGTTTTCCATTTCTGAATATTTTCTGTGTAAGATTTTAACACAATCATTTTCCAGTTCTATTTTTGTTCTTTTCTGTCAATATTCTTTAATTCCAAATATCTTTTAATTATCAATAATATTGAAGATAAAATTAATATTCCACCAAATATGTATAACCATTTCGGTTTATAAATTTCATTTTCTATTGGCGCAAAAATACAAACTCCGCCAATGATCAAAAGCATCAAACTTAATCCAATTTTTGTATAGATATTTCCAAATATCAAGTTTAGAAATTCCATTCCAATTTCTATTGCAATCTTTTTTTCAATACTTTTTTTCGGTTGATTTTCCATTTTTGGTTCTTGAGCGCAATTTTAAACTGAGTGGTAACGTCAGTCTGTGAAAAAACTACTGTTTTATTTGCATCAAATATAGTATTTAATTTTGTTTATAAGCGAGAAAATTTGTACATTTAAAGATGCAACATATATCCGGAACATCGCGTCAA
>NZ_JAXCIA010000072.1:0-1726 GCF_035985025.1 Flavobacterium sp. PL11
CTCTTCTTGTTCTTGACATAATTCTGCTAATTTAAGGTTTTTAATCCTATCTTAAATTCACACAAAAAGTTGTACGTTTTTTGGGGAGCAGCATAAAAACCGCATTGTTAATCCCGCTGTTGTATTCATTATAAATAGAATATTGCAATTCACTTTCGGGCTTTTGATAAAAGTCATCAGAAAATTTAAAAAGTCCTTTTCCTTTTGTTCCAACCCAAAAAGAATTTCCTTTTATTTCAACGAATGATCTAACAATTCCTCCATCAAGTTCCGGAACTTTTAGTTTAGATATTAGATTAAAAGCTTTTTTTAAAGGATATATTTTGAATAAACCATCTCCATCTGTACCAGTCCAAATTATGTTTTCACTTCCCTGATATAAAGTAGTTGTTTTTTGACTTTGCACATTTTTTAACCACGGCTTTGACACTATCTTTCCCAAATTGTTTATGATGATATTATTCCTTTTAGCTGCGAAAACTAAACCATCAGCAACTTTACCTATCAAAGATTCTACTATGCCAATATTAATAATTTGTCTGGCATTATTTATAAGTGAATAAAAACTGGCTATACCATCATTAGACACCATACCAATTTTATCTTTAGACACAATTTCAAAGGATTGCACACCACTTGATAATAGTTTAGCTTTTATAATGTGATTTTTATTTTTATTTGAAGGTGGTACATCTAGTGCGTAAAGTGTATTATCATCATACATTAGGATTAATTTGTCACTCGAAGCAAACTCCATTTTTTTAACTGCCTTTTTAGGAAGATTTTCGGTCCTTAATTGAATAAAATTTTGACCATTATAGTAACCAATTCCCCAATTTTTTACAGCGCAATACACTTTTTTTGCTGGATTGATTGCAATATTAAATTCAGACTCTGATAGTGGGCGATTATTTTTCTTAGTAAAATAATATCTTTTAAATAAATCGACTTTTTTGTCGTATCGATTAATTCCGTGCATTGTTAGTATCCAGATATAACCCAAGTGATCTTCATCTATTTTCAAGATTACTTGATTCGTTAAGCTATTTTCATTGTTTAATTCTGGTCTATATATTTTAAAGTTATTTCCGTCATACCTATTGAGGCCATCCCAAGTTCCAATCCATAGTAAATTTTGAGAATCTTGAAATATAGTATTAACAGAACTATTTGAAAGACCTTTAGTATTATCTAACTGTTCAGTAGAATAATTTAAATCTGTCTGATCTAGAGAATTTGATAATTGGTTTGTAGAACCGCTATCTATTTGATCTGATTGTAATTGTAAAGTAGGATCTAAATTATTAATATGCTTAGAATTTTTAGAACAACCTAAAACAATACACAAAGCAAAAGTGATAAATAAGTTTTTAGACTTCAATTTGATGGCTGTTTTAAAATATATTAATAGATCTTACATTCTTTTAAAAATTAGTAATAAATACTCAATATTTGTACGGACGCTAATTAGACCGTCTAATCCAAATAATGGAATAATATTTATTGATTAAAAAATATTTTTCGAAACTATATCTTAATGCTGCAAAACCAATTGAAAATACCTTTTCTGAAAATGTAATTAGTATCACAAGGTACTTTATTTAGTAAAACACAAGCCGTTTTGATATCTGAAAACAATCCTGTCCTAAACGTTTTAGGACTAAATAAATTTCCTTAATTCCATTGACTTTATTGCCTTTAAATCGTGATTTTCAAAATAGAACCC
>NZ_JAXCIA010000073.1:0-1641 GCF_035985025.1 Flavobacterium sp. PL11
ACTAATTTGCGTATCACCACTGGCCTTTAATTTTTCTTCCAGTAATTCATAGCGGATTTTGTTTTTCTTTAAACGCGCTATTTTTTCTTGGATTTCAGTAACGGTCACTGTGTTGTCTTTTACATCATTTGTTTCTAATTCTGTGAGATATTCTTGGGTTCGTTCTTCAATATAAGCCAAGTGTTTGTCAATTTTCTTTTGGTTAAAATTAGCTTTCTTACTGTTGTGCGCTCTACTTTTTGTACCGTCAATGGCAATGGTTTCACCAGCAACTAGGTCGGCATCTTTCAAAAAAGAAACAAAGAGTTTGAAGAGTTTTCTAAGCCCAGCTGGGTTCTGCTTTCTAATCCCGATCGATATCGGGAGGAAATGCTATGGTAATTCGGGCAGATATCTTCTAAGAGCCATTGTAATTCAATATTGCGGACGCACTCTTTTTCTAACTTTCTAGAACTTCTAAGTCCATTTAGGTACCCGTATAAATAGATTTTAAGAAACAGCTTAGTGTCAAAACTGGGACGACCTTCAGATTTTATAGTTTGTACTGTCAAACCAAGTGCTTCAAGTGAGATATGCTCTACAAAAGCATCGATAAATCGAATTGGATTATCCACATCGATTTTATCTTCTAAACTGCTTATTTGTAACTGTTCACGCGATGTTCCGGATATATGTTGCATCTTTAAATGTACAAATTTTCTCGCTAATATCCAAAATTAAATACTATATTTGATGCAAATAAAACGGTAGTTTTTTCACAGACTGACGTTGTGCGACATGCGAAAAAACATTACATAACACGATTAATATATACTAAAAAGATATACCTTTGTAATATTAAAATTTAATTATGAAAACTATATCATTAAAAATCGATGATTCCATATTTGTAGAAACAGAAAATATTCTTTCAGGAATTCGCATTCCAAGAAATAGGTATATTAACGAGGCAATCGAACATTATAATAAAGTCCAAAAACGACAAATTACAGAGAAAAAGCTAAAAACAGAATCTGCTCTACTGAAGAAAGAATCTATGAACATTTTAAAAGATTTCGAAAAACTTGATTATGCAGATTAACCAATTTGAAATATGGATTGCAGATTTAAATCCACAGATAGGAACTGAACCAGGAAAAACGAGACCTGTTTTAATTGTGCAAACAAATTTGTTGAATAAAATTCCTCATCCATCAACAGTCGTTTGTCCAATAACTACAAATGTCGAAAATGATTCTGATATTTTAAGAGTTCATCTGAAAAAAGGAATGGCTAATTTACATGAGAATTGTGATATTATGATCGATCAGATTAGAGCTATTGATAATAAAAGATTAATTAAGAAAGTCGGAATATTGCCCTCTGATTTAATTCAAAAAATAAAAGAAAACATTTCTATCATCATTGATTTGGAGTAAGCACGATCGCACAACACACGCTAAAATAAATTGCTGGTTTATCATACCCGGAACATTTAGTTTACCAAGAAACTCTATCTTAGCGGAAAGAACTCTGCTACCATTTCCGCAACTTCTTTTAGCGCGGGAACGTCAGGCTGTGAATTTACCCCACTTTTGCTCAAATTAACGCAATAACTCCTTTCCTATTCGCACAAAATTCGCTTGTAAGCGAGTTAGTTTT
>NZ_JAXCIA010000074.1:0-1518 GCF_035985025.1 Flavobacterium sp. PL11
TCGCCTTTCTTTAGAAAAACCCTTCACTTTGTGAGGGGTTTTTTGTTTATAAAAGGTTTTTTAATGCCTTCACTCCATAGGAAGCAACAGGGGTTAGAGTGATGATTAAAAAGTGTGTAAAAATTATTTATTATTTAATATTATCAATCGCAAAAGAAGTCGAAGTTTTGAGCAGTGTGGCGGAACGCACTTTTGCTTCTGTTGGTATTACCACTTTAAGTTCTACTATGTCCCTAAAAATTGACACTGGGTATTTATAAGATTTATGTTCTTTTTCCATCGCAACTGAGCCCATCTAAAACAAAACAGATTCCTGACTTAACATCACCCCTCTCATTTTTAAAACCCACTTGTAATTTCTATTCAAGCGTCTATCCAGTTAGTTGAGTAAATCATTCTAAGAATTGAGATGGGATAATTTGAGTATGTAAAATAAGCTATATTACGCAGGTTTGAAAATGATTTCAAACTCGGATAGCTTTTTTGTTACTTTTCAACAAAGTTATCTAAATTTACAAAGGCTTCTACAGAGGTAACTTTTTTTGTTTCTGCGGCAAATATCTCTGAAAGTTCCTTACAATTTCTAATCTTTTTGTTCTTGGAAAAACGCATAAAATACTATGTTTAATATGAACCATACATAGCTGATTTTGCGCATTTGGAAAGGATTTTGCGATAGCATTTTCAATAAATGTCAGTCCGTGCGAAGCTATCAATCCTGAGGTTTCAACTCCTCTTTCTTTTAATATTTCTTACTCCATCTGGCATAATGTTGCGCCTTCAGTTGGATGATTTACAATGCTCAGCGCTTCTCGTGAGCCATCTTCTTTAATACCTAAAATAGTATAAAATCTTCTTTACTAACTGATTTATCTCTTCTAATATCTATAAAAGTAGCATCAATATAAAGAACTAAATAATGAGGATCTAACTTACGTTTTAAATATATAGAAACTTCCTCACGGCTCTCTTTCATCAAATAATTAATTTTTTGTTTGCTGTAATCTTTACCTTAAATTCCTTTATAAACATCGCTTACTTGCTCGGTAGTTAATCCTCGTCTATATAGGCTAAATATAAGTTTGCGAAGTTCTTCGTTTCGCAGAATATTTAGTAAAACAGGATAAAATCCGCCATCACGATTACTGAGTACTTTTAAAATCATTTTTTTGTTAAAACCTCCAGCTTTTCTTTCTCGATAACCATTAACATAGTCCGTTGGATTATCTTGTTGATGTAAATGACGTTCACCTTTCATAATGGCATTCAAAGTCAGTTGCATTAATCAATTCGTTTCGTTTTCAGAATTTGTTAGTTCCAACATTAATTCCGGAATTTATTCTTGTGTAAAGTCCATAAGTCTGTAAGTTTATCATTTGTAATTTAAAATTACATTTTTTTTACTTTAATACTTTTTTTGAGATGTGCTGATACTTACTTATCTTTTATTATATTTACGGTATGGAAAAGTTTACAGGAGAAAGTATTTTAGAATTCACAGATAAGTTTAAAACTGAC
>NZ_JAXCIA010000075.1:0-1332 GCF_035985025.1 Flavobacterium sp. PL11
TATGCTGCGACCTATTCGCGATGCAACTTTTTTAGAAACTTAAGATAGTTTTTTAAAGTTTTCATTTCCATTTTCCAGGCTGAAATCGGAAATAACTTTTGACCGGCGAAGCCATTGGTCAAAAAAGTTATTCTGATTTTATGCCACTTCTGTTTTACTATACATTTCTCTTGGTGTTTGATAATCTAGCGATTGATGGAAACGCTCGTTGTTATAAAACTCAAAGTATTTTTTCAGACCATTATACAAGTCCAAAGTAGACTCATAAGCCTGTAAATATACGTTTTCATATTTTACTGATCGCCATAATCGTTCGATAAAAATATTATCTATTGCTCGTCCTTTTCCATCCATTGATATTTTTATATCATTATCAATCAGCAAATTAGTGTGTGTTTCACTTGTATATTGACTTCCTTGATCGGTATTAAATATTTCTGGCTTGCCGTGTTTAGTAATCGCTTCTTGAAGAACTCTTGTACACCATTCGGCTGTCATAGTATTGCTTATATCCCAACCCAAGACATAGCGAGTCCGTAAATCAATTATCGCACATAAATACATAAACCCTTTATTCATAGGGATGTATGTGATGTCGGTTGCCCAAACCTGGTTCTTTTTAGTAATTTCTAACCCTTTTAGTAAATAAGGGTATTTTTTATGTTCTTTAATAGCCATTGTAGTGCGTGGTTCTCTGTATATGGTCTGCCAGTTCACCAATTTCATTAATCGTCGAACTCGTTTTTCATTGACAGCAAAACCGTAATTTTCGAGCCATACAGTCATCTTTCGGTACCCATAAAAAGGGGTTGCGGTGTATTGCTTCTTCAGTAGTTCCATAATTGCCATATTTTCCATGTTTTCTCGTTTCGATGAAAAATATAAGCAATTACGATTGATATTCAGCAATATACATTGTCTAGATAGACTCAATTTTTCTTTAGAATCGATCATTTCCTGTCGTTCTGTCATCGGTATTAGCTCAACTTTTTTTTTAGAAAATCATTCTCTAAAGTCAATTGACCGATTCTTGCAAAGAGTTTTTCGGTTGGGATTTCCTCTTTTTTCACAATCTCTTTCTCCTGATTGAAAACCGCCGATATATTTTTGATTGCTTCGGCCTTCCAACTAGAAATTTGGGTAGGTAAAAGCTCATATTTCTTGGCTAAAACCTCCAACGTTTCTTTCTCTCTTAACGCTTCTAAAACAACTTTTGCTTTAAAATCTTTTCCAAATACTCTTCTTGTTCTTGACATAATTCTGCTAATTTAAGGTTTTTAATCCTATCTTAAATTCACACAAAAAGTTGTACGTTTTTTGGGGAGCAGCATA
>NZ_JAXCIA010000076.1:0-1303 GCF_035985025.1 Flavobacterium sp. PL11
TTCAGGGATTCAACTCTTCTAACCTCTTCTATTCGAACAAGATTTAGAGCTTTATTCATTCCTTTTTTAATATGAAATCTATCGAAAACTACTTCCGCTCCTGCAAAATATTCTTTTTGACCAGCTTGGTAGGATACTGACATGTCCATACTAAATAACTCTATTGAGGTCAGCATCTAGTTGCATATTATCTTTTGTTGTGTGATATTATCAGCTTTGACCATTCTTTTGATTAAATTGTTAAAGATTGTGTCTTTGCTTTGAGAACGATTGATTCGATAGCAAAATTCGTCAAAATACCTGTTAATATTATTTTCACTAACCCAAGAATAGATAGTTCTTATCCAAGATTTAACCTGATGAATCATAATGTGTAAGGCTTTAAATTTTGAAACTTTATCACTCAATATCTGTGTTAAATGATAATCTTTAGCTATTGGATTATATCCTTTCCATTTATCAGTTGTGATTTTTGCTTGTTTGTCTATATGTTTTTCAAATATTTTTCTTAACGATTTTGTTGAATAATTTGGAATTTGAAAGGTATAAAAGCGTTTGACCTTTCCATCTTCTGTAAGTTCCACAGCGCATACAGCTTTTTTCTTTGTACTGTCATAACTCCTTCCAGGCTTGCCTTCTTCATAACCTCCTACAACATATTCATCAACATTCACAACTCCAGTCATAGGAAAATCTTCGCTAGATTTCATCGCCTCACGAACTTTGTGCATAAATAATCTAGCGGTTCTTTCGTGAACTCCAAAACGAACTGCAGTTTGACAAGCTGAAAGACTTTTTGTACTTGTTGACATTTCAAAACAAATAAAGAATGCCTTTTTTAAACCAAATTTTACCTTATGGAATAATGTATTTGCCATTACTGATTCGGTATCGCTACAAATATTGCAGGTTCTTGCAAAATCTTTGCGTACTTGGCTCTTTGTATGACCACACTTTCTACAAACATATTGCTCGGACCATTTAATACTTGAAAGATATTTCCGGCAATCTTGGTCGGTTTGAAACCGTTCAGCAAACTTTATGAGATTTTGACCTTTAAATATTTCCATCTTTTCTATGCTTTACGTCACTTTAAAGATATGAAATTAAGTGCTTACCTCAATAACTCTATATTGCCAGGACATCCTCCATTATCCCAAAGCCATCCATAGAACAAATCAAAAACCTCTTTTTTTCTTCCCTCGGTTACAAATATAACCTTACCGGTGTCTAAGTCTGTGAAAATACTTATATAATTATGCCCCCTTTTTATAGCTGTTTCGTCAACACAAACACGTTTAAT
>NZ_JAXCIA010000077.1:0-1073 GCF_035985025.1 Flavobacterium sp. PL11
CCGCCTCGCTTACAAGCGAATTTTGTGCGAATAGAAAAGGAGTTATTGCGTTAATTTGAGCAAAAGTGGGGTAAATTCACATCCTGACGTTTTGCGGCTTGGCGAAGGTGGCGATTTTCACCACAAATGTTGATGCGGAGTACCAATGTTTGATTAACCAGAAAACTGTCTGCGGAGCACTGAACCGCCACTTTTGCCAAACCGCTGTTAGCGGTTCGTTGTTCTGTTCCGTCAAGTATTTTTATATTCTGTCGTCCCATTCTCTTTTCAGCATTGCGTATTGAAATTCACTTCCCCATTTTCCTTTGAAGAATATGTTTTCAATAAAGTGTCCTTCCTGTTTAAATCCTGTACTTTTTAGTAAGTTGATTGAAGCAGTATTTTCTGCGTCCACTATTTCAACAACTCTGTGTATTTCTTTTGTGTCAAACAGAAAAGTCAAAACTCCAATTAGAACTTCTTTAGCGTAACCCTTTTTTTGTTCAAGGTGTGAAATTGTAATTCCAATTTCCGCAATTCGTGTGTCGTATTGGTCAAGTTTAATTGCACAGTCTCCTACAATTTGTTTTGTTTCATTGTTTTCAATTCCATATTGTACCCATTCACCTGCTTTACCAAAATACTTTGTCGAGTTGTCTTTAATAAATTCTGCGGCTTGTTCAATTGACATAACATCAAAACCTTGATATTTTGTAACTTCTGGATTTGAACGATAACTATGGAAGTCTAATAAGTCAGTTAATTCGAGATGTCGAATATTAAGTCGTGTTGTTTGTATATTTAATATTTCCATTGTTTATATTTATGTTATTATAATTTGTCGGTTTGTCGCACTTACAATGACCGCTAACGTCAGTCTGTGAAAAAACCTCCGTTTTATTTGCATCAAATATAGTATTTAATTTTGGATATTAGCGAGAAAATTTGTACATTTAAAGATGCAACATATATCCGGAACATCGCGTAAATAGTTACTATTAAGCAGTTTAGAAGATAAAATCGCTTTGGATAATCCAATTCGATTTATCGATGCTTTTGTAGAACACATCTCACTTGAATCTGTTGGGTTTACG